>DASWRX010000337.1:0-7884 GCA_036402955.1 Thermoanaerobaculia bacterium
GGCCATCTCGCGGGCCGCGGCGGCGGCGTGGCCGTCCTCCTCCGCGTCCGGGCGCAGACCGTAGCCGTCCTCGAAGTCGATCCGGTAATCCTCGACGGGCTCGCGGCGGAGCTTCTCCACGACGCGGGCGTGAACCGTCGCCGCGAGTTCCTCCGGCATTGCGAAGACCTGGGCGAGGGCGGCGGCATCGGGCGCGTGCTCCTCCAGGGAGCGCAGGGCGAGGGCGCCCAGCTTCGCGGCGGAGTCCCGCTTGAACAGATGGGCCCCGCCGTAGACCACGTGCACCGGCTGGCGCCGGCCCGCCTCTCCCGGATAGCGGCGGGCGAAGGCGAGGTTGGCGCCCCGGAGGCGCTCGGCGATGCCGCGGACCGAGGCGGGCGGGAGGGTGGTGTCGTTGCTCGCTGGGAGAGCGGCGGCCTTGGATCTCAATTTATCCTCTTGCATGATCGACTGGATTCTATCTGTCAGGGTAAGATCCCGTCATGGAACTTCAGGATCGCCTTCGCGAGCGTGCCGCTGCCCTCCCCAAAGATTGGAACATGGTCAAGATTGAAGCCGTGCGAGAGAAAGCCGCGCGAGCTGCGGCGTGGCTCGATAATGTCGAATTGATCCTGTCCCTACCGGAGGAGAAACTCCTCGCGAATAGTAGGGACCGGGATCTGGCGAGCTTCCATCTTTTCCTCGCTGCACAGGAGTGTACCGATCTGGTGGCGCACTGGATTGCCGGAAGGCACTGGGATATCCCGGACGACGCCGCTTCGGCCTTTGACCTCCTCGTCGACCGAGCAGCGATCGATCGAGATCTGGCTATCAGGCTGCGCGCGACGATCTGCCTGCGAGACCATATCGCGCAAGGAGATCTCATCGAAGACTACGCTGCCGTCCAGGGCGAATATCGCGAAGGCATCGCCAGTCTCCGCCGTTTCCTCACAGCTGTGGCGGCAGAGGCGGGTCTGTAGGTCAAGCTTACTTCTTGACTTCGGCCTGGAGCCGCTTGGGAGGCAGTGAGACTACCCGGTGGCCGCTCTTTCCTTCGCTTTCCTTAAGATCTCTGTAGATAGCGTCCAGATCATAATTGAGAGACGCGACGTATTCTTCGCGAACTCTACGGACCTCTTCGACAATGGGATCACGGGCCATAATGGTCAAGCCTCCATGAGTTGTTCTGGCGTGCAGATCGTTGGCGGATCATAGCCCGCATCGCGGCAGAGTTTTTCAACCTTGCCTAGCGTCGTCGCATTGGCGATATGGGTACAGTTCCAAGTTAACAAGTAGTCCATGCCGCTTACGACCGCGATCGAAATATGCAGTGCGTCGGCAAGGGCCTTTTCCGGGAGAGGACCCCGTTCGATGAGAATCCGAGACAAGCTTGTGGATTCGTCATTCAAGGCCAAAACGTCCAATCCTTGGACAGCCGTATGACGGCGAGCAACGGCATCCTTATCTCCAGAGCTGATCTCACGTACGACCAGCTCTGAGATGAACAGGTCGAATCTCGACCGAATCTCCCACCATTCTCGAGTGAGTTGCTGATGAGCTGCCAGGACCAGATCGCGGCTTAGCCGTGCGGTCAAGTAGCTGACGATCGTGGTTTCGAGATAGACCTTTGGTTTCATCGCTGGACCCCATGGGCCAAGACCAAGATAGCGCAAAGGAGCGACGTTGAACCAGATCCCTCACCGGAAATCATGGCTCGGCACCGACACCAGCTCCTTCAGCGACCAGAACTTCTCCCCCTTCACCGACACCGTTCCGTCCCGCTTCTGGAGGACGCCTTCGACGACCAGGCCGGGGGAGCCCACGATCAGCTTGCGGTGCTGCTGGAGGAGGTCGGGGGGGACCACGGCCTGGGACATGCCGGTCTCGTCTTCCAGGGTGAGGAAGAGCAGCCCCTTGGCGGTGCCGGGCCGCTGGCGCACGATCACCGCGCCGGCCGTGCGGACCCTGGCGCCGTTCGCCAGCGCCGCGAGGCCCGCGGCCGGCGTCACCCCCTTCGTCGCCAGCAGCTCGCGCATGTAGGCCACCGGATGCGGGCCCAGGGTGAGCTGGACGCCGCCGTAATCGGCCTGCACCTCCTCGACCGGGGTCATCTCCGGGAGCGGTGAAGGCTCCGGATCGGGGAGGCGGTCGAGCAGGGGACCGGCGGGCTTGCCGAGGCGGGCCATCTGCCAGAGGGCGGCGCGGCGGGTCATCCCCAGCGAGGCCAGGGCGCCCACCGAGGCCAGTTTCTGGAGCTCGTCGTCGTGCAGGTCGCAGCGCCGCACCAGGTCTCCGGCATCCGCGAACGGGGCCTGCGCGGCCTCGGCCTCGATCGACCGCGCCGCCCGCCCGCGCAGGCCGCGCACGAAGCGGAAACCGAGGCGGATGGCGCCCGCCGCCGGCGCCGTTCCCGTCCGCGGATCGCGCTCCCCTTCGCGCAGCTCGCGGTCCTCCCAGCGGCAGAGGAGACCGGAGGTCTGGACGTCCACCGGCCGGATGTCGACGCCGTGCCGCTGCGCGTCCTTCACCAGCGTCGCCGGATGATAGAAACCCATCGGCCAGGCGTTGAGCAGCCCCAGGAAGAAAGCGGTCGGATGATGCGCCTTGAGGTAGGCGCTGGCGTAGGCGATCAGCGCGAAGCTCGCGGCGTGCGACTCGGGGAAGCCGTAGAGGGCGAACGAGGAGATCGCCAGCACGATCTCCTCCTGCGCCTTGCCGGTGATGCCGTTGGCGGTCATCCCCCGGCGCAGCTTCCCGACGATCGCCTGCATCCGCTCGGCCGAGCGCTTCGAGCCCATCGCCCGCCGCAGCTCCTCGGCCTCGCCTCCGGTGAAGCTCGCCGCCGCCATCGCCACCTTCAGGAGCTGCTCCTGGAAGATCGGCACGCCGAGCGTCCGCTCGAGGATCGGCTGCAGGCTGGGATGGGGATAGACGACCGGCTGGCGGCCGTTGCGCCGCTCGAAGTAGGGGTTCGCCAGGTTGCCCACGATCGGCCCGGGACGGATGATCCCCACCTGGATCACCACGTCGTAGAACTTGGTGGGGTGATTGCGGGGGAGCGAGGCCATCTGGGCGCGGCTCTCGACCTGGAAGACCCCCACCGTGTCCGCCTCCTGGAGCATCTTGTAGACCTTGGGATCGTCCGCCGGCAGATGGGCGAGGTCGACGTGGACCCCCTCGCGGTTGCGGATCGTGGGCACCATCTCCTCCAGGGCGGCCAGCATGCCGAGCCCCAGCAGGTCCACCTTGATGATGCCGAGATCGGCGCAGTCGTCCTTGTCCCACTGGATGACGACGCGGCCGGGCATCGAGGCGGGCTCGAGCGGCACCACTTCGTCGAGCCGGCCGGCGGCGATCACCATGCCCCCGGTGTGCTGACCGATGTGGCGCGGCATGTTGTGGATGCGCGTCCAGAGCTCGGAGAAGAGCTGGAGGCGCCGCTCCTCGGGGTCGAAGCCCGCCTGCGCCAGCTCGGCCGCGAAGGTCTGCGGATCGCCGTGGAAAGTGTCGTAGCTCCAGTTGCCGAGCTGGCGGGCCAGCTTGTCCACCTGCTCCTCGGAGTAGCCGAAGACCTTGGCCACCTCGCGGGTGGCCGAGCGGTCGCGGTAGGTGATGACGGTGGCCGTCATCGCCGCGCCGTGCGGGCCGTAGCGCTGGTAGACGTATTGGATCACCCGCTCGCGCTGGTCGCCCGAGGGGAGGTCGAGGTCGATGTCCGGCCACTCGCCGCGCTCCTCCGAGAGGAAGCGCTCGAACAGGAGGTCCATCTTGACCGGATCGACGGCGGTGATCGACAGCGCGTAGCAGACCGCGCTGTTGGCCGCCGAGCCGCGGCCCTGGGCGAGGATGCCCTCGCGCAGGCAGAAGTCGACGATGTCCCAGACGATCAGGAAATAGCCGGCGAGGTCCAGCTTCTCGATCAGGTCCAGCTCCTTCTGGATCTGCGCCTGCGCCTGCGCGGTGAGCGGCCGGAAGCGGGCGCGGGCGCCGTTCCAGGTGAGGTGGCGCAGGTAGGAGGCCGGGGTCTCGCCGGGCGGCAGCGGGTACTCGGGGAAGCGGTAGCCGAGGTTCGCCAGCGTGAAGTCGAGCCCCGCGGCCAGCTCGGCGCTGGCGGCCAGGGCCTCGGGGAGGTCGGCGAACAGCCGGCCCATCTCGGCGGCGCTCTTCAGGTGCCGCTCGCGGTGGGCGGCCAGCAGCCGGCCGGCCGCGTCGAGCGTCGTGTGATGGCGGATGGCCGTCAGCACGTCGTGGAGCGGCTTGTCCTCGCTGCGGGCATAGCGGGCGCCGTTGGTGGCGAGGAGCGGCAGGCGGAGCTTGCGGGCGAGATCGACCAGCGCCTGGTTCCGGTGCTCCTCGTCGCGCAGGCGATGGCGCTGGAGCTCGACGTGGATGCGGCCGCCGAAGAGATGGGAGAGCCGCTCGAGCAGCCGCCGCGCCGGATCGATCCCGCCGTCGGCCAGCTCGCGGGCGAGCGGCCCCTCCTCGCCGCCGGTCAGCACGTGGAGCCCGGCGGCGTGCTCCGGCAGCAGGTCCCAGGCGACCCGCGCCTCCCCCTTGGCCCGGCCGCGCGCGGCCGCCGTCAGCAGCTTGCAGAGGTTGCGATACCCGGTGCGGTCGGCGGCGAGCAGGGTCAGCCGGGCCTGGGTGTCGACCGCCCGCACCGGCGTCCGGGGGTCCGGCACCAGGCCGAGAGGACCGGAGCGGACCCGCTGCTGCCAGAGGCTGGGCTCGTCCTCCAGCACCACCTCGGCGCCCACCAGCGGCTTGATCCCCGCCTGTTTCGCCGCCTGGAAGAAGCGCGGCGCGGCGTAGACGCCGTTGGCGTCCACCAGCGCCATCGCCGGCAACTCCAGCGCCGCCGCCCGCTCCACGAGATCCTCGGGCAGCGAGGCGCCGTCGAGGAAGGAGAAGGCGGAGGCCGCGTGCAGCTCGGCGTAGGGTGGGGGAGGTGAGGTGCGTCTCACCTCCCCAGGCTAGGCATGAGTCAGGCGTAAGTCAAGAGCCTACCGGCCGACCACGAACAGGTGGCCGTTGTTCTGGGTGTAGATCTTGCCGTCGGCGCCGATCGACAGCGGCGTATAGGCGGCGCCGAGGGCGGTGTCGAGGAAGAGGCTCTCGCGCAGGGTGCCGTCAGGCCGGACGACGTAGAGGTTGCCGTCCTCGCTGTTGTTGTAGACGTTGCCGAACCTGTCCACCGCCGGGGCGTTGACGCAGAACTCGAAGCCGGCGGGATGATCGTTGACGCAGGTGACGTTGCCGCTGGCGTCGCGGCTGCAGCTCAGCGGGTTCAGGTTCTGCCAGCGCGATTCGATCTGGAGGTCCTTGTTGAGGCGGGTGATGTAGTAGGCCTCCGGGAAGGCCGGGTTGTACCGCGTGCGGTCCGGCGGGCACCAGGTGTCGTCGAAGCAGTAGGAGCCGGTGTTGCCGTACTGGTTGTCTTTGGTGATGATCGAATAGGTCCCGTCGTGGGCGTAGACCGACGGCGTGTCGTCCCAGCCGAAGCGGTAGGCGGCCAGGAATTGCCCGGACGGGCTGAACTTCATCAGATGGCCCTGAGCGTAGTTGTAGCTCGTGTAGGCCCCGTAGATGATGCTGCCGTCCGGCGTCACCACCGGCGACGCGGTGTTGTCGTCGATGACGCGGCCGGCGCCGGGCCGGTTCTGCGCCGGATCCACGCCGGTGGCCGTGCCGGTGCGGCAGCCGTTCGGCGTGCCGTTGGGCGGCAGCAGCACGTTGCAGCCGTCGTGCAGCCGGTCGCGCAGCGAGGCGTGCCACTTCGGCGACAGGTCGGGGTTGGCGGCGATGAGATAGGCCTCGCGGCTCCACAGATGGGCGACGCTGACGGTGTAGACGGTGCCGTCCGGCGCCACGCCCGGGGCGATGTTGAGGCCGGCGCGCTGGGTGCCGCACTGCACCGTCGGCGGCACGGCGTTCGGGCTCGGCGGCCAGGGGAGCTGGGCGGGGTCGAAGATGCCCAGGCACTTGTCGTTGCCGCCCGGGGCTCCCTGCGTCAGCGAGGTGATGGTGGCGGTCCGGAAGGAGCCGTTGGGCGCGACCTTCACCAGCCACGAGCCATTGACGTTGGCGTCCCAGGGATTGCCGTGGTTGAGCTTGAGGACGTTGTAGTAGATGTTGCCGGCGGCGTCGGCGGTGAGCGGCCCGGCGGTGTAGGTGTCCGGGTCGAGCGCGCCGAAGGGCGAGATCCGCGCCACCAGCGTGCCGCTGTCCTTGGTGACCTTGAAGATCGAGCCGCCCGCTCCCGGCAGGTAGATGTAGCTGCCGGAGAGCACGGCGTGGAACACCGGCTCCCAGGCCGGACCGTTGGTGGCGCTGCCGTAGGGCACCGGCTTCCAGTCGCTCTGGAACGTCCACTCCGTCTCCAGGTGACCGTGATCCCACTGCAGGCGCTTCTCGTTCCAGGTCTGCGTCTCCCAGTGGTCGACGCTGGTGAACGTGCCGCTCTTGAACTCCATGAAGACGTTGTCGCCGTCGACCATCGGGACCTGGTAATGGACCAGCAGGTCGGGAGAGGCCAGCGGGTCGGCCTTCTCCGCCTCCACGAACGGATCGTAGACGACGTCGTCCAGAATGTGCCGCGCCTGCTGCCCCACGGCGCCCGTGGCGCCCGTGTGCTGCGCGTTCCGTCCCCACTGCGGCCAGTCCTGGCCAAGAGCCGGCAGACCGGACAGCAGAAGAGACGCCACCCCCGCAAAAGCGAGCCTCCGCATCAACATCGACATATCACCCTCCTTCCCAGTTTCACTGGGCAAAAAACATGGACGAGCACGGACGGCAAGAAATGGCCCGAGCGGCGAGGTTCCTATGGAGAAAGGTGCCGCGACAGCGGAAAACCGCGCTCCGGCCATGCCGGCGCCGGCAGCGGCACCGCGACCACCGCCGGCGCGCTCTTCCGCTTCGTCCTGGGCCGGCCGCGGCTACGCGGCGGCCGCGATCTCCTGGCGCCGCTTCTCGATCCAGGCCCGGGCCTCCTCCTCGCTGTCCACGAAGGCCATGGGATTGACCTCGGGGCCCCGGCGGAAGAGGTTGGAGGCGGTCAGCAGCAACCGCGCGAGCACCTTGGCCCGCAGCGGCGCGTTGCAGACCACCGTGCCGCGCACCGGCAGGAGCTTGACCGTGGCCGAGGCCTCCTTGCGGACCTCGGGCGGCAGATCCTCCAGCTCCTTGAGATTGAGGAGGTAGAGGAAGTAGCTCACGTCCTGGGCATACTCCAGGTGGGCCTGGTTGATCAGCTTGCACTCGTCGAGCGTGACCCTGCCCTTGAGCTTCATGTAGACGACGTCCGGGAGCTCCAGGGCCGTGAGCTGGTGGCCACAATCGTTCCGCTTGAAATACTCTGTCTCCGCCATGTCGATTCCTCCTCGAAAGGACCACAGATCCAACACCGCGCACGGTCGCGCCGCGGGAAAGGGACCTTCAATCACCGCAAAAGTGGATCGATTATAGGGAGACATGAGCAATTATGCAATCAGGCCTGGGCTCCGGCCTTTCAGCCGACCCGGGTCGGGCTGAAGGAGGGCGGATCGCTCGCCGGGAAGGAGCTGACGGAGTCCTCCTCCACGACGTCGCGGCGGCCCGTCCCGACCGGCCGCGCCCCTTCCGGAAGGGCCCATTTGCCGCGGAAGGTCTGGTCTCCGTGCGGGCGGGAGAGCGGCCGCGACCAGTCGTCGCCGAGCTCGGCGGTGCTCAGCCCCAGGGCGCCGTAGGCGGGGCAGTGGCCGGTGGCGCCCCGCAACAGCAGCGTCGCCGCCCCCAGCGCGAGCGCGCCGGAGAGCGGCGAGAGGCGAGGCTCGCGCCGCAGGGCATAGGCGACGAGCGCGCCACCCCCGAGCACCGAGGCCCAGCGTTCGATCGTTCCCACGTTCTTGTCCATGCGGTCCTCCTTGG
>DASWRX010000338.1:0-2983 GCA_036402955.1 Thermoanaerobaculia bacterium
GGAAAGGTTCCCGGGGGATCCGGTGACCCTGCCGTCAGATCTGCGAGGTCTGCCCGGCGGGCGCGGCCGGCTTTTCCGGGGTCTCGGGCTTGGTGTCCTCGCGGACGCAGGATGCCAGGCAGAGCAGGACTCCAGCCAGAATGCCGGCCAGAACGAGATTGCGGTTCATGTAGCCTCCTGTCTCGGTGTGGGTCCGGCCAGGGTACCACGGCCCGAGCAGAGGGCGACCGCGGGTCGTCCTCTATGGCACACTACGCCCTCCGTGCGAAGGAGAATCCCCGCATGAGCAAGACCGCCGTTCTCGAACCACGTTTTCTCGAGATCATCGCCTCGGAGGTGGGCTGCCGGCCGCAGCAGGCGCAGGCGGCCTCCGAGCTGTTCGCCGAGGGGGCCACCGTCCCCTTTGTCGCCCGCTATCGCAAGGAGGCCACGGGCGGCCTCGCGGACCTCCAGCTCGAGACGCTCTTCAAGCGCCGGGAGTACTTCCTGGAGCTGGCCGAGCGCCGCGACGCCATCCTGGAGAGCATCCGCGAGCAGGGCAAGCTCACCCCTGAGCTGGAGGCCGCGATCCGCGCTTCCCTCACGAAGCAGGACCTCGAAGACCTCTACCTCCCTTACAAGCCGAAGCGGCGCACCCGCGCCCAGATCGCCCGCGAGAAGGGGCTGGAGCCGCTGGCCGACGCCCTCGTCGCCCGCGCCGGCACGCGTGATCTGCCCGCGGAGCTTGCGGCGCCGTTCGTCAACGGGGAGAAGGGGGTCGAGGACGCCGCGGCGGCCCTCGCCGGCGCCCGCGACATCCTGGCCGAGCGCCTGGCCGAGAACGCCGCCGAGCGGGCCGAGCTGCGCCGCGTGCTCGCGGCCGACGGGCTGCTGCGCGTGCGCGTTCTCCCCGAGAAAGAAAGGGACCCCGAGGCCGCCACCTACCGCGATTACTTCGAGCACGACGAGCCGGGAAAGGACATCCCCTCCCACCGCCTGCTGGCCATCCTGCGCGGCGAGCGCGAGGGCTTCCTGATCTCCGATCTGGCGGTAGACGACGAGCGCGAGGTCGAGCGCCTGGGCCGCGTCTGGGGCCTGCCGCTCGATACCCCCTGCGGGCGGCAGATCGCCGAGGCCACTGGGGACGGCTACAAGCGGCTGCTGCGCCCGTCGATCACCAACGAGGTCCGCTCCGAGATGCGCGAGCGGGCCGAGGCCCAGGCGATCGCCGTTTTCCGCGCCAACCTCGAAGCCCTGCTCCTCCAGGCCCCCCTCGGCCAAGTGCCGGTGATGGGGCTCGATCCCGGCTTCCGCACCGGCTGCAAGCTCGCCGTGGTGGACGGCACCGGCCGCGTCGTGGCGACCGACGTCATCCACGCCGTGCCGCCGCACGCGGACGAGGCCGGCGCGGCACGGACGGTCGTCGCGCTGATCAGGAAGCACGGCGTCCACGCCGTGGCGGTGGGCAACGGCACGGCCAGCCGCGAGACCGAGGCGTTCGCCCGCAAGGCGGTGCTGGAAGCGGGGCTCGAGAAGGTGGTGGTGGCGATCGTCCCCGAGACGGGCGCGTCGGTCTACTCGGCCTCGGCCGTGGCCCGCGAGGAGCTGCCCACTCTCGACGTCTCGCTGCGCGGCGCGGTCTCGATCGCCCGCCGGCTCCAGGACCCGCTCGCCGAGCTGGTGAAGATCGAGCCGCGCTCGCTCGGCGTCGGCCAGTACCAGCACGACGTCGACCAGAAGTCGCTCGAGCGCGAGCTGGACACCGCCGTCGAGGTGGCGGTCAACCGCGTGGGCGTGGAGCTCAACACCGCCTCGGCGCCGCTGCTGCGGCGGGTCTCCGGGCTCTCCGAGCGCATCGCCGGCGCCATCGTGCACCACCGGGACGCCAACGGCCCCTTCCGCTCCCGGCAGTCGCTGCTCAAGATCGCCGGCCTCGGCCCCAAGACCTTCGAGCTGTCGGCCGGCTTCCTGCGCATCCGCGAGGGGGACAATCTGCTCGACCGCACCGCCGTCCACCCCGAGCGCTACGAGGTCGTCCAGCGGATGGCCGAGGGGCTGAAGGTGCCGGTCTCCAACTTGGTCGGCAACTCGGACCTGGTGGGCAAGCTCGACTTCAGCCGTTTCGCGGACGCCGAGCACAACCTCGGCAAGTTCACCCTGGAGGACATCCGCAACGAGCTCCTCCGTCCGGGCCGCGATCCGCGCCCCGAGTTCAAGACCCCCGAGTGGCGCGCCGACGTGACCTCGGTCAAGGATCTCCAGCCCGGCATGGTGCTCGAAGGGCGGGTCTCGAACGTGGCCAACTTCGGCGCCTTCGTGGACATCGGCGTCCATCGTGACGGCCTGGTCCACGTCTCGGAGCTGACCCACCGCTGGGTGGCGGACCCGCGCGACGCCGTGAAGGTGGGGGAGATCGTGAAGGTCAAGGTGCTGGAGGTGGACCACCAGCGCGAGCGCATCAGCCTCTCGATCAAGGCCCTCCAGCAGCCGCCGGCCGAGGGACGGCACGCCACGGGAAGCGCCGGCCGCCCCGGGCGTCCCGATCCGGCCCGGGGAGGGAGCCGTCCACCGGCCGCGAAACCGCAGCCGCCCAAGCCGCAGGCGAGCCTCGACGACCTGATGAAGAAGTTCAACCGGCCGGCGAAGTAGCGCCAAAGCGGCACCGGAGTTGCACCGATTCGAGGGTGCGGCGAACCCCGCCGCCCTCCTTGGATCGCTCCATGGAATCACCCACTCCGAATCAAACTCCGGGAGAACGCGGCATGAAGAACGGCTCACTCCAGAAAAACGAATTCCACCGGGGACGGGCGACGAGGATCGCGCGCGACGTGGCCTGTCTCGAGCTCTCCATCGTCAACGTCTACCTCGCCGGCCCGGCGCAGGCGGGGGACCGGGGCTGGGTCCTCGTGGACACGGGGCTGCCGACCTCCCACAAGGCGATCGTCCGCGAGGCCGAGCGCCGCTTCGGGCATGGGGCGCGGCCCTCCGCGATCGTCCTGACGCA
>DASWRX010000339.1:0-7537 GCA_036402955.1 Thermoanaerobaculia bacterium
GAGGCGCTCTCGGTCATCATCCAGGTCGCCTCGTTCAAGCTGCGCGGCAAGCGGGTGTTCCGCATGTCGCCCCTCCACCATCACTTCGAGCTCTCCGGCTGGGCGGAGCCCAAGGTCATCGTGCGCTTCTGGATCCTGTCGATCCTGTTCGCGCTGCTGTCCTTGTCCACCCTGAAGCTGCGATGAACGGACCCTGGAACCCTGCCGGCCGCCTCGAGCGGGTGCTGGTCTACGGGCTGGGCCTCTCCGGCCGCGCCGCGGCGCGCCTGCTGCTCTCCCGCGGTGTGGCGGTCGTGGCGGCGGACGACAAGACGGCCGATCCGGGAGATCTCACCGGTCGGATCGAGATGCTGCCCTCCGGCGCCGGGCTTCCCGAGGGGATCGGCGCCGTGGTGGTCTCGCCCGGCGTGCCGCTGGACCGGCCGCTGCTCGCCGAGGCCCGGCGGCGCGGCGTGCCGGTGATCGCCGAGGTGGAGCTCGCCTTCCCCTTCCTCAACGGTCCGGTGGTGGCGATCACGGGGAGCAACGGCAAGAGCACCACGACGGCGATGACCGGCGGCATGGTGCGGGCGGGAGGCTTCCAGGTGGAGGTCTGCGGCAACATCGGCGAGCCGCTCTCGGACAAGGTCGACGGCCCGCCGGGCCGGGTCTTCGTGGTCGAGCTGTCGAGCTTCCAGATCGAGGGGCTGGTCACCTTCAAGCCGAAGGCGGCGGCGCTCCTCAACCTCTCCGAGGACCACCTCGACCGCTACGGCAGCCTCGCCGCCTACGGCGACGCCAAGCGCCGCCTGTTCCGCGACCAGGACGCGCAGGACGTCGCCGTGCTGAACGCCGACGACGCCGGGACCACGCGGCTCGACACCCGCGCCGCCCGCCGCCTCTTCTCCCGGCTGCGGAGGGTCGAGGACGGCTGCCACGTCGAGGACGGACGGGTGATCGAAGTCTCACCCGGCTCGCCGGATATCGAGCTGTTCCATGCCGCCGACGTGCCGCTCGCCGGCGTGCAGAACCTGGAGAACGCCATGGCCGCGGCCCTGCTCGCCCGCGCCGTGGGCGTGGAGCCGGCGGCGATCCGCGCCGCGCTCCGGGCCTTCCAGGGCCTGCCGCACCGGCTGCAGAAGGTGGGGGAGCGCGGCGGCGTCACCTTCTACGACGACTCCAAGGGGACCAACCCGGGCGCCACGATGAAGGCGATCGAGGGGTTCGCCGACGGCACGGTCCACCTGATCCTCGGCGGTCGCAACAAGGGCGCCGATCTCGCGACGCTGACGCCGATGGTCCGCCGCAAGGCCCGCCGCGCCTACCTGATCGGCGAGGCCGCGGCGGAATTCGAAACCGTGCTCGGCGCCGCCGTCCCCTGGGAGCGGGCGGAGACGCTCGACCGCGCCGTGCGCTCGGCGGCGGCGCGGGCTCAAGTGGGCGAGGCGATCGTGCTGTCGCCCGCCTGCGCCAGCTTCGATCAGTTCAGGAGCTTCGTCCACCGCGGCCAGGTCTTCCAGGAATTGGTCCGCCACATCATCGGAAGCGTCGGAGGCATGGGAGGGCCGCATGGCGAAGAAGCTGGCGTTTGACAAGGTGCTCTTCACCATCGTGGTGCTGCTGATGTTCTTCGGCCTGGTGATGGTGTTCTCGGCCAGCTCGGCGCTGGCGGCGCGGGGCGGCGGCATCAACCATTTCCTGATCAAGCAGGGAGTGTCGGCCGGCCTCGGGCTGGTGCTGATGGCCTGGCTGATGCACATGGATTACCGCCGGCTGCGCACGCCGGCCGTGATCTACACCCTGCTCGCCGTGGCGCTGGTGCTGCTGGTGGGCGTGCTGTTCTCGCCGCAGCTCAACGCCACCCGCCGCTGGTTCTTCGTCGGCGGCATCTCGATCCAGCCCTCGGAGCTGGCGAAGCTGGCGCTGATCCCCTTCCTCGCCTACCAGATCGAGCGCAAGGAGGAGCGGGTCAACGAGCTGTCGTTCCTGATTCCGGCCGGCTTCTTCACCGTGCTGACGGCGGCGCTGATCCTGCTCGAGCCGGACATGGGGACGGCGGTGCTGCTCTGCGCCACCTTCTTCCTGATGATCTTCCTCGCCGGCCTCTCCTGGCGCTACATCGTGGCCGCGCTGGCCCTGGTGCCGCCGGTCCTCATCGCGCTGGTGATGATGGAGCCCTACCGCCGCGCGCGCCTGTTCACCTTCCTGGACCCTGAGCGCGATCCCCTGGGCAACGGCTTCCAGGCCCTGCAATCGCTGATCGCCGTGGGCTCGGGCGGCGTCTTCGGCCTGGGGCCGGGCAAGAGCGTGCAGAAGCTCTTCTTCCTGCCTCACCCGGAGTCGGACTTCATCTACTCGATCGTGGCCGAGGAGCTCGGCATGATCGGCGCCCTCGCCCTGGTGGCCGCCTTCGGCGTGCTCGCCTGGCGGGGCCTGCGGGCCGGAGCCAAGGCGCCGGACGCCTTCGGCCGCTATCTCGGCTGGGGATTGACCGGCGTGCTGGTGATGCAGGCGCTGATCAACGTCAGCGTCACCATCGCCCTGCTGCCCACCAAGGGTATCCCGCTGCCGTTCATCTCCTATGGCGGCTCGTCGCTGGTGGTGACGCTGTGCATCTGCGGCGTCCTGCTCAACGTCTCTCAGCACGCATGACGGTGGAAAACGATGAAATGGCCACGACGAGCGCTACCCTCCACGTTCTCCTCGCCGGCGGCGGCTCGGGCGGCCACGTCTTCCCGGCCCTCGCGGTGGGCGACGAGCTGCGGGCCCGGGGGTGGCGCGTGAGCTTCGTCGGCATGGCCGGAGGCATGGAGGAGCGGCTGGCTGGCGAGCGCGGCATCCCGTTCCATGGGCTCGCGGCGAAGCCGCTGGTGGGGCGCGGCCCCCTCGGCAAGGCGCGGGCGCTGGCGACTCTGGCGGGCTCGACGCTGGCGGCGCGCAGGCTGATCCGCGAGCTCGGTCCCCGCGTCGTCCTCGGCACCGGCGGCTACGTCTCGGCGCCGGCGGTGCTCGGCGCGCGCCTGGCGCGGCGGCCCGTCCTGCTGCTGGAGCCGAACGGCCACGCCGGCGTCGCCAACCGCTGGCTGTCGCGCTGGGCCACGGCGGCTGCGGTCGGCTACCGGGAGACAGTCGCGGACCTCCAGTGCCCCTGCTGGGTGACCGGCGTGCCCGTGCGCGCCGCCTTCTTCGCCGTTCCCGAGGCGCCGCCGCTCGATGCGCCGCGCCTGCTGGTGCTGGGCGGCAGCCAGGGGGCGCAGCAGGTCAACGCGGCGATGCTGGCCGCGGCGGCGCGGCTGGTGGCCCGCTTCCCGGCGCTCCGCATCGTGCACCAGGCCGGAGGCCGCAACCTGGAGGCGACGCGGGCCGGCTACGAGCGGGCGGGAGTGAGCGCGCCGCACGTCGAGGTCGTCCCCTTCCTCGACGACGTGGCCGGCGCCATGGCCGCGAGCCACCTGCTGGTCTCGCGGGCCGGCGCCATCACCCTCGCCGAGATCTGCGCCGCCGGCCGCGCCTCGCTGCTCGTGCCGCTGGCGATCGCCAAGGGGCACCAGGTGGACAACGCCCGCCTGCTCGCCGAGGCCGGCGCCGCCGACATGATCCCTTCCAACGAGCTCTCGGCCGAGCGCCTCGCCGACCGGCTGGGAGAGCTGCTGGCGGATGGCGCTCGCCTCGCCCTGATGGGCCGCGCGGCGCGGGGCCTGGCGCGCCCGCGCGCCGCGGCCGACATCGCGGACCGCGTCGAGGAGCTGGGCCGGGCGCCGGGAGGCGCCGGCTGATGTTCAACCGGTTCACCGATCTGTCGCGCATCCACTTCGTGGGCATCGGCGGCGCCGGCATGAGTGGCATCGCCGAGATCCTCCTCGAGTACGACCTCGAGGTGAGCGGCTGCGACCAGGCGCTCGGCGAGGCCACGCAGCGGCTGATCGAGATGGGAGCCCAGGTCGAGCAGGGGCACTCGCCCGACCATCTGGAAGGGATCGAGCTGGTGGTGATCTCCTCCGCCGTGGCCGAGGACAACCTGGAGGTCCGCGAGGCGCGGCGGCGCGGCATCACCGTGGTGCGGCGGGCCGAGATGCTGGGCGAGCTGATGCGCCTGAAGTACGGCATCGGCATCGCCGGCACCCACGGCAAGACCACCACCACCTCGCTGATCGGCACGCTGCTGACCGAGGCCGGGCTCGACCCGACGGTGATCGTCGGCGGCCGGCTGCGCCTGCTCGGCACCGGCGCCCGCCTGGGCAAGAGCGACTACCTGGTGGCCGAGGCGGACGAGTACGACCGCAGCTTCCTGCGGCTCACCCCGGTGATCGCCGTGATCACCAACATCGACCGCGACCACCTCGACACCTACGGCAGCCTGGAGGCGATCGAGGACGCTTTCGTGGAGTTCGCCAACCGGGTCCCCTTCTTCGGCCGGCTGATCCTCTGCCTGGACGACCCCAACGTGCAGAAGATCCTGCCCCGGGTCTCCGACCGCCGTATCATCACCTACGGCCTCTCCCCCCAGGCCGACCTCTCGGCGGTCAACCTCGAGCCGCACGGCACCGGCAGCCGCTTCGGCGTGCGCTGGCGCGGCGACCGCCTGCTCGGCCGCATCGACCTCGGCACCATCGATCTCCCCATCCCGGGCCGGCACAACGTGCTCAACGCCCTGGCCGCCGTGGGGGTGGGGCTCTCGCTGCGCACCGACTTCGACACCATCACCCGCGCCCTCGCCGGCTTCGAGGGGGTGCACCGCCGCTTCGAGCGGCTCGGCCACTGGCGCGGCGCCGTGGTGGTCGACGACTACGCCCACCACCCCACGGAGGTGGCGGCGACCCTCCAGGCGGCCCGCCAGAGCTTCCCCGACGGGCGGGTCTTCGCCGTCTTCCAGCCGCACCTCTTCTCGCGCACCCAGGACCAGGCCGAGGAGTTCGGCCGCGCCCTGCTGGGGGCGGACCGCACGGTGATCACCGACGTCTATCCCTCGCGCGAGAAGCCGATCCCCGGTGTCACCGGCGAGCTGGTGGTCGAGGCCGCCCTGCGCAGCGGCCACCGCGACGTCCACTACTGCCTCTCCTGGAAGGACGCGCCGGCCCTGCTGCGCGACGAGGTCGGCCCCGGCGACGTGGTGCTGACCATGGGCGCGGGGGACGTCAACCGCCTGGCCCAGCAACTCGTGGAGGAGAAGCCGTGAGCGGCGCCGTCACCGCCTCGGTCATGCCCCCCGGTGCGGGCGGGCGGGTGCTCGACTTCCGCCGCCGCGGCACCCCGCCGCGCCGCCGGCGCAAGAGCCTGCTGGTCAAGCTCCTCAAGCCGATGGCGGCGGCGGTGGCCCTGGTGGCGACCCCCGCCGCGCTGGTCGCCTGGGTGCTCACCGCGCCCCTCTTCCGGCTCCGCTCGGTGGAGGTGAGGACGCCGAAGGGGGGCTCCGGGCGGGTCTCTTCCGCCTGGGTGCGCCAGGCGCTCGCGCCGCTCCAGGGGAAGAACCTGGTCCAGTTGTCGCTCGCCGACGCCACCGCGCGGGTGCAGCGCAACCCCTGGATCGCCTCGGTCGAGATCACCAAGGAGCTGCCGGACCGGCTGCGCGTGAAAATCGCCGAGCGCAAGCCGGTCGCCCTGCTGCTCGCCGGCAGGGACCTCGCCTTCGCGGACGCCGAGGGGCGCCCCATCGCGCCGGTGGCGACGCCGGCCGAGCTGGAGGCCGCCCGCAAGGCCGGATTGCTGGTGGTGAGCTTCGCCCGCGAGCACTCGGGCGGCATCGCTCCCGCCCTGGCCGCGGCGGCGGAGCTCGGCCGGGTGGAGCCCAACTGGGCGGGCCACCTGACGCAGATCGAGGTGCTGGGAGAGGGGGAGTTCCGGCTGCGCACCGAGGCCCTGCCCTTCCCGCTGCTGGTCAACGGCGGCGAGATCGGGCCCAAGGTGCAGCGGCTGGTCACCCTGCTGCCGGAGCTCGCGCGGCGCTATCCGCGCATCCAGGCGGTGGACCTGCGCTTCTCGCGCCGGATCGTCGTCCAGCCCGAAATTTCTTCCCCAGCCGTCCCGGCGGTCGGCGGGGCCGGAGCTTAGGAGTCAATTTTCAAGAGAGGGTCGGCTATGGCCAAAACGGAACCTTACTTCGTCGGAATCGACATCGGCTCCTCCAAGGTGGGGGTGCTCATCGGCCAGCGCGATGACAAAGGCAACCTCGAGGTGGTGGGCAAGGGCCTGGCCCCCAACCGCGGCACCCGCAAGGGCAATATCGTCAACGTGGAAGCCACGGTCGAGGCCCTCAAGGCCGCGAGCGAGGAGGCCGAGGTGATGGCCGGGGTCGAGATCTCCCGCGCCTACGTCGGCGTCGCCGGAGCGGACATCCGCAGCGTCAACTCGCGCGGCATGGTCAGCGTGGCCCGCAAGGACCGCGAGATCACCCGCCAGGACATCCAGCGCGTGCTGGAGGCGGCGCAGTCGGCCGCGCTGCCTTCGGACCGCGAGATCCTGCACGCGATCCCCCAGGAGTTCATCGTCGACGAGCAGGGCGGCATCGACGATCCGCTCGGCATGCTCGGCACCCGCCTGGAGGTGATGGTCCACCTGGTCACCGGCAACATCACGCGCTCGCGCACCCTGCTGACCAGCGTCAACCGTGCCGGTATCGAGGTCGTCCAGATGGTCTTCGAGCCGCTGGCCACCGCCGAGGCCGTGCTCACCCCGGACGAGCGCGAGCTCGGCTCGCTCTTGATCGACGTCGGCGCCGGCACCACCGAGTACGCCCTCTTCGCCGAGGGGGAGATCCAGTACAGCGCGGTCGCCCCCATCGGCGCCGGCCACTTCACCAACGACCTCGCGATGGTGCTGCGCACCCCCTTCGCCGAGGCCGAGCGGATCAAGGTCAAGCAGGGCTGCTGCCTGCCCAGCATGGTCACCGACGACGAGGGGATCGCCGTCCCCACGGTGGCGGGCGGCACCTCGCGGATCGTTCCCAAGCGCGAGCTCTGCGAGATCCTCCAGCCGCGCGCCGAGGAGCTGTTCACCATGATCCGCGAGGACTTCAAGAAGCACGCCTCGGACGAGGGGCTGCGCGGCGGTCTCATCCTGACCGGCGGCGGCGCCCAACTCGACGGCCTGCTGGAGATGTCCGAGCAGATCTTCGACGCCGGCGTGCGCTACGGCATGCCGCGCGGATTGGGCGGACTGGTCGACGTGATCAGCAGCCCCACATGGGCGACGGCGTCGGGCCTCCTGCTCTATGCCCGCAACGCCGAGGAAAGCCAGAACAAACAGCAGAAGAAGGCAGGTTTCAGCATGCGCGGGATGGTTGGCAGCCTGCGCGGAATGTTCTCCGATCTGCTCTAGAATTGGACCCACAAAACCCATAAAGGGGGTAGACACATGATTCTCTTCGAAGACCAGGACGCTCCGGAGACCGGGAAAGAGAAGACTCTCCGCGTCCAGGCGGCATTGGACTCCACTCCCGCCCGCATCAAGGTGATCGGCGTCGGGGGAGGTGGGGGCAACGCCGTGAACCGCATGATCGACGCCCAGCTGCGCGGCATCGAGTTCATCGCCGCCAATACGGATTTGCAGGCGCTCGCCAAGT
>DASWRX010000340.1:0-46254 GCA_036402955.1 Thermoanaerobaculia bacterium
ATCATCTTGGGATAGAGGACGTCGTTCTCGTAACGCTCCTCGGAGATGGAGTTGCCGAGGTCGGCGTCGAGGCCGCGGATCTGCTCGGCGGCCGCCAGCATCTCGACCGCCAGGGCGTCCTTGGCGGCCGCCAGTTGCTGCCAGCGGCGGGCGAGGTTGGGCAGGCCCTCCCGCCGCGCGTGGTCGGCATAGGCGCGGTAGCGCGCGGCGCTCGCGGCTTCGGCGGTAAAGCCTGTCTTCAGGTGCTCCTGGAAACGCGGGATCCTCGACACGATGTCTCTCCTCTCCTCCGGTTCGCGCTAAGATGCCCTGGTCGTCGGGTGAGCCTGTCCGCCAGGGAAAGCAGGGCAATTCTATGGGAGTTGGAGGCGTTGTCCAACTCGCAGCGCCCTCCAGGCCGCCGGCCGCCCGGGAAACTTTGCCCACACCCTGGCGTACTGCCTCTCGGGGACGCCGTTTCGCGGACCCCTGCCGATCCTCGTGAAAGAACGCCTCCGCCGCCTCCTGATCCTCGCCGCGATCGTCGTGGCCCTGGTCGTCGTCGCGCTGGCGGGCATCCCTTACGTCAGCCTCCTCACCCGCTTCATGCTCGCCGCGGGCGCGGTCGCGCTCGTGGCCTGGCTGCTCTGGCGGCTCTACCACGCCTTCTTCTGGAAGGTCGGCCGGCGCCTCGCCTTCTCCTACTTCCTCCTCGGCGTGCTGCCGATCCCGCTGCTGCTCCTGCTGCTGGCGGTGCTCGCCTACCTGCTCTCCGGCTTCTTCCTGGGCCACCTCTACCGCGACGCCGTCGAGTCGGTGCAGGAGGATCTCGCCGCGGCGGCCCGGACCCGCCTCGCGGCGTTCATCGCCCATGGCGCCGCCGGGCCTCCCCGCCAGGCCGAGGCCGGGGACGTCGTCTTCGGCTATTACCGCGACGGCAGGAAGCTGGCGGGAGATCCGCGGCTGCCCGCCGCCTGGCCGGCCTGGCTGGACCTGCCGGGGCCCGTGGTCCAGCAGGGCACCCGCTGGGAGGTGGCGCCGCACTTCGTGGCGGTGCGCGACGGCCGTCCCACCCTGGCGGCCGCGGCCTCGCGGGAGGGCAGCGGCGTCGTCGCCCTCTTCGCCGGGGATTTCGACGGCGAGGTCAGCCGGCGCTCCAAGGTCTGGACCGAGATCTTCCGCTCGGACGATCCGGGCCTGAGCTCCGTCAGTCTCTCCTTCCATGGCCGCAAGGTCCCCTTCCAGCGCATCCACCGGGACCAGCAGGCGGCCGACTCGGCGCGGTTCTTCAAGCGGCTGTCGCGCGGCGAGAGGCGCTGGGACGATCCGCTCCTCTGGTGGGGCGAGATCTCGGGGCCGCTCGCCGACCTCGCCACCGGCCGGCTGGCGGCGGAGTACGTGGCGGCCAACCTGAACGCGACGCCGAACACGGTGCTGCGCCAGCTCTTCTCCAGCGCCGCCGAGATCGATGCCCTGGCCTGGGCCACCCTGCTGATCGTGGGCTTCCTGCTGTTCGACGTCTACGCCGCCGCCGCCCTGATGGCGGTGTTCATGATCGTCGGCCTGTCGCGGGCGGTGAACCGCCTGAGCCGGGGGACCGAGGCAGTGCAGCGCGGCGACTTCAGCGTGCGCATCCCGGTGCGGCGGCGCGATCAAGTGGGCAATCTCCAGCGCTCGTTCAACGAGATGGCCGGCAACCTCGAGACCCTGGTCGCCACCGCGGCCCAGAAGGAGCTGCTGGAGAAGGAGCTGGAGCTCGCCCGCAATCTCCAGAAAAGCCTGCTGCCGCACGACCTGCCGACCGGCGGCGGCGTCGAGTTCGCCACCCTGTTCGAGCCCAGCGCCGCTATTGGCGGGGACTACTTCGACGTCCTCCGCACCTCCGAGGAGGAGCTCGCCGTGATCATCGCCGACGTCTCCGGACACGGGCTGTCGAGCGGCCTGCGGATGGCGATGCTCAAGGCCGCGCTGCTGATCCTGATCGCGGAGACCCGCGAGCCGGAGGAGATCCTGGGGCGCCTCGATTCGGTGGTGCGCGCCAACCGCGAGCGGCGCTTCTTTGTCACCGCCACCCTCGGCCTCTTCAACGTGCGCACCGGCATCCTCCGGCTCACCAACGCCGGCCATCCGCCCACCTACCGGGTGCGCGGCGGCGAGGTCCAGGAGATCCTCCTGCCCAGCTCGCCGCTCGGCGGCCTCGGCCACAATTACGCCAAGGCGACGCTGGCCCTCGAGCCGGGGGACTCGGTGGTCTGGCTCTCCGACGGCCTGATCGAGGCCACCAACGCGGCCGACGAGCCGTTCGGCTACGACAGCGTGAAGAAGGTCCTGGAGGGCGTTGCGGGCGAGAGCGCCGTGGACATCCGCGACCGCCTGCTCGCCGCCGTCGCCCGCCACACCGCCGGCCACCCCTTAGGGGACGACCGGACGCTGATGGTGATGCGCTGGGGAGGGGCGGTGAAGGCAGGCTGAAGGACGAAGGGACTGTCCCTGTTCGTCCGTGTTCGTCCCTGTTCGTCCGTGTTCTTTCTTCCCTTACAGGCCCGCGACCTTCGCCGTCAGCCCCAGGGTGCCGAAGATGCGGCGGACGTACTCGCGGGTCTCGCGGTAAGGGGGGATGCCGTTGTAGCGCCAGACGGCGTTCTCGCCGGCGTTGTAGGCGGCGAGCACCTTGGAGAGGTCATTGGGGAACTGCTCGACCAGCCAGCTCAGGTACTTGACGCCGGCCTCCAGGTTCTCCTTGGGATCGAAGAGCTTCTCCTTGCGGATGCCGAAGCGCTCGGCCGTCGACGGCATGAGCTGCATCAGGCCGCGGGCCCCCTTGTTGGAGGTCACCCGGGCGTTGCCGGACGATTCGGCGTGGATCAGCGCGGCCACCACCTGCGGGTTGATCGAGTGGCGCTTCGCCGCCTCGAAGATCATCGTCCCATAGGGTCCGTCGGGCACCTTCGCCTGCGACTCCTCGAAGTGGAGCGGCACCGCGGCCAGCTTGACCGCCTGGGCCGCGGCGTCGGCGGCCTGCTGCGGCGGATCGGGCTCCGGGATCACCTCGTCGTCGATCACCCGGTCGACGCGGGTGATCGGCAGCGTCATCCGCCCGCCGGTCGGGAAGGTGAGTTGCGCCTGGTCGCCGTCCGCCTGGAAGGAGGCCACCTTCATGACGTCGCCGTCGTCCAGGATCACCAGGTCGGCGCGCGCCGGCGCCACGGCGGCGAAGCCGAGAACCAGGGAGCCGAAGGCCAGGAGCCGCGGGAACGAGGAAGGCCGGGGGCGCGTCAAACCATGAATCTCCACTCCAGTCGTTGAACGGTCCGCAGATTATACGCAATGGCGGGCGAAAACGCCTACACCCTGCGAGGGGATGCCTGGCCCTCAGATGAGCCAACCCCGGAAGGAGGCTCTAAATTCCGGTATCGGCGAGGCCCGGTCTTACTCGATGTAGCCCAGCGAGCGGAGCTGGTCCGCGGTCCCGCGGTCGAGGCGGACCGCCTCCGGCACCTCGGCGCCGGCGCCGCCCTTCTCGATCCAGCCCCAGAGCTGCTCCTTCAGGCGGCCGGCCACCTCGGGGCGCTGGTCGACGAGGTTCTTCGTCTCGCCCGGGTCCGTCGCGACGTCGTAGAGCTCCAGCTCGCGGCCCTTCATGACCTGCCGGTCGCCGGCGTCCGGCACGTAGACCAGCTTGTAGCGGTCGGTGGTGACGGACCGCTGGTACTCCCGGCCGTAGCCGGACTCGCTGAAGGCATAGGCTTCGCGGGCGCCGGCGGCGCGGTCCCCGTCCTCCAGGAAGCGCCGCAGGCTCCGGCCCTCGGCCTCCGGGTCGGACGGCAGGCCCGCCAGGTCGAGGAGGGTCGGCAGCAGGTCGATCATCTCCACGGCCGGCCGCACGACGGCGCCGGTCTTGCCGATCCCGGGCCCCCGCAGGATCAGCGGCACGTGGACGCAGTCGTCGTAGGGGAACCGCCCGTGCTCGAAGAAGTAGTTGTGATCTCCCAGGCTCTCGCCGTGGTCGGCCGCGATCACCACCAGGGTCTGCCCGGCGAGGCCCCGCGCCTCCAGGGCCTTCAGGAGGATGCCGACCTGGTGGTCCACGGAGCGGATCTCGGCGTCGTATTGCGCCACGTAGTAGGCGATCCGCTCCTCGCTGCCGAGGCTGGCGGTGGTGGGGATGCCGCCGATGTCCTGGCGCCGCTCGCGCTGCAACGGCATCCGCCAGGAGGGATCGAAGTGCGCGTCGTTGACGAACATCCCGCTGTAGGGCGCCGGCGGCTGGTAGCGCGCGTGCGGGTCGAAGTAGTGGAGCCAGACGAAGAAGGGGCGGCCGTCCTCGTCCCGCTGCAGGAGATCGAGCCCCTCGCGGGTCACCAGCGCCGTCCGCCGCCGCTCGTCGCTCTCCTTCCAGGGCTCGAGGTAGGTCTCGAAGCCCTGGTCGAAATTGAACACCCGGGCGAGGTTGACGTTGGCCACCGCGGCCCGGGTGCTGTAGCCGCCGGCCTGGAGCAGCTCGGCCAGCATCAGGAAGCGGTCCGGCATCCGCTGCGCCGTGGTCCGGATCAGCCCGTTGGTGTGGCCGTAGGTGCTCGACATCATGGACGCGAAGCTCGGGCTGGTCTTCGGCCATTGCGAGATCGCGCGCTGGAACACCACCCCCTGCCGCGCCAGCCGGTCGATGTTCGGCGAGGTCGGCCGCGGATAGCCGTAGATCCCCAGGTGGTCGGCCCGCAGGGCGTCGATGGTGATCAGCAGGATGTTGAGCCGGGGCCGCGGCCCGCGGTCCGCGACGGCCGTGGCCGTGGCGTTGACCCCGGCCAGCAGGAGGAGGGCCGCCGCCGCCGGCTTGGCGCCGCCGAGCCCGCGCAGGGCGGCGGCGGCGCCGCGCCGCACCAGCTCGCCGTGCCTTCCCACGAACCGCGACGCCCCGGCGCCCGCGAGCGCCACGGCGGCGAACAGGAGCGCTCCCCGGGCCGAGCGCACCGCGGGCGTCCCTGGCGAGAGCAGCAGGCGCCACAGGACGAACCCGGTGGCGACCAGGATCCAGAGAACGGCGTTCGTGCCGTGCGCCGGGAGCTCCCGCTTCCCCGTGCGCTCCAGGGGGGCCGAGAGGACGAGATAGGTGAGCTCGATCTGCACGAAGAGCAGCCCCGCGTCCAGGGCGTCGCGGTTCAGGAAGTCCCGGAAGGCGTCCAGCGCCAGCCCCGGATAGCCCGCGGCGAGGTAGCGGTTGGCGGCCACGAAAACGGCCCCCAGGAGGCTTCCCACCAGCACCCCGGCGGTGATCCCCGCGAACAGGCTGCGGGCGAGCGCCAGCGGCTTGGAGGGCTGGAGGATCTTGAGGAAGGGCAGTCTCGGCACGGCTGGTCTCGCGTGGGCGCGCCTGCCGCCCTACGCTGGCCATCCTAGAAAGGAGCCGGTCCCGTTTCCTCAAGGGGAAGCAAAGGTTTTGTAAGGGATATTAAGACGGTGCGCGCAGCGCACCCTACGACCTGGGATGAAACCGGTCGTACAGGCTCTTCAGACGCTGCTGGTGGATGTGGGTGTAGATCTGCGTGGTCGAGATGTCGGAGTGGCCGAGCATCGTCTGCACGGCCCGCAGATCGGCGCCGTGCTCCAGGAGGTGGGTGGCGAAGCTGTGCCGCAGGACGTGCGGCGAGATCTCGGCGCGGATCCCGGCCTTCAGGCCGTACTTCTTGATCAGCATCCAGAATCCCACCCGGCTCATGGCGGCGCCGCTCCGGTTGACGAAGACGGTCAGGTGCCGCCCCTGAGCCAGCTCCGGACGGACGTCGCGCAGGTAGCGCTGCACCCAGTGCTCGGCCTGCTCCCCCACCGGCACCACCCGCTCCTTGCTCCCCTTGCCGAAGGCCACCAGGAAGCCGACGTCGAGCCGGAGCTGCGGCAGCGTCAGCCCCACCAGCTCGCTGACGCGCAGGCCGGTGGCGTAGAGCAGCTCGAGCATGGCGCGGTCGCGGGCCCCGAGCGGCGTCGCGACGTCCGGCGCCGCGAGCAGCCGCTCGACCTCGTCCTCCGAGAGCACCTTCGGCAGCGGCTTGAAGAGCTTGGGCGGCAGCAGGTTGACCGCCGGATTGTCGGCCCGCTCGCCGGCCGCGATCAGGTGATCGTAGAAGCCGCGGATCGCCGAGAGCGCGCGGGCGCTCGAGCGCGGGGCCAGGCCCTGGCGCTGGAGGTCCCGCAGGTGGGCGGAGAGGTCGGCGGAGGTGGCGGCGAGGAGGTCCCGGCCCCCCTTCTTCGCCAGCGCCTCGCCCAGCCGGGAGAGGTCGTTGCGGTAGCCGTCGACCGTGTTGCGCGCCAGCCCGCGCTCGACCGCGAGGCTCTCCAGATACCGGTCGAGCGCCCGCCGCCAGGGCGGCACGGGGGGCTTGGCGGGAGCGTCGGCCGTCACGGCAGCGCGCGCGGCCGGGGGGGCTGGGCGGCGAGGCCCCGCGCGGTGCAGATCTCCAGGATCTCGGTCTCCTCCAGGGTGGCCGGCGAGGCCTTCGCCTTCTGGAAGATCTCCCTGACCAGCTCGGGGCTGGCCTCGATCCCCCGCTCCTGGAGCCAGTAGACGACGTTCGACTCGCCGCTCATCGGGCCGACCTCGATCACCTGGCGGCAACCGATCAGGCTCGCCGGAATCGCCGAGTAGATGCGGTCGGCCAGCCAGTCGTCGCCGCGGGCGCGGGCCTTGATGATCGCCGAGGCGTGCACGCCCGTGCCGGTGCGGAAGGCGTCCCTCCCCACCACCGGATAGTTGTCGGGCAGCGGCACGCCGGTGGTGTCCGCCACCAGCCGGCAATACTCCTGGAGCCGGTGGAGATCGCGGTTGATCCAGCCGAGGAGCTGCATGTTGACCAGCAGCAGGTCGATCGGGCAGTTGCCCACCCGCTCGCCGATGCCCACCGCCGTGCCGTGCAGCCGGTCGGCCCCCGCCTCGGCCGCGGCGAGGGCGTTGATGACGTCGAGGCCGCGGTCCTTGTGGCCGTGCCAGTCGATCTTCACCTCCTCGCCCACCACGCCGCGGATGAAGCGGATGAGGTTCCCCGCCCCGTTCGGCGTCGCGTGCCCCACCGTGTCGGCGACGCAGACCCGCCGGGCGCCGGCCTCCACCGCCTCCCGGTAGAGGCGCCGCAGGTCCTCGGGCGCGGCGCGGGTGGTGTCCTCGGTGACGAACATCACCGGCAGCCCCTCCCTGACCGCGAACTCGACCGCCTCGCGGCTCAGCCGGAGCATGCGGTCGAGGGTCCAGCCCTCGGCGTACTGGCGGATCGGCGACGAGCCGATGAAGCAGGAGACCTCGATCGGGATGCCGGTGCGCTGCGCGATCTCGGCGATCGGCTGGATGTCCGCGATCACCGTGCGGGCGGCGCAGTTGGGGAAGACCTTCAGCCGCTTCTCGGCGATCTCGCGGGCCAGCCGCTCGACGTCGCGCACCACGTGCGGCCCCGCGCCCGGCAGGCCGATGTCGGCCGACTCGATCCCCAGCTCCTCCATCATGTGGAGCATCCGCAGCTTGTCCTCGATCGAGGGGCTGCGGACGGACGGCGACTGCAGGCCGTCGCGCAGCGTCTCGTCGTCCAGCTCCACCCGTCCGCGGGCCGGGCGCAGGTCGGAGCCGCCGGCGCGGTTCCAGTCGTAGATCAGGTCGGATTCACTGGGGTGCATAGAGAGACTCCTTCGCGCTCACCGCCCGCGCCAGCAGGTCGCCCACCTGCGAGGTGGTCAGCGAGCCGCCGAGATCGGGCGTCGTCCGCCCCTCGCGCATCGAGCGGGCGATGGCGTCCTCGATCGCCTTCGCGGCCGCGCCGTGTCCCAGGTAGTCGAGCATCAGCGAGGCCGAGAGGATCGAGCCCACCGGGTTGGCGCGGCCGGTGCCGGCGAATTTGGGGGCCGAGCCATGGACCGGCTCGAACATCGAGGTCTGCCCGGGATGGAGATTGGCGGACGCCGCCACCCCCAGCCCGCCCTGGAGCGCCGCGCCGATGTCGGTGATGATGTCGCCGAACATGTTGTTGGTGACGATCACGTCCAGCCCCTCGGGCCGCAGCACCATCTCCATGCACAGGGCGTCGACGAACATGTGGCGGGACTCGATCCGCGGGTACTCCCTCGCCACCTCGGCGAAGACCCGCTGCCAGAGGTCGTGCCCGTAGCGCATCACGTTCGACTTGTCGCTCATCATCACCTCGCGGCGGCCATGGGCCACCGCGTGCTCGAAGGCGGCGCGGATGATGCGCTCGACCCCCTTGCGGGTGTGGATCTCCTCCTGGATCGCGACCTCGTCCGCCCACCCCTTCTTGAAGTTGCCGCCGACGTTGACGTAGGCCCCTTCCGTGTTCTCGCGGAAGACCACGAAGTCGACGTCCTTCTCCGCGCGGTCCTTCAGGGGGCAGACGCGCGCGTCGTAAAGCCTGACCGGCCGCAGATTGATGTAGAGGTCGAGCCCGAAGCGGGTGCCCAGGAGGATGTCGGCGGCGTGCTTCATGTCCGGCACTCTGGGGTCGCCGAAGGCGCCGATCAGGATCGCCGAGTAGTTGTCCCGGAAGTCGTCGAGCGCCCCCTTGGGCAGGGTCTCGCCGGTGGCCAGATAGCGGTCGGCGTCCCAGTCGAAATGGACCAGCTCCAGGGGGAGGTCCCAGGCCCCGGCGGCGGCCTCGAGGACCTTGACCGCCTCGGCGGTCACGTCCTTGCCCGTGCCGTCGCCGGGCAGCACCGCGATGCGTTGCGGCCGGCGTGCAGAGGGGGGAATCGGGTTCATGCGCGGGATGCTAGCACGAGCCCCGCCGCCGCTCCGGCGGGGTCCGTTCGGCGGCGGCCGGCTGCAGGAAACTGACCACCCGGCCCGCCGCCGGCTGCGCCATCGCGGGCGCGGCGGCGACCGGGATCCGCAGCACCAGCCCGAGCTCGAAGACGAACGGGATCTCCGGGCAGAGCCAGACCGAGTGGAGCCCGGGCCAACGGGTCCCCGGCGCGAGATCGAGCAGCCGCGGCAGCAGCCCCTCCCCCTCGACCTCCGCCCGCAGCGGCCAGATCGCGACCTCCGGATGCTCGGCCGAGATCCGCTGCAGCGCGCCCGACGCGAAGGCGTAGCCGCGCGGCCGCTCCTGGAAATACCGCACCGACTCCTCCCACGAGCCGAGCCGCGGCCCCTCGCCCACCACCGGCGAGTCCGGCCAGGCCCGCACCTCCAGCCGTCCCTTGCGCTCGGCGCTCCATTCCCACGGGCCGCCGCCGTTGCGGGAGGGCCGCGGGAAGCGCAGCCGCGCCCGCGCCGCCGGCTGATGCGTGATCAGCCGCACCCCGGGAGCCACCCAGCCGGGCATCAGCATGCGGCGGAAGAGCACGGAGGGCACCCCCTCGTCGTCCAGCACGTAGAGGCGGACGGTGAGCTGCGGATAGCCGAACTTGAGCGACGGCAGGGCGGTGAGGTGGAGCGAATCCTGATGGAACAGCAGCGCCGAGGCGAACACGTGGTCGCGCCCCTGCCACAGGTGCCGCTGGTAGCGCAGCGGCGCCGGCGGCGGCGGCAGGGCCTCGGCGGGGAAGGCCCAGTTGAGATAGAGACAGTCGCGTACGGTGGTTCGCAGCATGGCTCGGCCCTGGCGTCAAACATAGCGTGGCCGGGGCGGGGGAGCAAGCTGGGGGGCCGGGCGAAATGCTACAGTCCCTCCCGGAAATTTTCGATCCCATGGAGGTTGGCCTCTGATGAACACCGTGAAACGACAGGCCTGGAAGGGCGGCGTGGGAGTCGCCCTGACGATGGCCCTGGCGATGGTCCTGACCATCGCCGCCGCGCCCGCCACCGAGAAGAGCGCGCCGAAGGCGTCCATCCAGCTCCCGCCGGGCGCCGAGCGGGCGGCGAAGGCGATCGACCGCGCCTCCCTCGAAGCCCCCCTGCGCTTCCTGGCGGACGACCTGCTGGAGGGCCGCGGCCCGGCCAGCCGCGGCGACGAGAACGCGCAGCTCTATCTCGCCTCGACCCTCGAGTTTCTCGGCTACCGGCCCGCCCTCCCCGGCGGCGAGTGGCAGCAGCGGTTCGAGGTCGTCGGCATCAAATCCGAGGCGCCGAAGACCTGGGGCTTCAAGGCCGGCGAGAAGACCGTCGATCTCAAGTGGTGGGACGAGTTCATCGCCGCCGGCGGCGTCCAGGAGCCCACCTCGACCCTGCGCGACGCCGAGCTGGTCTTCGTGGGCTACGGCATCCAGGCCCCCGAGTACCAATGGGACGACTTCAAGGGGATGAACCTCAAGGGCAAGGTCCTGGTGATGATGAACAACGATCCCGACTGGGACCCCAAGCTCTTCGAGGGCAAGCGCCGGCTCTACTACGGCCGCTGGACCTACAAGTACGAGAGCGCGGCCCGGCAAGGGGCGGCGGCGGCGATCATCATCCACACCACCCCGTCGGCGGGCTACCCCTGGCAGGTCGTGCAGACCTCCTGGAGCGGCGAGAAGTTCGAGCTCCCCGCCGCCGGCGAGCCGCGCCTCCAGGTGCGGGCCTGGGCCACCGAGGAGGCCACCCGCAAGCTCTTCGAGGCGGCCGGCAAGGACCTCTCGCAGCTCATCGAGCAGGCCCGCAGCCGCGATTTCAAGCCCGTGCCGCTGGGCATCACCACCTCGCTGACCCTCGCCAACCGGATCGACAAGGTCAAGACCGCCAACGTCCTCGGCCTGCTGCCCGGCAGCGATCCCAGCCTCAGGGACGAGGTGGTGCTCTACAGCGCCCACCACGACCACCTGGGGATCGGCCAGCCGGACAAGAACGGCGACCGCATCTACAACGGCGCCGTGGACAACGCCTCCGGCTGCGCCGAGGTGATGGCGATCGCCAAGGCCTACGCCGCGCTGCCGCAGCGCCCGCGCCGCTCGATCCTGATCGCCTTCGTGGCCGGCGAGGAGCAGGGCCTCCTCGGCTCGGCCTACCTCGCCACCCATCCCCCCGTGCCCGCCGGCCGCATCGCCGCCAACATCAACTACGACGGCGGCAACGTCCTCGGCCGCACCCGCGACGTCACCGAGATCGGCCTCGGCAAATCGTCGCTCGACGGCATCGTGCAGGCCGTGGCCGCCCGCCAGGGGCGCCGGCTGGTGGGCGACCAGTTCCCCGACCGCGGCTTCTTCTACCGCTCCGACCAGTTCAGCTTCTCCAAGGTCGGCGTGCCGGCGATCCACCCGGAAGCGGGCATCGACTTCATCGGCCATCCGGCGGGCTGGGGCAAGGAACAGGCGGAGGATTACGAGCTCCACCGCTACCACCAGCCGAGCGACGAGTTCAATCCCAAGTGGGTCTACGACGGCATGATCGAGGACGCCCAGCTCGGCTTCTACACCGGCCTCGTGGTGGCGAACACTCCGCAGCTCCCCACCTGGAACCCCGGCGACGAGTTCGAGGCGACGCGCAAGAAAGCGCTGGCCGAGGCCGGCCGGAAGGGCAAGTAGCGGGCCGTTCCCCCGGCGCGCCGGAACGTTCCCCAGGGGGAAAGCGACCCTGTCCCCGGGGAACGCCGGCCGCGCCGCCGCGATCGCTTCTTTCCCTCCAGGGAATCCGTTGCAGCGGGCAGACCGGAAAGCGTTCCCCGGGGACGGCGAAACGTTCACCCGGGGGAACGCCACGATCGGCGTGAGACGCGCGGCGTTCCCCGCGCTCCGCAAGACGTTCGCCGAGGGGAATGAAAGGGCTTTTCCGGGGAATGGATTCTCCGCTGGAGAGGCCTCCCCGTTCCCCGAAGACCCCGGCGCATCGTGGCCGCGCAGCGAAGCGTTCCCCGCGGTGAATGCCCCGTTCGCCGAGGGGAACGAGACGTTCCCTCCGGCTACTTCAAGGGATCGCGTATGATGCGAAGGCCGGAGTCCTCGTAGCGGGAGTCCGGCTTCGCGAAGCTCTCGAAGGTGACCGAGCAGTTCTTCAGGGCATTCTTGAAGCTGCCTCCGCGCCGGACCTTCGCTCCCTCATCGTCCGTCCATTCCGCGGCGTTGCCCAGCATGTCGTAGAGCCCCAGGTCATTGGGAAGGTAGGAGCCGACCGGGGCCGGACCTTCGAAGCCGTCGTCCTCCTCCTGGTTGTCGCAATTCGCGGTCGCCGCCGAGGGCTGGGGAGCGGCATTCGCTCCAGCCCACGCGGCGAACTCCCACTCCACGCCGGTCGGAAGCCGGAACCTGCCGGCAGGTTCCCGTCGCTCCAATTCATCCAGGAAGCGGGTCGCGGCGTTCCAGGAGACCCTCAACGCGGGCAGCGCGTCCTCCCGCCGCCGGCTCTGGACCGTCCCCATCACCTTTCTCCAGATCCGCTGGGTGACCTCGAAACGGCCGAGGCAGAACGGCCGCAGGGGCGGACCGGGATCCACCTTCACGAACGCGATCGCCAGCCCGGGAGGCGGAGGACATTCCGGAGGATTCAGGAACACGAACACCAGATTGGGATCGATCGCGCCCCGCGCCAGACGTTTCAACCCCACCGCCAGGAGGACGAGGAGAAGGAGCGCCACTAGCCAGTGCTTCCAGGTGCCGGCGATCCTTCTCACCCGATCCCACAGAACCTCCCACCAGAAGAGAGCGAAGACGCGCCCGTCCGGCGACCGCATCGCCAGGACGGGGCTCGCCCATTCCGCGGACTCCCCCATGAACATGGCGTGCCGCGCCGCGGAGACCGCCCGGTCCACCGGCTCCCGGCGGGAGAGGGCGGCGTAGAAGTGTTGCGAGAAGGCGATCGCCGCGCGGTCCGTCACCGCCGACCGCATCGCCACCACCGCCGGCAGGCGTCCGTGGACCAGGCGCTGGGCCATTCCCGCGAACGGATCGGCGGCGTCCCCCCGCGCGCCCTGGCAGGCGTTCAGGACCACCAGCCGGAGGTCCGGACAGGCGCCGAGCAGGACGCTCAGCTCCTCGCCGCCCAGGGGATCGGGCGCGCCGTCCTCCCGCTGGAGCAGGATCCTTCCGCCGGACCCGGCGCCGAACGTGCCGTGGCCGATGAAGTGGAGGATGTGGAAGCTCGTCTCCGCGAGCTTCCGGCGGAGCCCTTCCTGCGTCGCTCCTTCCAGCCGGTCGAGCTCGACCCGCTCCGCCTCCAGCAGATCCTTCAGCGCGCTCTCCAGATCCGCCAGCTCCTCTTTCACGGCGAGAGGGCTGAACCCCGCGGGAGAGGCGGAGACCGCGAGCACCCGGATCGGCGGCCTCACCCTCAGGGGACGGATGACATCCGTCATCTCGATATAACGGACGACGGGGGTCTCCGTCCGGACGGCCAGGAAGCCCAGCTTCGGATCGCGCAGCAGCTCCCACGGCCAGTCCCAGAGCTCCAGGGAGTTCAGGTGCAGGCGGAGCCGGAGGGGCCTGCGCGCCGTCTCCGCCGCGATGAGGCGCAGGCTCCAGGACACCAGGACGTCGCCGGTGAAGACCGCCTGGAAGAGGGCGGCGCCGATCCCCTCCGCGAGCCGGCCCGCTTCCGGCCTGGAGCCCGTAAGGTCCCTGTAGACGGTCCACGCGCCGGGCGCCCCGATCCCCTCCGCGTCCGTGAAGGGCCGGACGAAGGCGCTGTGGGCCTCCCGTCCCTCCGGATCGCGGACGCGGGCTCCATATCCATCCGGAGTCTTCCAGATCAGAAGATCGAAATTCTCAGCTTCGCGCGATGGTCCGCGTCTCGTGAGCATCACGCAGATGCAGACCCGCTGGGCGGCGCTTTGTTCATTCGCGTGGAATTTACCGTGAAATAGGAGCTTGCCAGGAGACTCAGGCGTCCGGACAATGAGCAAGCCATGACGAAGCTGAATTCCAAAGTCCCCGACTGGAAAGAGATCGACGCCCGCCTGGGAGAGCTGGAGCCGGCGATCGCCCGCGACGTGGTCCTGGATCTCCTGGCGGAGGAGATCTCGCCGGTGATCGCCCTCTCGCGCCTCCTCCTCGCGCTGGGGGGCGCCGGGGAGACGGAGGAGCTGCTCGCCGCCGTGGCCCAACGCTGGGGCCGGCCGCTCGATCCCCGCATCCGCGAGATGGCCGCCCTCCTCAACGAGCACCGGGAAGGGTGCGAGCGGGTGGCGGACATGCTGCGCGAGCACCCCGATCCGATGACGATGTCCGGCCCGCCGGAGGAGGTGGTGGCCACCTTCCGGCGCTTCTTCGACCGCTCGGTCACCCGCAACGAGGAGGCGAGCGTCGCCGCCTACTCGCTGGGGGACTCCGGCATCCTCTCGCGGGCCGCCGAGGAGGTGGTCGGCCGCTTCGGGGACTGGAGTCTCCTCGGCCCCGACCGGGCGACGCTCGAGATCGGCTGCGGCATCGGCCGCATGCAGGCGGCGCTCTCCCCCCACGTCGGCGAGGCGCACGGGATCGACATCTCCCCGAAGATGGTCGAGGTCTCCCGCCGGCGCTGCGCGGGCCTCGCCAACGTCTGCTTCGCCGTCACCTCGGGCCGCGACCTGGCGGATTTCCCCGCGGAGCGCTTCGACCTCGTCTACGCCGTGGATTCCTTCCCCTACGTCCACCAGGCCGGCCCGGCGGTCGTCGAGACCCACTTCCACGAGGCGGCCCGGGTCCTGAAGCCCGGCGGCGAATTCGTCATCCTCCACTTCTCCTACCGCGACGACACCAACGCCGACCGCGCCGAGGTCCGCAAGCTCTGCCGCGCCGCCGGCTTCACGGTGGTGATGAACGGAGCGCAGCCCTTCAAGCTGTGGGACGGGGTGGCGTTCCGGTGCCGCAAGGCCGGCTGAGGGATGCGATAGACTTCCCCTCCGCGGGGCGTTCCCCCGCGGCGCGATTTTTTTTCTGCGAGAGGAGAATCCGGAATGTCCGACTGGGTTGAAGAGGGCGAGGACGCCCCCGATTTCACGCTGCCCGCCGACGACGGCCGGCAGGTCAAGCTGTCCGATCTCCGCGGCAAGCCCGTGGTGCTCTATTTCTACCCGAAGGACGACACGCCCGGCTGCACCAGGGAGGCGTGCGCCTTCCGCGACCGCACCGCGGACCTGAAGGCCAAGGGGGCCGTGGTGCTCGGGGTCTCCCCCGACGACGTGGCCAGCCACGGCAAGTTCCGCGACAAGTACAGCCTCAACTTCCCCCTTCTCGCCGACGCCGGCCACCAGGTGGCCGACCGCTACGGCGCCTGGCGGGAGAAGAACATGTACGGCAAGACGTCGATGGGCATCCAGCGCTCCACCTTCGTGATCGACCGCGACGGCAAGGTCCGCAAGGTCTGGAAGAAGGTCAACGTGGACGGCCACGACGAGCAGGTGCTGGAGGCGTTGGGATCGCTGTAAGCAGCTGATTCCATTCCGGTGATCCCGTTGCGCCCTCGCGAATTCCGGTTGCGCCCTCGCGAGGGCGGACGGAAATTCGCGGGGGCCGGGCGGGATATTTCCTGCGGGCCGGGCCCCGCTTGCCGGCGCCGCCCCGCCATCGGTTAGACTACGCGCGCCAATCAGGTCCCCGACGGGGCCCCGCGGCACCTTGACCGGACCCTCTCCAGGGTTCCCCCCCGACAGAAAGGGCTTGATGTCCATGGATTTCTTCCAGCAGATGGTGGAGATGGGTCACGAGCGGGTGCTCTTCTGCTCCAACCCGGACGTTGGCCTCGAGGCCATCATCGCCGTTCACTCGACCGTGCTCGGCCCGGGCCTCGGCGGGCTGCGGATGTGGCCCTACGCCAGCACCGAGGAGGCGCTGCTCGACGTCCTCCGCCTCTCCCGCGGCATGACCTACAAGGCCGCGGCGGCCGGCCTCAACCTCGGCGGCGGCAAGGCCGTGATCATCGGCGACGCGAAGAAGGACAAGAGCGAGGAGCTGTTCCGCGCCTTCGGCCGCTACGTCGAGTCCCTGGCCGGCTTCTACATCACCGCCGAGGACGTCGGCACCAGCACCGAGGACATGGAGATCATCCACCACGAGACCCGCTGGGTGACCGGCCTGCCGCCCGAGCTCGGCGGGGGAGGCGATCCGTCGCCGGTGACGGCGTTCGGGACCCTGCAGGGGATCAAGGCCGCCGTCCAGCACCTCGGCGGCGACTCGCTCCAGGGCTGCTCGGTCGCCATCCAGGGGCTCGGCAGCGTCGGCTATCACCTGGCGCGGTTCCTGCGCGACGAGGGCGCCAAGGTCTTCGGCGCCGACATCGACGCCGAGGCCACCGGGAAGGCGCGCGAGGAGCTCGGCGTCGAGGTCGTGCCCACGGGCGAGATCCTCGAGGTCGAGTGCGACGTCGTGGCCCCCTGCGCCCTCGGCGCCGTGATCGACGACGCGTCGATTCCCAAGCTGCGCTGCCGCATCGTGGCCGGCGCCGCCAACAACCAGCTCGCCGAGGACCGCCACGGCCAGGACCTGCACGACCGGGGGATCCTCTACGCTCCGGACTACGTGATCAACGCCGGCGGCCTGATCAACGTCTACAACGAGCTGATCGGCTACAACCGCGAGGTCGCCATGCGCACGGCCCGCGGCATCTTCGGCAACATGGTGCGCCTGTTCGAGATCGCGCGCGCGCAGTCGATCCCCACCTACTTGGCCGCCGACCGGCTGGCCGAGCAGCGCATCGCCCGCGTCAAGGGCATCGGCGGGCAGCACTGGGTGCGGACGGTGCGGGGGCGCGCGGCGGCAGGCTAGCGCCGGCATGGCGCGGAGGAAGGAAAGACGATGGACTCCAGCGCTCTCAACGTCCTCCGCCTCGCGGCGATCGCGGCGCCCGTGGCCGCCTTTCTCTCCCTCGCGGGAGCGGTTCCGGCGGCCGGGGAAGCCGCCGCGACGCCGATCTGCGACAGCTCGACCGATCTGACGATGATCGGCATGGACACCGCGGCCGGCAGCACGCTCTTCTCCATCGCGCCCGCCAAGGACGGCCAGCCGGGCTGGATCGTGGAGCTGGACGGCGACGGCCGGCAGGCCCGCGTCTGGCCGGACGATCCCAAGGGCCGCTACGGCGGCTCGGTGGGACCGGGGCCGGTGCTGGCGGCCCTCCCCTGCGGCCCCTCCTGCCTGCAGCCGGTGCGCTGGGCCGAGGGCTCTTGGGAGCCGGTGGGCGAATCCCTCGCCGCGCCGACCGCCTCGACGGCGATCTCCACCTACGACCAGACCGGCGCGCCCTGGTTCCTGCTCCAGGGCGCCAGCGCCAAGACGGGCCAGGAGCAGGCCTGGGCCTTCCGCTTCGAGGGCCGGCAATGGCGCGACCGGGGCTCGCTCGTGGTCGCCGCCGTGGGCCAGCCGGCGGCCCTCCCCGCGCCGCAGCGCAAGGACGGCGTGCTCACCGGCACCGGCCTCTTCTCCGCCTCCGGGCCGCCGCAGACCTGGGTCTCCGGCCTGCCGGGAATCACCGCGGAGCGGCGGGGCCAGCTCATCGCCCTCACCGGCACCTCGGTCGCCTACGTCTCCGGCGACGGGGTGGTCTACCTGTCGGAGAACTCCGGAAAGGCCTGGCGCCGCTCGACCTGGACCCCGTGGGGGGCGACGGAAACGGTCGGCATCTGGCGCCAGGGCAAGGATTACTGGGTGGACTTCCCCTCGGGCGATCACCGCGGATCGCTCCGCCTCGTCTGGTTCGACCGCCGGCGCCCCGCCGAGCAGATGATCGTGCTCACCCGCCTCACCCAGAGCGGCGACTGGGTGCGCCTGACCGAGATCCCCGGCGAGGTGAAGACCAAGAGCGGCGAGCATCTGCCGGTCAACCAGATCCTGGTCCCCAAGGGAGACGACTGGCTCCTCCTCACCGGCTGCGCAGCCACGGCCCAGGGGTCGGGCCTGGTGCTGCGGGTCTATGACGGGAAGGGCGTGTCCGAGGCACGGTTCGTGGCGCTGAAGAGCGCCGCGAAGCCATAGGATGTAGGGCGCAGCATGCTGCGCCCCTACACCATGCCATCTCTTACGGTATCTCTTACGATTCCCGCGGTCAGGCGTGGGCCGTGGCCATCGCCGATCTTCTCTTGCGGTCGTTGAGGTCTTGGAGCTGCTGCTGGGTGGGACCCTGAGCGGGCTGGTTCTGGGCGGGCTGCGCGGCCTGCGCCGGCTGGTTGTGAGCGCCGACGTCGAGCTTGTGGCCGACGTTCTTGATGAAATCGATCAGACCCATGATGTCTCCTTCGTAGCTGTCGTCACGTGAGGCTGGAGGCCGCGATGGCAGCGATACCGCCGCCGCGCCATGGGAGGGTGCAAGATGGCTGCCGGAGGAGTCTCTTGAGGAGCCTCTTGAGATGCCGGGACGAGCCTGAGATACACTTCGAGCCGTATCGGGCTGAAACCTCATGATCCGCGAGCTGACCGTCAACGGCTTCCGCTGCTTCCGCGAGATCCGCGTCGAACCGCTGACGCGGGTCAACCTCTTCGTGGGGCAGAACAACTCCGGCAAGACCTCGCTGCTCGAAGCCGTCGAGCTGGTGGCGATCGGCGGAATCGAAGGTCTCGTCCGGAGCGCCGTGCGGCGGGACGAGATCGTGCTGAGGCGATCCGAGGCTGGGGAAGAGTTCAAAGAGCACGCCGTAGATCCTGCTCACCTCTTCTTCGGCCATGAGCTCCACCTGGGAAAATCCTTCCGGATCGAGGGGCCCGGCGACACCCGGCGGTGGATCGAGTGCACGGTCAAACAGGCGTCCACCCAGGAGACTCTGATCCTGAGCCTGCACTTCCAAAGCCACGTCACTCGCGGTCAGCATCAGGATCAGCGCCTGACGGTCTCCCCCGGCGGCGGTGTCCTGCCTCCTCCCGGGCGCTTGCCGAAGGCGAGTCCGCCAGTGAATTTCCTCCGGGCCGAATCCTCCGACGGGGCGCGGCTGGGACAGCTCTGGGACGCCCTGGTCCTGACGCCTGAAGAGGAGGGGGTGACGGAAGCGCTGAAGATCATCGAGCCCCGCATCGAGAGACTGGCTGTCGTGGGAGAGGGGAGAGCTTCAGCAAAGGTCCTCCTCAAGTTGGCAGGGATGGATCAGCGCCTGCCCCTGGGAAGCCTCGGCGGCGGAGTGGGACACCTGCTCGCCCTGGTCCTTCATCTCTTCTCCGCTCGCGGCGGTTTTCTGCTGGTCGACGAGATTGATACCGGGCTCCACTATTCCGTGATGGTGAACCTGTGGAGACTGATCGTCGAGACCGCAAGGCGACTCGACGTCCAGGTCCTGGCGACCACCCACAGCCTCGATTGTGTCCGCGCGCTGGCCCGGCTCCGCAAGCAGTACCCGGAGTTGGCGGCCGAGGTCACGGTCCACCGAGTTGAGAAGGACGCCCCCAGGACGGTGGTGTATGACGCGGATGAGATCGTCATCGCCGCCGAAAGCCAACTGGAGGTCCGTTAGTGCCGCCGCTGCCGGAGAGCCCTTACCGGCTGCTGGTCGAGGGGCCCGACGACCAGCACTCGGTGATTCACCTGATGGCGAGGCACGGATTCGACTGGGACGACGAGAGCACGCCTCGTCCCTTTGTCTCCCCTGAGGGTGGTATCGAGAAGCTTCTGAGGTCGGTCTCCGTCGCCCTCAAGGGAACTTACGAACGGATCGGGATCATCCTCGACGCGAACTCGAGCCTCGGCGATCGATGGGCTCAGATCCGAGCTCGCGCGAGCCAGATCGGCCTGGACCTCCCCGAATCGCCGGCGCCAGGAGGGACGGTCGTACAGGGCCGCCAGCCGGGATCTCGCGTTGGAGTCTGGCTGATGCCGGACAACTCGTCTTCAGGAACCCTGGAAAGCTTTCTAAGCACTCTGGTGTCAGCAGAACACCCGATCTGGATCTATGCCGGCCAGGTCACCCGCGAAGCGCGGCAGCGCGGCGCCAGGTTCCCGGAGAAGGACCACCTCAAGAGCGTCCTCCATACATGGCTCGCTTGGCAGGAAGAGCCCGGCTTACCCTTCGGGACGGCGCTGAAGGCAGGGATCTTCGAGACGGACAGGGAAGGTGCTCTCGGGTTCGTCGCCTGGTTCCGCAACCTTTTCGTTGAAGCTTAGTCCGCCCGCCCCTCGACCTCCCGCGCCATCCGCTCCACCACCTCGTCGATCGTCAGGTCGGACGAATCGATGAGGGTGTAGGAGCCGTCGCGGGTGAGGGGGGAGTCGGCGCGGGTGCTGTCCCGGAGGTCGCGGCGGGTGATCTCGTCGACGACCTGGCCGTAGGTGACGGGGCGGCCGGCGGCGGCGAGCTCCTCGAAACGGCGCTGGTAGCGGACCTCCGGACGGGCGTCGAGGAAGAACTTGTGGGGGGTTTCTGGGAAGACGCGGGTGCCGATGTCGCGCCCCTCCAGCACGGCGCCGAACGGCCCGGCGGCCTCGCGCTGGAGGCGGACCATGCGCTGGCGCACTTCCGGATAGGCGGAGATCGCCGAGGTCGCCTCCCCCACCTCGGGCGTGCGGATGCGCGCCTCCACCGGCTCGCCGTCGAGGAGGACCTCGAAGCTGCCGTCCTCGCCGCGGCCCAGCCGCACGTCGGACTCCCCGGCGATGCCGACGACCGCGTTCCGGTCCTGGGGATCGACGCCGTTCGCCAGCACCTTGAGGCCGATCGCCCGGTACATGGCCCCGGTGTCCATGAACGGGAGGCCGAGCCGCGCGGCGAGCCGCCGCGCCGCCGTGCTCTTGCCCACGCCCGACGGACCGTCCACGGCGACGATCAGGGGGGACGCGCCCGTCATCGGCGACCCTTGCCCGGCTTGGCGGCGGGACGGCGGGCCGCCTTGCGGACCGGGACCGCCTTCCTGGCACCGGCGCGCTTCGCCGGCGCGGCCTTCTTCGGGACCGGCGCGGCTTTTTTGGCGGGGAGAGACCTCTTCGCCGCCGGCCGTTTCGGTCTGGCCTCGGGGCCGACTCCGGCGTCCTTCCCGGCGGCGGGGGCCGCCTTCCTGCGGGCGGGCTTCTCCGGTCTGCCCTGGGAGCCGCGGGCGGACTTGAGGAGCTTGCGGACCTCCTGATCGGTCAGCTCGCGCAGGGCGCCGACCGGCAGGCCGGCGTCGCGGAGGGGGCCGATCGCCACCCGGCGGAGCTTCGAGACGGGATGGCCGATCTGGAAGAACATCTCGCGGATCTGCCGCGTGCGCCCCTCCGAGATCTCGACGACCCACCAGGAGTTGTCGCCCTCGGGCTCACCGCGGCGGGGGGCGGGCTTGCGGAGGTTGCGGGCGGTGATCTTGGCGGGCGCGGTGCGCCGGCCCTCGAGCATCACGCCGGCGCGCAGGCGGTCGAGCTGGGCCTCGGTCGGCGTTCCCTTGACCTTCACCTCGTAGGTCTTGGAGCTGCCGTAGCGGGGATGGGCGATGCGCTGCGCGAACTCGCCGTCGTCGGTGAGCAGCAGGAGCCCCTCGGTGTTGAAGTCGAGGCGGCCCACGGGGACCAGGGCCTTGCGCATCGTCGGCGGCACGAACTCCATGACGGTCTTCCGCCCCTCGGGATCGGTGAGGGTGGACATCACCTGCTTCGGCTTGTTGAGCAGGAGGTAGCGGTGCTCGCTGCCGGCGGGCTGCACCCGCTTGCCGCCCACCTTGATGGAGTCCTGCGCGGGGTCCGCCTTGTCGCCCAGCCCGACCACCCGGCCGTTGACCGTGACGAGCCCCTCGCGGATCAGCTCCTCGGCCTTGCGGCGGGAGGCGACTCCCGCCCGCGCCAGGATCTTCTGCACGCGTTCTTCGCTCATGACGTCTCGGCCTCCTCCCGCTCTTCCAGCTCGGCGATCTCGCGCAGGAATCGTTCCTCGCGGTCCTCCCCGGCGGGGACCTCCCCCTCGCCGGCTTCCTGCTCCCGTTGCGACAGCCCCGCCATCTCGGCGAGGCCGGCCACGGCCGTGGCGTCGCCCGAGCCGAAGGTCTCCTCGAACTCCTCGAGCGGCGGCAGATCGGTCAGGCTGTTGAGCCCGAAGTGGACCAGGAACTCGCGCGTCGTGCCGTAGAGGAAGGGCTTGCCGACCACCTCCTTGCGGCCGGCGATGCGGACCATGCGCCGCTCGAGCAGGGTCTTGAGCACGCCCGCCGCGCTGACGCCGCGCAGCTCCTGGATCTCCGGGCCGGTGACCGGCTGCCGGTAGGCGATGATGGCCAGCGTCTCGAGGGCCGCCATCGACAGCTTGTTGCCGCCCGCGACGTCGAAGAAGCGGCGCAGCCAGCCCACCACCTCCGGTCGCGTCGCCAGGCGCACGCCGCCGGCCACGTCCTCCACCAGCACGCCGCGCCCGTCGCCCTCGGCGTAGCGCGCGAGCACCGCTTCGAGCGCCTCGGTGGCCAGCTCGCGCTCTTCCTCCTCGAACAGCTCGAGGAGCTTGGCGCGCGGCACCGGCTCGGAGGAGACGAACAGGATCGCCTCGAAAGCCGCCTCCATCTCATTTCGCTCCGTCATACGCCGATCGCCTCCCGGTCGAGATCTCCCAGCTCGCGCGTCGTGCGGTAGAGCAGCACGTCGCCGGTCTCGGTCTGATGGAGGCGCACCAGGTTGAGCCGCGCCAGCTCCAGCACGGCCAGGAAGGTGGCGATCGCCTCCGCCTTGCAGGAGAGCTCCCGCAGGGCGGCGATCAGGTCGTAGGGATGGCCGGCGTCGAGCAGGCCCAGCAGCCGGTCGAACTGGCCGCGCACCGAGAAGGTCTCGAGCGAGAGCTGGAGCGGCGGCGGATGCTCGCGGTCGTAGCGGACCAGCGCGTGCTTGAGGGCGCCCAAGAGGTCGAACAGCGAGACCTCGCCGAGATCGATCGTCGCCTCCTCGTCCTCGGGCAGGGTGGGGAGCGGCTGCGGCCGGCGGGTCCAGATCCCCAGGCGCATGCGGTCCACCTCGGCGAAGGACTGCGAGATCTCCTTGAAGCGCCGGTACTCCAGCAGGCGGTCGACCAGCTCCTGGCGCGGGTCCTCCTCGGGCTCGCCCTCGGCCCGCGGCGACCGCGGCAGGATCAGCTTGGACTTGAGGTGGATCAGCAGCGCCGCCTCGTAGATGTACTCGCCGGCGACGTCGAGGTTGAGCACCTCCATGAGCTGGAGGTAGGCGTGGAACTGGTCGCAGATGGTGGCCACCGGGATGTCGGTGATCTCCACCCGGTTGAGCTTGATCAGGTGCAGCAGCAGGTCGAGCGGCCCGTCGAAGATCGGCAGGTGGACGCGCCATGCCTCCGGCAGCAGGGTCGCCGCGCCGTCCTCGCCGCCATCCCTGGTGGGGGTCTTGTCGTCGTCTTCTTCCTTCATCCGGTCACCTTGTCCACCGCCGCCACCGCCGCCAGGGCCTTGCGGTAGTCGAGCCCCATCGCCGAGCGCACCGCGTCCATGGTCCCGGCGGCGTGCTCCCGGGCCTTGCGCGAGCCCTCGACGAGGATGTCGTAGACCGTGTCGCGGTCGCGCAGCAGCTCCTCGCGGCGGCGGCGGATCGGCGCCAGGTAGTCGGTCAGGATCTGCGCCAGCAGCTTCTTGTCGTCGACGCAGCCGATCTCGGCCGCCCGGCACTGGTGGGCCACCCGCTCCTGGATCTCGGGAGGCGAGACCAGCTTGTGGAAGTCGTAGAGGTTGCAGACCTCGGGGCGCCCCGGATCGCTGCGCTTGACCCGCTGCGGATCGGTGAACATCTGCTTGCACTTGTGGAGGATGGCCTCGGGCGAGTCCGAGAGGTTGATGGCGTTGCCGTAGGACTTCGACATCTTCCGGCCGTCGATCCCCGGCACCTTGGGGGTGGGGGTGAACAGGGCCTTGGGCTCGGGGAAGACCTCGGTCTGGTACAGGTAGTTGAAGCGGCGCACGATCTCGCGGCTGATCTCCAGGTGGCTCGCCTGGTCCTCCCCCACCGGCACGAAGTGGGCGCGGTAGATGGCGATGTCCACCGTCTGCAGCACCGGATAGCCGAGGAAGCCGTAGGTCGAGAGATCCTTGTTCTCGATCTGCTGGATCTGCTCCTTGTAGGTCGGCACCCGCTCCAGCCAGCCGAGCGGCGTGAGCATGGACAGCAGCAGATGGAGCTCGGCATGGTCGGGCACCATCGACTGGATGAAGATCGTCGACCGCTCGGGGTCGAGCCCGGCGGCGATCCAGTCGATCACCATCTCGATCGTGTTCTGGGCGATCTGGGAGGGATCGGCGTAGTCGCTGGTCAGGGCGTGCCAGTCCGCCGCGAAGTAGAAGCAGCGGTAGCCGTCCTGCAGGTCCACCCAGTTCTTCAGGGCGCCGAAGTAGTTGCCCAAGTGGATCTTGCCCGTCGAGCGCATGCCCGAGAGCACGGTCTTCTGTTCGCTCACTCGTCCCCTCCTCAGGAGAGTTGGATCACCAGGCTCAGGATGCCGTAGAAGGGTATGAACAGCAACGGCAGGACGACCACCGCCATCACCACCCCGATCATAAAACCGTAGGGGCGGATCGCCGCAAGCCGCGCGGCCCAGTCGGGCGGCAGCAGCCGGAGGGCGATCTGGCCGCCGTCGAGCGGCGGCAGCGGGATCAGGTTGAACGCCGCCACGAAGGCGTTGATGGTGATCAGCCGCACCAGCGTGAACATCACCGGGTAGGAGCTGGAGTGGCGCGCGCCCGTCCGGTAGACCAGCGCCAGGAACGCCGACTCCCGCGCCGGATCGCCCATCACGGCCGCCACCACGGCGATGGCCACGGTGGCGAGCCCCACCACGGCCAGGTTGGCGAGCGAGCCGGCGGCCAGCACGAGCAGGCCGTCCCGGCCCGGCCGGCGGAGCTTCTCCTCCAGCACCGGCGTCGGCCGTCCCCAGCCGAAGACGGGGAAGCCGAAGGCCAGCAGCAGGCCGGGGAACAGCAGCGACCCCAGGAGATCGAGATGGCGCAGCGGGTTCAGGGTCAACCGCCCCAGCTCGCGCGCGGTCGGGTCGCCGAACCGGCTCGCCGCCCAGGCGTGGGCCGCCTCGTGGATCGAGAGGGCCAGCCACAGCAGCAGGAGCTGGATCAGGGCGGTGAAGAGGACGTTCGCATCCATCGGGGAGAGCTCGTTTCGCAACCGGCTCAGGCAGCCGCCGCGGACGCCGCGGCCAGCCGCCCGTCGACCTCGCCCAGCAGGCGCTCGTTGGCGGCGAGGCCGCGCCACTCGGCCCACAGGGCGATCCCCTGCGCGGCGAGGGCGGCCCAGAACAGCGCGTGGTGCGTCCACGGCCGCGCGGTGTTGGCGGCCACGGCCCCGCCCAGGAGGAACAGCGCCATCACCAGCCCGGCGGCCAGCAGAAGCCAGGAGTAGCACACCCGCCGCAGGCGCCGGGACTCGGCCAGCAGCGCCGGATCGAGCCCGCCCTCCCGCACCGCGCTCCCGATCACCCGGCCGGTGGCGAGCAGGTAGAGCAGGATCCAGACGTGGGAGAACAGCACCGGCAGACTGGCCGCCAGCGCCGCGATCACGTGGTTTGGCATGCCGGGGTCGGCCGCTGAGCTCAGCCGGTAGCCGAGCGCGCCGGCGACGGCGACGCCGGCCGTCCCCAGGACGCCGACCACCAGCAGGGAACGTCCCATCATTGCAGCGATCCTCCAGATGTCCTTTCCATCAGCCTGCGTTCGATCAGCCGGCGCCACTCCGCCGCCACGACGGCCGGCCGGTAACGCGCCTCGACCCGGAGCCGGCCGGCCTCCCCGCGACGCCGCGCCTCGCCCGGGTCCGCCAGCGCCGCGGCCAGGGCGGCGGCGAGGGCTTCCGGCTCCTCCGGCGGCACCAGCCAGCCGGTTTCGCCGTCCACCACCACCTCGGGGATGCCGCTCACCGCGCTGGCGACGACCGGCACGCCCCGATCCATGGCCTCGAGCACCACCAGCGGCATCCCCTCGTAGATCGACGGCACCACCAGCGCCGCCGCGCCCCGCAGCAACGTCCGCACCCGGGCCGCGTCGCAGGCGCCCAGGAAGGTGACGGCCTCCCGCAGCCCCAGCTCGTCCGTCCGCCTCTCCAGCGCGGCGCGGTGCTCGCCGTCCCCGGCGATCCGCAGGACCGCCGAAGGCCCTTTCGAGGGCACCTCGCGCAGCTCGCGGAGGGCCTCCAGCAGCACCTCCACCCCCTTGCGGATGCGCAGGCGGCCCACGAACAGGAGGTAGCCGGGCTCGGAATCGATCACGCCGGCCGCGCCGGCGGGCCCGATCTCCCGTCCTCCCGTGGCATTGGGGATCACCCCGACATCCTCGAGGCGGTAGTCGTGGCGGAGCTCGGCGGCCGTGGCCGCGCTCGGCGCCAGCGCCAGGTCGGCCGCCCGGGCGGTGATCAGCCCGAGCAGGATCTGGAACGGCGCCTTGAGCCGGCGGAACCGGAGCTCGACGCCGCCCGGCCGGCCCAGGGTCCTGCCACCTGAGAGTCCGCCTGCAACCAGGGGCCGCACCGCCCGCAGCTCCTCGACGTAGCTCACCTGGAGCAGGGCCGCGAGGAGGGGGCGCGGCTCGATCAGGCCCCGCGCGGCGCGGACCAGCAGCGCCGCCAGCGCGCCGTCCGACTCGTGGACCTGGACGACGTGGGGACGGAAGCGGCGGAGCGCCCGCCAGGCCGCCGGGACGATCGTCAGGGGAAAGAACACCTTCGGACCCGCGGCCCCTCCGGGACCACGGCCCAGCACCTCCACCTCGTCTCCGAGCTCCTGCAGACCGGTCGCCAACTGTAGCACCTGTTCACCGACGCCGGAAACGTCGCGCGGCGGCAGGGTGTTGGCGATCAATAGGACGCGCACGCCGTCACCTTGTCCTGGAGCGCGCCCAGCGCTTCGCCATCCAACCGTGCCAGCAGCTCGCGGGCATCGTCGCGCGCCCGCACCAGCCAGTCCCAGTCCTCTGGCAGACGGGCGACCCGCAGCGACGGCAGGCCGGCCTGGCGGGTCCCCAGCAGGTCGCCCGGCCCGCGCAGGGCGAGATCCCGCTCGGCGATCTCGAAGCCGTCCGTGGTGGCCGCGAAGATCTCCAGCCGCTGCCGCGCCAGAGCGGTGAGCCGGCCGTGGAGCGCCACACAGATCGCCTGGCCTCTCCCTCGTCCGACCCGTCCCCGGAGCTGGTGGAGTTGGGCGAGACCGAAACGCTCGGCGCTCTCGATCACCATCCAGGTCGCCTCGGGCACGTCGAGCCCAACCTCGATCACCGTCGTGGCCACCAGCGCCCGGACCTCGCCGGCGGCGAAGGCGCGCAGGGCCCGCTCGCGCTCGGCCGCCAGCATCCGGCCGTGAACCGCGGCGACGGGGAACCCGGCCAGCGCCTCGCGCACCCGCGCCTCCACCTCGGCGAGAGAGGCGACGTCCCTCCCTCCGGACATTCCCGTCTCCTCGATCAGCGGCGCCACCACGTACGCCCGCTCCCCCGCCGCGATCGCCTGCCGCAGGCGGCGGTAGACCTCGCCCCGCCGGCTCGCCGGCAGCGCCTCGGTGCGCACGGCGGAGCGGCCCGGCGGCAGCTCGTCCAGCGTCGAGACGGGCAGGTCGCCGTAGGCCGTCAGCGCCAGCGAGCGGGGGATCGGCGTCGCCGTCATCACCAGCAGATCCGGCCGTTCCCCCTTGCGGAGCAGGAGGCCGCGCTGGTCGACGCCGAAACGGTGCTGCTCGTCGATCACCGCCAGGCCGAGCCGCTGGAACTCCACCGCCTCCTGGAACAGCGCGTGGGTGCCCACCGCCAGCCGCGCCTCGCCCGAGGCCAGCTCCGCGCGGCGGCGGCCGGCTTCCGCGTCCGCGGCGGACCCTGTGAGCAGCACGATCCGGTAGCGGTCCCCCAGCAGCCGCGCCAGGCTCGCGTGGTGCTGCTCGGCCAGCAGCTCGGTGGGGGCCATGAAGGCGCCCTGATCGCCGTTCTCCAGCGCGGCGGCGAGGGCCAGCGCGGCCACGATCGTCTTGCCGCTGCCGACGTCCCCCTGGAGCAGGCGGTGCATCGGGTGCGGGCCCGCGAGATCGGCCAGGATCTCCTCGACCACCCGTTTCTGCGCGCCGGTCAGCGGAAAGGGGGGGATCCCGGCCAGCGTCCGGCGCAGGGAAGCGCCGATCCGGTAGCGCCGCGCCCTCGGCCCCCCCTCCTCGCGGCGGCGGCGCAACGCCAGCGCCACCTGGAGCTCCAGCAGCTCGCCGTAGATCAGCCGCTGATGGGCCGGGCTCCGCCGCCCGTTGAGGGCCTCGACGTCGGCGTCCGCCCCCGGACGGTGAAGGGAGTCGAGGGCCTCTCCCAAAGGCGGCAGCCCATGGCGCTCGAGCAGCTCCTCCGGCACGGTCTCCGGCATTGTCTCCGGCGATTGGCCGGCGAGGTCCACCCCTGCCAGCACGGCCGCGGCGATCCGCCGCAGGGCCGCCGGACCCACCTTGCCGGCCGCCGGGTAGACGGGCGCCACGCGATCGCCGTGGACGGCGCCGCCTTCCGCCCGCTCGCAGGAGGGGTTCACCAGCTCGATCCCCCCGCCCTTCGCCGGCCGTACCGGACCGTGGAGCAGGTATTCCTCCGCCTCCGCGGCCTGGTCCACCAGGTAGGGCCGGTTGAACCAGACCACCGGCAGGCGTCCGGAGGCGTCCTCGACGAAGCCGCGGACCAGCGAGAAGCTCCGCCGGCGCGTGCGGATGCGGCGCAGGCCCACCAGCCGTCCCCGGAAGGTGGCGGCGGCGCCGGCCGCGGCCTCAGAGACCGCGAGCGCGCCGCGGCGGTCCTCGTAGCGGAACGGCAGATGGAAGATCAGGTCGCGGATCGTGGAGAGGCCCGCCGCGGCGAGTCGCTGAGCCCGCGCAGGACCCACTCCGCGGACCGTCTGGAGGGGGGCGTCGAGGTCCAGGAGGTTATCCAGGAGGTAGCTCAGGAAATCAGGGGCCCTCGAAACGGAGGACGACCACGCCGCAGCGCAGCTCGTCGCCCGGCCGGAACTCGGCGGGGATGCCGGTATCCAGGCGCCGGCCGTTGAGGAAGGTGGCGTTCATGGTGCCGATCTCCTCGCCGAAGAAGTACTTGCTGCCCCGGCGGTAGATCTTCGCGTGGCGGCGGCTGACCGAGCGCTGGTTGTCCACCGGCGTGAGATCGATGTCGGGATAGATGCCGGTCACCGGATCCTTGCGGCCGATCGTGGTCTCCGAGCCGTTCGACAGGTGGAACTCCATGCCGGAGGGGGGATGGACCAGCCGCTCCGGACCTTCCGCCGGCACCTGCGCCTCGGGCCGGGGGAGCTCGCGCGAGGTGATCTTGGTGCCCAGCAGCGACTTGAGCATGTCGTCCGTCTCGCGCAGGCGGCGCGACAGCTTGCGCATCATGCGGACGGCGATCTCGGGATTGCCCTGGAGGAGCTGGTCGAAGGTCGAGCCGTTGATCTGCAACAGGCGGAGGTCGGTCGCCGCCCGCGCCGACGCGGCGCGGGGGAGGTCCTCCAGCACCGACATCTCGCCGAAGAAGTCCCCCTTCTCCAGAATGGCGAGGACCTGCTCCTCGTCGCCCACCTGGTTCAGGATCTCCACCTTGCCCTCGTTGATGATGTACATCTCCGTCCCGAGGTCCCCCTCGCGGAAGACGTACTCCCCGGACTTGAGCTCGAGGGCGTAGCCCTTGCGGCCCGACGCGCGGGCGGGGCCGGCGTCCGGAGGGTCCCCGCTGCCGGGATTGCCGCCGCCGGGACCGCTGGTGGTCTTGAACACTGGGTTGGCCATGTCGAAAGTCTATCCTGAGCCGGGCGCGCCTTCGCCGAGCACGAGACCGTCCGCGCCGTCCAGCCGCGCGGGCAGCCCCACGGGAAGCGTCCGGTTGGGAGCCGCGTGCCCGCTTTCGAGCCCCCAGGCCAGCGGCCAGGAGAAACGCGCCAGACCGTCCGCCACCAGAGCGGGCCAGTCCACCGGCTCTCCGTCCGGATCCTCGCCCCCTTCGAGATGGCCGACGATCATGCCCGCGATGTTCGCGAGATTACCCGAGAGCCCCAGGTGGGTCAACATGCGGTCGACGCGGTAGGGCGGCTCGGCGACGTCCTCCCAGAAGACCAGCGCGCCGTCGAGATCCGGCGCGTACGGCGTGCCGAGCGTGGCCACGAGCAGGCTCAGGCAGCCGCCCAGGAGCGTGCCGCGGACCGGGCCGCCATCCGGTCCCTGGAGGTCCTGCGGCTCCCGCAGCCAGCGCGCGAACGGCTGCGCCACGGGATTCCCCGGCCCATACCTTCCCGCGAGCGCGCCGAGCAGCGACTCCTCCTCCACGGAGTTAAGGCCGCGGGCCATCTCCGCGGCCACCATCGGGCCGTGGAAGGCGACGAGCCCGAGCCGGCGCACGACCTCCAGCAGGAACGGGGTGAGATCGGAATAGCCGACGTAGGCGCGGGGGCGGCGCCGCAGCAGCTCCCAGTCGATGCCGGGGAGCACCCGCAGGAGCCCATGGCCGCCGCGGGCGAAGACGATGGCCGGCAGGTCGGGATCGGCGGCGAGGCGGTGGAAGGCGTCGAGCCGCTCGGCGTCGCCGCCGGCGAACAATCCGTGACGCGAATGGAGATTTCCGGCGAGCACCGGCTCGAAGCCGAGCCGCCGGAGGGTCTCGAGGCCCCGCTCCAGCTTCTCCGGATCGACGGGGCCCGACAGGGCCGCCACCCCCACCCGGTCGCCGGGACCGGCGGGAGGGGGGAGCTGGGCAGGGGGGATCAAAGCGCCGGAGATCTCCGTAAGCCGAGTTCTGTATCCCGGCGCGAACGCCGGTAGCCGTCATTCCTCTGGGACCGGCGTTGCCGCCGGCCTCGAGCAACCTACCCGGAAGCTGGCCCCACGCCGGACGAGCCGGCGCGGGGGCGGGACGGGCAGCCCGCGTACCGCCTCCCTATTTGGTCTTGCTCCGCATGGGGTTTGCCGTGCCTCCGCCGTCGCCGGCGGAGCGGTGCGCTCTTACCGCACCGTTTCACCCTTACCGGACCCCCGAAGGAGCCCGGCGGTCTGTTCTCTGTTGCACTTTCCGTCGCGTCGCCGCGCCTCGCCGTTAGCGAGCATGCTGCCCGTGGGAGCTCGGACTTTCCTCTCCGCGCGGACCCCGAGGGGCCCCGCGGAGCGACCGCCTGTCGATCTCCGGCGCCAGACGATTGTAGCAGGCCGTGGCAGGAGGCATCAGAGGGTTACCGCGAATGGCGGCCGATCTCTTCTTCCGGATCCAGAACCTCGATGTCGGGAGCCTCCTGCTTGTTGCCGCGGGCGCCGCGCGAGGTCGTGCCGGTGGTCGAGTCCGCGTTCCGCCACTCGCCGGCGGCGAGCCGCTCCTGCACGTCGTGGAGATGGGCCGCCAGCTCGGAGTCCTTCGAGCCCAGCGCCAGCGCCTGTTGCAGGCTCTCCGCCGCCGCCCGCAGCCAGCGGGGGTTCTTCGCCTGGAGCCTGCCGAGCAGCGCGTAGAGATCGGCCTGGGGAGCGATGCGCACCGCCTCGCGGAGCAGCTCGATGGCAAGGTAGTAATCGTCGGTCGAGATCAGCTCCAGCGCCCGCTTGCGGTAGCTCTCGGCCACCTCGCGGGTCTCCTCCCGGCGCTGGCTCGGCCCGGGGCTCACGGCCGACCAGGTATCCGACGAGAGCCCGCGGTCGTAGGCTTTGCGCCGGTCCGGATGGGAGAGGTTGAGATAGGCCTGGGTGAGGCGCTCGAAGAGCACCTCCAGCACCGCCTCCCGGCCCTCGAGGCCCAGCCGCTGGGCGTTCGCGGGGTGCACCAGCCGGGCGACCTGGTCGTAGGCCTCGTGGACCTCCTGGGCCGCCGCCGTCGGCGGCAGGTCGAGGAGCTGGTAGAAGCTCGCCTCCCCCGCCTGCCGCAGCAGGCCGGCCACGCGCTCGCGGTGGAAGTCGGGATCGAGGTCCAGCGGCCGCTCGGCGAGGCGCCTGGCGATCCTCTCCGCGAAGATCTGCAACTCGTCGGCGGTCGGGCGGTGTGCGTCGGCTTCCATGAGAGCTGCTCCAGTTTAACCCGACCCGGCGCGGCGTGCCCTTTTTGGTTCTTTATTTTCGTACCATCATTTTCGTACCATCGGGTTACGGATGAAACGCTGGAAGGCTTCGCTCGCGGGACTCGCCGTCCTGATCGCCGCTCTCGCCGTGCGCCTGCCGGCGCTCACCGCGGCGCTGCCCTATATGAGCTATGTCGACGAGGGGCACGTCCTCCATCACGTCTCCTACCTGCTCCAGCGCCGCACCTGGGAGCCGGACACCTACAGCTATCCCACGCTCCCCTTCTACGTCATCGCCGGAGCGGCCCTGGCCTACTCGCCCGTCTACGCCGCCACCCACGACCGCTCCCTCCTGCAGGACCTCTCGGAGGCGCCCCCGGAGTACTACGACATCCTGGAGCCGCCGTAGCTGATCCTCGTCGGCCGGCTCGTCACGCTGGCCTTCTCGCTCGGCGCCGTTCTCCTCAGCGGTCTCCTCGTCCGGCGGCTCGCCGGTCCCGCCGCGGGCCTCTTCGCCGCCTGGCTCGCGACCCTGGCTCCGGCCCTGGTGGCGCGCAGCGCCGTCGTCAACATCAATCCGATGGCGGCTTTCTTCGTGGCGGCCGCCCAGGAGCTCGCCTTCCAGCCGAAGCGGCTGGAGAAGCTGCCGGCCCAGGTCCTCCTCCTGGGTTGGGGAGAGGCCCGGGGGCGGGCGATCCAGAGGCGCGATCCCTACATGGTCCTGGGACGGCTGGTCCGCCCGGACGGCAGACCCAAGGTCCCCGCCTCCATCCACCAATGGATCCAGGCCAATTATCAGGTCGCCGCGCAATTCGGGCGCACCCCCACCTACCCTGGACCGGGCTGGTTCCGGGGCAACGAGGAGACGATCTACGTCCTGAAGCGGGTGCCGCTGACGGGCGGGGCGGTGGGGACAGGTGAGGAGGATCCGAGGGGCGTTATTCGAAAAAGGATCGCGGCAGACCGGACTGCCGGATGATCGACTGAAGGGTCCCGATCCTGAGCTCAGGATGATCCGGAACGGGAACGGTGACCGTCGAGCTCTCCGCCCTCTTCTGCATCACGATGTGACTCCCTCGCTGACGGACCTCGATGAACCCATGGCGCGCGAGAATCCGACAGGCTTCCCGGCCGGAGATCAGACGCAGCTTACCCAACCTTGACCTCTAGTCGGGTAACGAAAACCTCATTCGGGAGACGCCCTTCGATCTCGGAGGGATCCGCACATTCGAAGAACAGCTCGAGCGCTTCGACCAGATTCTGTCGGGCCTCCTCGACCGTGAAACCCTGGCTCGCGATATCGAGCTCGGGACAGAGCGCGACGTACCCGTCCCCGTCCCGCTCGATGATCCCGGTGAGAGATCGGTTCTGCTTCATGGAACCTCCTTAGCAGAGAGGACCTGATCCTAACACCGCCTCACCCCGCCGATCCCTCCGTCTCGGCCGTCTCCGCCCCCTCCTCCACATGGATCTGCTGATAGATCCGCTGTCCCGTGAGGGTGCCGAGGGCGTTCTGGAGATCCTCCAGGCTCGCGTCGCGCACCCCCTGGACGCTGCCGAAGGTCTGGATCAGCAGCTTGCGGCGGCGGGGGCCGATGCCGGCCAGCTCGTCCAAGCGGCTGTGGAGCGTCCGCGCCGAGCGGCGCCGGCGATGGCGCGAGACGGCGAAGCGGTGGGCCTCGTCGCGGATCTCCTGGAGCAGGCGCAGGGCCGGATCGTCGCGCCGGAGACGGAGCGGCTCCGGCACGCCGGGCACGTAGATCTCCTCCTCACGCTTGGCGAGCGACACGATGGCCGTCTCCTCCACCCCCAGCTCGGCCAGCCCTCCCAGCGCGGCGTTGAGCTGCCCGATGCCGCCGTCGATCAGGATCAGGTCGGGCATGGCGCCGACCTCCTCCAGAATCCGCCGGTAGCGGCGCTCGACCGCCTGGCGCATCGACGCGAAGTCGTCGGGCTGGTTGAGATCGCGGATGTTGAACGAGCGGTACTCGCCCTTCCGCATCTTCCCCTCCTCCCAGACGACCATCGACGCCACCGTCTCGCCCCCCTGGAAATGGGAGATGTCAAACCCCTCGATCCGCCGCGGCGGCTCGGCGAGGTCGAGGTAGCGCTCCAGCGCCGCGGCGCCGGGCGACTCCGCTCCCCCCCGGAAGCGGCGCTTGTGGGCGAGCTCGGCGTTGTGCATGGCAAGCTTCACCCGCTCCGCCTTCGGACCCCGCGACGGCAGCCGCAGATAGACCCGCTCCCCCTTCTTCTCCGACAGCCACTCGACCAGCGCCTCCTCCCCCTCGATCGGCACCGGCAGGTGGATCTCCTTGGGGATGAACGTCGTGCGGTCGTAGATCTGCGGGATCACCTCGGTGAGGAGGAACTCGGGCGAGATGTGCCCCACGCCCTCCCAGAACAGCTCGCGGCGGTCGAGCACCTGGCCCTCGCGCATGATCAGCGAGACCACGGCGGCGTTGCCGCCCGAGACGTGGACGCCGTAGACGTCGAGGTCCTCCTCGTCCACCGAGGAGAGCTTGCGCCGCTGGCTGACCGCCTCGACCTCGGCCAGGGTGTCGCGGAGCTGGGCCGCGCGCTCGTAGTCCGTGGCCTCGGCGGCCTCCCACATCTCGCGCTTGATCGTCTTCAGCAGCGGCTCGGTCCGTCCCGAGAGGAAGAGCCGTGCCTGCTCGACCGCCGCGTCGTAGATCGGCTTCGTGGTCAGCCGGGCCACGCAGGGGCCGAGGCAGCGGTGCATGTCGTAGTAGAGGCACGGCCGCGCCCAGGAGCCGTCCACCTCGATGCGGCAGACGCGCACCCGGAAGAGCTTCTGCACGAGCTTGATCGCCTTGCGCGCCAGGCCGCCCGGCAGGAACGGCCCGAAGTACTCGGCGCCGTCATTCGAGATCCGGCGGGTGAAGGCGATGCGGGGGAACTCCTCCCGCATCGTCAGCTTGAGATAGGGATAGGTCTTGTCGTCCCGCAGCAGGACGTTGTACCGCGGGCGCTTGGCCTTGATCCAGTTGTTCTCGAGCAGCAGCGCCTCGGACTCGGAGTCGGTGACCACGTACTCCAGGTCCACCGCCTCCGAGACCATCGCCGCGAGCCGCGGCTCGTGGTCCCGCACCAGGTAGGACGAGGCCCGCTTGCGCAGGGACTTCGCCTTGCCGATGTACAGGACCTTCCCCTCGGCATCCCTGAAGATGTAGATGCCGGGGCTGTCGGGCAGGGACCGGATGCGCTCGGCGAGCTGTTCGTGGTCGGACATGGCGCTGGCTCAGAAAACAGGATCGCGGAGACGAAAATGCCCCGGTCCTCCCCATTCGCTCCATCTGCTAGACTCTCGGCATGGCGAAACAGGCCCATGCGAGGGTGCTCGACGAGGACCATGATTCTCTGCTGACCGAAATCGCGGAGATCGTCCTCTATCCCAACGCCTGGCTCGATACGCCCAATGATCGGCTCGGTGGCCAACCTCCTCGGGCTCTCCTGGGCTCGGACGAGGGGCGTGAGATCCTCCACAATCTGGTCCAGACCGTCAAGCACGGCATGGTGACGTGAGGGCGTCCGCAGCCAACGGCATCATCCCGGCTCCGGAGAGTGGCGTCTGGTACAGAGCCCTTCAGACGCACTTCCTGCCCACCGCTCTCTCGACTCGGCATACGAGCTCCATTCGAGCCGCTTCAGTGGCGCGAATCCAGCTTCTCCAGGATTCGAGATCCTGTACCTGGCAGAAAACCATCTCGTCGCCCTGCTCGAGGTTCAGGCACTCCTGGGATCCCCGACGACCTCAGGCGGCGTGGTCCCTCAGATCCTGGCCATCTTCCCCCAGAAGCTCCTCCCGGCAGAAGCTCCTCCCGGGAAGCCAGGTTTCCTGGTTCAATCCCCAGACCGGCAAGAAAGAGTCCCTTCCAACCTGACAGGCCGAAGCTCAAGCGGCAACGCCGGCCCCGGCGATTCCGATCCCATATACTCGGCCCATGAAGCCGAAACCGAAGCAGGTGGTGATCGTCGGCGGCGGTTTCGGCGGCCTTTACGCGGCGAAGGCCCTGGCGGGAAAACCGGTGGAGGTCACGCTGGTCGACCGCAAGAACCACCACACCTTTCAGCCCCTCCTCTACCAGGTCGCCACCGCCGTCCTCTCGCCGGGGGAGATCGCGGCTCCCCTGCGGCGCATCCTGCACCGCGCCCGCAACACCGAGGTCATCCTCGGCGAGGTCACTGGGTTCGACCTCGCCGCCCGCAAGGTGAGGCTCCAGCACGGCCCGGAGCTCCCCTATGACTACCTGATCGTCGCCGCCGGCGCCCGGCACTCCTACTTCGGGCACGACGATTGGGCCGGCGACGCTCCCGGCCTGAAGACGATCGAGGACGCGCTCGAGATCCGCCGCCGCGTGCTGCTCGCCTTCGAACTCGCGGAGCGGGAAGCCTACCTGACGGGGAAGCACGAGCCCCTGCGCTTCGCCGTCGTCGGCGGCGGGCCGACCGGGGTCGAGCTCGCCGGAGCGATCGCCGACATCGCCCGCCGCGCCGTGGCGAAGGACTTCAAGGCCATCGACACCGCCGCAGCGCGCGTCACCCTCTTCGAGGGCCTGCCGCGCATCCTGGGCGCCTATCCGGAGGACCTGTCGCGCCGGGGCCAGCGCCAACTGGAGGAGCTCGGCGTCGAGGTGCGCACCAACAGCATGGTCTCCGACGTCGAGCCGGGACGCATCAAGGTGGGAGACAAATGGATTCCCACCAGCGTCATCGTGTGGGCGACCGGCGTCGCCGCCTCTCCTCTCGGCAAGGCGCTGGGCGCGCCGACGGACCGGGCGGGACGCGTGCTGGTCGCGCCCGACCTGAGCCTCCCCGGAAACCCGGACGTCTTCGTCATCGGCGACCTGGCCGCCCTCAAGGACGCCAACGGCCGGGAGGTCCCCGGCCTCGGCGCCGCGGCGACGCAGGAGGGCACGGCGGCGGCGGCGAACGTCCTGCGCGGCCTGCGCGGCGAGAAGCGCGTTCCTTTCAAATACTGGGACAAGGGCAGCATGGCCACGATCGGGCGCAACCGGGCCGTGGCCGAGATCGGACGCTGGCACGTGTCGGGCCTGCTCGCCTGGCTGATGTGGGCCCTGGTGCACGTCTTTCTGCTGATCGGATTCCGCAACCGCCTGTGGGTCATGCGTGAGTGGATCTGGGCCTACTTCACGCGCGAGCGGAGCGCCCGATTGATCACCGATCTGCCGGAGGATCCGGACTCTCCCCCTCCCGCTGGCTGAGGTTGCAGTACACCGCCACCTCGTCGGCGTCCGGCTTCATCCGGACGGTTCCGGACGGCGTGAACCCGAGCTTCTCGAGCAGATTGATCGATCCCGCGTTGCCCGGCGACACCAGGGCGATGATCTTGCCGAGACCCAGGGTGCGCCGGCCGAAGTCCAGCACGGCCGCGGCGGCTTCGAAAGCGTAGCCCCGCGACCAGAATTCGGGCAGGAACGCGTAACCGATGTCCACCTCCTCGAACTGATCGCGTTTCAGGAGACCGCACATCCCGATCGGCTGGCGCGACTCCTTGAGCGCCACCAGATACGACCCATGGCCATGGAGCCGGTAGCTCGCGATCGGACCTTCGCGGAGGTAGCCGGCGGCCTGCTCGAGGGTCCTCACCCCCTTGTCGCCGATGTTCTTCAGGAACGAGGGCTCGTTCAGGAGCCGCAGGATGAACTCCGCGTCATCGAGCGTGAGCCGCCGGAGGAGCAGGCGATCCGTTTCCAGGACGGTCATGGGGTGAAGACTATGCCATTCCGCCTGCCGTCTCCGCGACCGGCTAGCCGCGGATTCGTCACGCGCGGCGGATCACTTCGGAGAGGTCAACACGATCGCCCGATCGCTCAACGCCCACTGGAAGTCGACCCGCATCAGGCCGTTGAAGATCGACGAGTTGTCGGGGATCACGGCCAGCAACCCCGGGTCCTGCGCGATGTTCTTGAGCTGGTAGCTGGCCGAGGGCTGCGGAGGCGGCAGCACGCCGTTCCGTGGCCACGACGCACGGGTGTGGCAGTTGCGGCAGTTGGTGTTGATCGGGTGCGCGGCGGCCAGCTCGATGTAGGGGTTGTACACCGTCGGCAGGGTCGTGCCACCGGGATTGGCGATGCCGTACTCGATCGTCTGCAGATAGTGCCGCCAGGGACCCGGAGCCTTGCTCGGCGGGATGTCCGGGCGGTCCGCGGCGTAGGGTCCGGCGTTGGGCTGCGGGCTCCACCAGAAGCTCTGCAGCGACCAGCTCTGGATCTCCTTGGTGATGATGTGCATCGAGACCGAGACCAGGTAGTCGCCGGCATGGAACGGACGGTTGTAGAGCCAGAGGGCCGAGGCGTCGAGCAGGGCGCGGTCCTGGCAGGTCATCTTGGCGAGCGCGGCGGCGTCGATCTTCTGGAAATAGAAGTCCTGGAGAGAGGCGACCGTCACCTTCGACGTCTTCGTCGGCAGCGGCTTCTTGTTCGCTGTCTGGATGCCGTAGAAGTAAGAGACGGTGGTCTGCTGGCCGGGCTTGACGGAGCCCGAGGGATCGAGTCCCACGACCTCGTTCCAGAGCTCGTAGCCGTAATAGGTCGGCTGCGCCGGCGCGATCGCCGGGTTGAAGACCGGCAGGGCCGTCGGACCGTCGCCGCGGATCGGCCAGTACATGTGCTTGAGCACGATCGAGCTGCTCGGGAAGGGGGATACCAGCTTCTGCCCTTTCTTGAGCTGAGCGGTGAGCGTCGAAGCCTGGTAAATGGGGGCGTTGGCGGGGTTGCGGAGCCAGTTGTAGGCGTCCTGGTTGTAGATCACTCCGGCGATCAGGATGTCGCCGTTGGATTGGAACCGGACGCCGTCCGGGATGCCCTGGTGGGTGAACGGATAATACTTCGCCACGTAGTTCGGGGTGGGATAGATGGGAGCCGGCAGTTGGACCGGCGTATTGTCGTGGTTGATCTGATTGAGCGTCCGGGGATGGCCCGGCATCATCCGGACCGTTCCCGTGGCCGTCGGCGCCGGCGGTGGCGCGTAGCCGTAGGTCGAGGTGAGCCACGACCACCAGATAGGCCGCCCATCCGTGCCGAGGGTGTTGATCCCCGCCCAGAGGTTCCAGCCATGCCGGCGGAGGCGGGTGACGTTCCTGGCGTTGACCGCGGCCTGCAGATCGCTGGCGGGATAGTCAAATCCCGAGGGGAACGGCTGAGCGACCGGCGGCGGCGGGAGCGGCGACAAGCTCGAGCAGTTGGGCGGGGGACCCTGCCCCTCGCTCGTCCTCGCCACCAGGGCCAGGAGCAGAACCAGAGACAGACGGACGGTGTGGCGCATGCGAGACTTCCTCCAGGAGAGCCGTGCGGCAGAGGCGCCGAAGCGGCCGGGTTTCATAAGAATCTGGCGCGATAAGGAGGCGGTTGATTGGGCCCGGCTTTTGGTGCCCTGCAGCAGCAACGATCCGCCGCCGCGGGCACGGCCTCCAAAGGGAGTGCCGGCCCACGGCGAAAACCGGGCAGATGGCTTCAAAGGAGTGTCTGGAAGCTCGCGGTGGACATCAAGCTCCCTCGCAGTCTCCCGCTCTCACTCGCTGTAGGCCATCAGCGTCAGCCCCACTTCTTCCTCGACCTTGTGGAGTTTCTCGTATTGCTGGTCGGAGAGCTTCGCCAGGCGCGCCTTCTCGGCATCCGAAGCCCTCGGGGTCCGCACGTCCTCCCCGGCGAGCTCATAGGCCACGAGGATGAAGCCCAGTTCCTTCTCGACGCCCGACAGGCGCTGCAACTGCTGCTTCGAGGGCTGGGCCAGCCGGATCTGCGAAATCGATCCGAAGGCCACGAGGGTGATGCCCAGTTCCTTCTCGAGGGCCTGCACCCGGGCGTAATGCTCCAGAGAGAGCTCGGCTAGTTGCGGACCCGGATCCAAGGCCCTGATCCGGAACCCCAGCTCGGTTTCCAGGGCCCGCAGCCTTTCGGTACGGACCTTGTCCAGCCCTGCGAACGCCGACGATGAAGACTGCATGTTCATCTCTCCTTTCTTTTACGGCTCGGGCCCGTCCGGGATGACGTCACAGAAATAGAAACCCTCTCGGTGGACCACCTCGCCCAACCGGCATGGGATCGGCTGCCGGAAGATCGGCCCGTCGAACACAAAGGTATGGAATTCGCCGTTCTCTCCGCAAGGATCGACTCCCGTGGGGAGGTCCTGGAGGAATTCTTCGTCCAGCAGCCTGCCCACGAAGGAACGGTCGAGCACCGTCCCGTCCACGCAGACGACGTATGCCTTGAAGCCGAGGTCCAGGATCTCCTCGACGTGCTTGTGCGACTGCCGTTCCCACAGCGGGCAGCAAGCCGTCAGGCCCACCGTCTTCAAGAGCGCCAGCCGCTGCTTCTCGACGAAGATGTCTCCCGAGGCGGCGATGCTGACGCCGGAGCGTTTCTGGCCGTGGAGAGCCTCCAGAGTCACCTCTTCATACTGGCTCATGCTGGCCTGACGGGGGATGTAGCTCACGAGCAGATCGAGGCCGATGCACCGGGCCTGCTGCTCGATGAGGGACCTGCGCACTCCATGGCCGGTGACCCGGTCATAGCCGTCGGTGAACGTCGTCAGCAGGCTCGCGATCCGGCAGCCGTCGTAACATGGATCCGTGCTGAGCCGGTGGAAGGCCGCGGCGCTGTCCTTCCCTCCGCTCCAGTAGAACACGACCTGCTTGTCCCCGACGCTCGTCACTGGGAATTTTGGATCTCCACAACCATGGTAGGCGGATCCATGATCTTCGTCAATGTATTCGCGGGGAAAAATGCCCCTTCCGGCCGCGATCGGGGATCGCCAGGGGGAGAGCTTCGGGCAGCCTGGGACTACGGGAGGGAGAGAGTCGACGAGCCGGAGCCGAGGAGACTCCGGCTCGTCCTGATCTCAGCGGGCGAGAGGTGTCCGGTCGGACATCCCTCAGCAGTTGCACATAAAGCCGTTGGCGTCCAGCACGTCGCTCTCGATGCCGCCCGAAGCCTCTTCGAGAGACTTGTCGTCGAGCTCTTCGACTTCCACGTTCGGAACCTTGGTCTCGTTAGCCATTCTTCATCTCCTTCGCCGATTGCGGCTTAACTCACAGGGCGGAGCTCATTCCCCGCCCCGACACTAGCTAGGATGAGGGGGGCAGCCCCGCGGAGACTCCCGGCGCTGCGTCCTTCAACATGACTTTCCTGCGGCTCGGATCGGGGGTCTGCGCGGCCTCAATCAATTCCTTCTTGGCCGACATCCGCAACGGCGAGCACCCGGTCTCGTTGCGGTCGATCCGCACCAGCGGGCAGTAGACTCCCTGGCAGGCCGGCAGGACGACGCATTTCTTGCACTTGCCGTCGCTCTCGAAGGCCGGCTCGGTCCACATCGCGAACTTGTCCTGGTCGAGGATGAGCTCACCCTGCTCGCTCAGTTGGCCGACCACGTTGCGATCGTTCTTGTCGAGATCGAGCGTGCACTTCATCAGCTTGCCGGTGGCGCCGACGATGAAGTTGTACGGGCGCGCCGCGTAGCACACCTGCGAACCCAGCCCGCTGAGGCTCGAGATCTCGTCGCTGAGGGTCAGGCCGCGCTTGCGGGCCTCCCGCTTCATCCGCCGCTCCATGTCCGCCTTCTCGTCGGCCCCGCAGACGTCGAGCTGCGCGTCGTTGGGCCCCCCCCACTGCCCTACCGGGCGGAAGCGGACCTTGAAGCGGGGATCCCGGTGGAACTCGCGCTCGATCATGTCGAGGAACTCGGGAGCGCGCTTCGAATTCTGCCGGTCGAAGTTGTAGCGGACGATGACGGTGTAGTCCTCGCTGCGGCGGGAGAGCGACTTCAGGTTCTCCAGAATGGTCGCGAACGTGGCCTCGCCATGACGGCCCGGGCGGCTGCGGTCGTGGTCCTCCTCCAGACCGTCCAGCGTGATCTGGAACTTGCGCACCTCCCAGGCCAGCAGCTTCTCCGCGACGTCCGGCGTCATCAGGTAGGCGTTGGTCGTCATCGCGCTGGTAAAGGAAATCGAGTTCCTTTCCGCGACTTCGAGGAAGAAGGGCGCGAGGTCCTCGATCGCCTCGAAGCCGTAGAGGGGCTCGCCGCCGAACCAGTTGACGGAAAGCTGACGAAGGGTGCCCTGGCGCTTTTCGACGAGTTTTTTGATGCCGTCGCGGACCCACGGTTTCATCGTGCCGCGGGCGAAGTCCTCATAACAATACGTACACCGGAAATTGCAATCCTCGGAAGCGAGAAGAATGAACTGCAGAATGTCGTTGCGGTACTGCTCGCGGCCGAATCCGAGCTGGATGCGCCGGTACTCGTTGGTTTCTTCCTTGACCAGGAAACCGCGCTGCACGAGATACTGCACAATTCCCTGCGGACGTGCCGAAAAACCTTTCTTTCCGAGCAGGGCTTCGACGTCCGGACGCTGCGCGGCGCCGAAGACGCTCATGCTGCCCTTGAAGCTGTTCCAGATGACGAGACGGCCATCGTCGGTCACGGCGCGGATGTTGTAGCGGGAAGGGAGCCATCGCTGGGCCTGGCCATCTTCGGAGGGGACCGGCGCGGAAACCGGATCCGGCTCCAGATCGTGAGGCGATTGTTGGAGAATCGAGAAACGATTGCTCAAGCCAAGAGTCATGGCAGGACCTCCGCTGTGCTGCGATTCGGAACGTCTACCCTGGGTAGTGTTTTGAAGTATAGAGCGTCTTCAACGCTTGTCAAGCGTCGCGGAGACGGGTTTCAGGAAAGATCTGGTTGTTAATTCTTAAATAAAGATTTTAAAATAGGCCACATTTCACGGTAGGGGCAGACGGCGGTCTTCTGGACCTTGCCGGTGGCGGCCGAGTAGCCGGCGCCGGCGGGCAGGATGCAGGCGCCGTCGTCCTTGAGCCGGTCGAGATTGCGGATCACCGCGGGGTGTTCCCACATCTCCGCCGACATCGCGGGAGCGATGGCGACCGGCCCTCTGTGGCACAGGTAGCAATGGCCGAGCAGCGTCTCGCCCGAGCCGGTGGCGCAGCGGGAGAGCGTCGTGGCGCTGGCCGGAGCGATGAGGTAGAGGTCGATGTCCCGCACCAGCTCGGGCGGGGAGACCATGGGGCGTCCGTCGGTCCACGGATCGACGTGGACCGACAGCCGGAGGAGGGCCTCCAGGCTCTGGGGGCTGATGAAACGGGCCGCGGTGGGGGTCATCAGGACCCGGATCTCCTCGACCTCCTTCTCGGCCTGGAGACTCGCCAGGTAGCCGGGAATGCCCAGGACCGCGATGGAGCCGCTGATGCCGACCAGGATTCTCATGCCGGGGCGTGACCGTTCAGAGACTGGGGAGCGGCGAAGCGGACGGCCTGCGGCTCCGCCGGCGGCCGCCGGTCGTCCCGGGGAGCCAGGCCGACGAGGGGGCGGAAGGCGGCGGGGAGGTGGGACCACTTCCCGGCGTCCCGCAGGATGCCGCGCTCGAGATCCCGCGCGGCGCCGCCGTCCAGCTCGCGGCAGAGCGCCAGCAGGTCGATGACGGCGGCGTACCACATTGCCTGGATCCCCGTCCGGCCGGTGGGCAGGAACTCCAGCAGCAGTTGCAGATAGCGGTCGCGGTCTTCCTGGTGGAAGGCCTGCTTGGCCAGCAGCCAGAGCCGGAACTGCTCGTGCACCACGTGGGGGCGATCGAGATAGTCCTCGATGCGGGCGTTGGCCAGGAACTCCTCCTCCAGATGGGCGGCGGGGAAATAGGGGAACGCCTGGGCCACGTCGTTGGCGATCTGGGCGATCAGGGCCCGGCGGGGGGAGCGGGGCGCGCGGGCCAGGAGACGCTCGCCTTGCCAGGAGTGGTGGACGGGCAGTTCCCCCACCAGGCCCGCGGTGTAGGCGAGGAGCTGGCCCGCGAGAACCAGGGCCCGCTTCGGCTCGCCGGCCCGCAGGTCGATGCGCATCAGGTTCTGGGCGAGTTGGATGCGGTGCAGCTCGAGCAGGCTGAAGTCGGGATCGCGCTCCAGCTCGAGATCGGCCTCCATCGCGTTGAGGATGCGCGCCCGCGCCAGGTCGAATTCCCCGCGCTTGTACTCGAAGTAGGCGTGGGCGGACTCCAGGAAGGTGGCCGCCAGCAGCCGGCCGGCCGGCGAGAGCTCGCGGGTCTCCAGCTCCGTCCGGCAGTCGCGGAACGTCGCCAGGGCCGCGTCGAGCCGGCCTTCGCGGCTCTCGCGGAGCCCCTGGGAGCTCAGGCGCCAGCTCTTCCAGACCGGCAGGCGCTCGTGAACCGGGATCTTGAGCCAGAAGACCTGGCGGAAGAGGAAGTCGAACTGGCGGGCCCGGGATTCCTTCGCCTGTGGAGGCCGCAGCAATCCTGCTCGATACGCCTTGAACAGTCTGTCGGACAGATTCTTATCCACGCCACGGAACCTCGGACGAGAGCGACTCTCGCGACAGACTAGTCCGCCACCCCCGCGAGGTCAAGGCGCAGGACGTACACGCGGCTCTGCCCAGGGCCGGCCAGGAGAGGCCTGGCGATCATTTGGATTCTCCTTGGTTTTCTTGCCGCGGTTGACCGGCCCCCGCTTTCAGAGCCATGCAGCAGGAACGGTCGGCCGGCGCGGTTCTCCTCACCGCGCTCGGGAATGAGATTCCGGAGTGGGCGCTGCCGGACTTCGCGAGGGCAGACGCGGCGTGAAAGCGGGGAACGACGAAAACTCCTTGGGCAATGCCCGCCCTTTCCGGGGACTGCTTCAACGTGGTCTGCGGCAACTGAGCCGGATCGCGCCCCTGCGGGAATCTCGCAAGAGGGGCGCCCCGACCGATCGCGTTTCGCGGAGCCTTCAGCCCGCTAGCACTGACCGGCCTTGCACGACAGAGTCGGACAGTGGCAGGAGTTGAAGAGCGTGTTCGGATAGGCCGCGCCCTGAGCCGCCGCGACTTCCGGTCCGGCGAGGTGGCGCAGCGTCTCCTTGGCGAGGACGATCTTCCTGATCTGCTTCTTCATGATCCCGTTCCTCCAGAGGCTCTCGTCTGCGCGGCGGCATGCCGCGGGCCTCGGCCTCTACAGGAAGAGTGCCGCGACGAGGGGAGTCAGGGACCTCGCTACCCGGCGTAGATCTGCAGCTCCCGCAGCTCCTTGATCTGATCGCGCATGGCGGCGGCCTCCTCGAACTCCAGGCGCTTGGCGGCGGCCCGCATGCTCTTCTCGAGGCGGGAGATGCGCTCGGCCAGCGGCAGGTCCGACTCGTCGCTTTCCACCCGCCGCGGACCGCCGGCGTCATAGAGGTCGAGGTTCATCATCTGCACCAGCGGATTGTGGATGTCCTTCAGGATGGTCGCCGGCTCGATGCCGTGCTCGGTGTTGTAGGCGGACTGCTTGGCGCGGCGGCGCTCGGTCTCCTCCAGCGAGCGGCGCATGGAGTCGGTCATCTTGTCGGCGTAGAAGATGACGCGGCCGTTGAGATTGCGGGCGGCGCGGCCGGAGGTCTGGATCAGCGACGTGTCGCTGCGCAGGAAGCCCTCCTTGTCGGCGTCCAGGATGGCGACCAGCGAGACCTCCGGCAGGTCGAGCCCCTCGCGCAGCAGGTTGATCCCCACCAGCACGTCGAAGTCGCCGCGGCGCAGGCCGGTGATGATCTCCACCCGCTCCAGGGTCTCGATGTCGCTGTGCAGGTAGCGGACGCGGATCGCCAGCTCGTTCAGATACTGCGTCAGCTCCTCGGCCATCCGCTTGGTCAGCGTGGTCACCAGCACCCGCTCCTTGCGGTCGAGGACCTTGCGGATCTCAGCCGTAAGGTCGTCCACCTGCCCCTGCGCCGGACGCACCTCGATCACCGGGTCGAGCAGGCCGGTCGGCCGGATGAGCTGCTCGACGATGACGCCGCCGGTGCGCTGCAGCTCCCACGGCGCCGGCGTCGCCGAGACGTAGATCCGCTGCCCCATGCGGGCGTCGAACTCGACGAAGGTGAGCGGCCGGTTGTCGAGCGCCGAGGGGAGGCGGAAGCCGAAGTCGACCAGCGTCTGCTTGCGCGAGCGGTCGCCGGCGTGCATCCCCCTCACCTGCGGGATCGTCTGGTGGCTCTCGTCGACCACCAGCAGGAAGTCGTCCGGGAAGTAGTCGAAGAGGGTCGGCGGCGGCTCCCCCGGGGCGCGGCCGGAGAGGTGGCGCGAGTAGTTCTCGATGCCGTGGCAGTAGCCGATCTCTTTCAGCATCTCCAGGTCGAAGCGGGTGCGCTGCTCCAGGCGCTGGCGCTCCAGCAGCTTGCCCTCGGCCTCCAGCTCGGCGAGGCGCACGGCGAGCTCGGCCTTGATCCCTTCGACGGCCGACTCCAGCCGGTCCTTGGGGGTGACGTAGTGCGTCTTGGGGTAGACCGCGATGCGGTCCACCTCCTGAAGGACGTTGCCGCGCAGCACGTCGAAGCGGGTGATGCGCTCGATCTCGTCGCCGAAGTATTCGACCCGCAGCCCCACGTCCTCGTAGGCGGGGACGATCTCCAGCACGTCGCCGCGCACCCGGAAGCTGCCGTGGTAGAGGTCGAGTTGGGTGCGCTCGTACTGCATGGTGACCAGCCGCTTGAGGGCGGCGTCCATCCCCTCGGTGTCCCCCTGGGCGAAGAACTGGAGCATGCCGAAGAAGGCTT
>DASWRX010000341.1:0-17727 GCA_036402955.1 Thermoanaerobaculia bacterium
CCGCTCACATCGAGATCGAGCCCTTGCGGAACTCCGTCTTGTCGAGATGGGCGTTGACGAGCACCGGCGAGCCGCTGCGGGCGAGGCTCAGGGCCTCCCGCAGCACCGCCGGCACGTCGTCGCCCCGCTGGAGCAGGAGCCCGCGGCCGCCGTACCCTTCGGCGACCTGGTGATAGTCCGTCCGCGCCAGCACCGTGCCGACGTCGTCCTTCAGGATCTCGATCTGCTCGCGCGCGATCTGGGTCCAGCCGGCGTCGTTGCCGACCACCGCGATCACCGGCAGGCCATGGCGGACGAAGGTATCGAATTCGGCCAGGCTGTAGGCCGCCGAGCCGTCGCCGTAGAGGATCCAGACGTCCGCCTCCGGCCGGCAGAGCCTGGCCCCGAGGGCGAAGCCGCCGCCCACGCCCAGCGTGCCGAAGACGCCGGGATCGAGCCAGGAGAGAGGCCCCCGCGGGCTCAGGGTATAGGCGGCGGTGGCCACGAAATCGCCGCCGTCGGCCACGATCACGCTCTCAGACGCCAGGACGTTGTCGATCTCCCGGCAGAGATGGAGGGGATTGACCCGCTCGCCGGCCACCGCGGCCTGGCGATCGATCTCCCGCTCGCGCTCCTCGTCGCGGGCGCGCAGGGTCCCCAGCCAGTCCCCCCAGCAGCTCCCTTCACCGGCGTCTGCTGAGAGGATTCCGGCCATCTCGCGCAGCAGGAGCCCCGGATCGGCGTTCACCCCGAGATCCGGCTTGCGGTTCATCCGCAGGTCCTCCTCGCTGCGGTTGACCGAGATCAGGAAGGCCTTGCGGCCGACGTGTTTCCCATAGTCCAGCCGGAAGTCGGCGGGGATGCCCGCCAGCAGCACGAGGTCCGCCTCGCGCAGGGCCTCCCGGCGCTTGTGGCGGAGCTGCAGGGGGTGCAGGGCGCCGAGCAGCCCGCGGGCGCCGCCGGCCAGGTAGACGGGCACGCCGAGGGTCTCGATCGCCCGCGCCAGCTCCGCCGCCCGTTCAGGAGTCGACGAAGAGAGCAAAACCTGCCCGCCCAGCACCAGCACCGGCCGCTTCGCCCGGCGCAGACGGGCCGCGGCCTTGCGGGCTTCCCCTCGCTCGGGAGACGGCGGCGGGATCGTCCGCACGGGTGACGGAACGACGCGGTCCGCGCCGGCGAACAGCTTCGCGGCGTGGCACCTGAGATAGAGGCGCAGGCCGATCCCCGCGATCCCTCCCCCCTTGGAGCTGGCGCCATACCACTCGCGCACCAGCGGCTCGTCGTAGAGCAGGTCGATCGGGCACTCGAGGAAGACGGGGCCGGGAACGCCCGCGCGCGACACGTCGAAGGCCTTCTCCAGCAGCGGGGTCAGCTCGCGCACGGTGGCGGCCGAGGCGGCCCATTTGACGTGCGGCTGGAGGAGGGACATCTGGTCGATGTCCTGGAGCGCGCCGCGGCCTTTCAGCAGGGTGGCCGCGGCGCCGCCCAGGAGCACGATCGCCGACTGGGCGAGCTGCGCGTTCTTGACGGCGGTGATGGTGTTGGTGACGCCGGGACCGGCGGTGACCGCCGCCACCCCGGGCACGCCGGTCAGCCGGAACACGGCGTCGGCGGCGAACACGGCGTCCACCTCGTGGCGGACGTCCACCACCCGGACGCCGCGCCGCTTGGCCCCCACCAGGATGGGGGCGATGTGCCCGCCGCAGAGGGTGAAGAGGAACCGGACCCCCTGCTCCACCAGCACCGACGCGATCCGATCGCCGCCGTTCATCTCGTCTCCTCCTCCTCGGGCGGGATTCTATACCCGCGACTGCGGTAACCTCGGGCGGATGATCCGTGCTCCCTGGACCGGCGACGCCACCTCCCTGGAGGACGACCTCCGGCGCTCGCTCCGCGGCGAGGTCCGCTTCGACTCCGGGAGCCGCGCCCTCTACGCGACCGACGCCTCCAACTACCGGCAGGTGCCCATCGGCGTCGTGGTGCCGCGGGACGTGGACGACCTGATCGCGGCCGTGGCGGCCTGCCGCCGGCACGGCGCGCCCATCGTCCATCGCGGCGCCGGCACCAGCCTGGCCGGGCAGTGCTGCAACGTGGCGGTGGTGATGGACCTCTCCCGCCATCTCGCGGGCGTGCTGGCGATCGATCCCGAGCGGCGGACGGCCCGCGTCCGTCCCGGCACGGTGCTCGACGACCTGCGCGGCTCGGCGCTGCGGCACGGGCTCACCTTCGGCCCCGATCCCGCCACCCACGCCTGGTGCACGGTCGGCGGCATGCTGGGCAACAACTCCTGCGGCGTCCACTCGCTGACCACCGGGCGCACCTCGGACAACGTCGAGGAGCTGGAGATCCTCACCTACGACGGCCTGCGGCTGCGGGTGGGCGCCACTCCCGAGCCGGAGATCGACCGCATCGTGCGCTCCGGCGGCCGCCGCGGCGAGATCTACCGCCGGCTGCGCGAGCTGCGGATGCGCTACGGCGATCTCATCCGCGAGCGCTTCCCGGTACTTTCCCGGCGCGTCTCGGGCTTCAATCTCGACGACCTGCTGCCCGAGCGGGGGTTCCACCTCGCCCGCGCTCTCGTGGGCACGGAGGGGACCTGCGTCACGATTCTGGAAGCCACCGTGCGGCTGGCGCCGGCGCCGGTGAGCCGCGCGCTGGTGGTGCTGGGGTACGCGGACATCATCCGCGCGGCCGAGAGCGTGCCCGAGGTGCTGGCGGCCGGACCGATCGGCCTCGAGGGCATGGACCGCTTCCTGGTCGACAACGAGTTCACCCGCCGGTCCTACCGCGAGACGCTCTCCCTGCTGCCGCCGGGCGATGCCTGGCTGCTGGTCGAATTCGGCGGCTCCCGCGAGGAGGCCGCCGGACGGGCGCGGCAGCTCGCCGGACCCGGCGCCCTTCTCGTCGAAGACCCGAAAGAGCAGGCGAGGATCTGGCAGGTGCGCGAGGCTGCGGTGGCCACCACCTCCCGCGATCCCCGCCTCGGCGACGGCTGGCCGGGCTGGGAGGACTCGGCGGTGCGGCCCGAACGCTTCGCCGCCTACCTCCGCGATCTCGAGGCGCTGCTCTCGCGCTTCGGCTACGCGGCCGCCTACTACGGCCATTTCGGGGAAGGGTGCCTGCACGCCCGGATCAACTTCGATTTCCGCTCGGCCGAGGGCATCCGCCAGTACCGCGCCTTCATGGAGGCGGCGGCGGACCTGGTGGTGGCCCACGGCGGCTCGCTCTCCGGCGAGCACGGCGACGGCCAGCAGCGCGGCGAGCTGCTCTCCCGCATGTTCGGCGAGGAGCTGGTCCAGGCCTTTCGCGAGTTCAAGGCGATCTGGGACCCCGCCAACCGCATGAACCCCGGCAAGAAGGTCGATCCCTATCCGCTCGACGCCGACCTCCGGCCGCCGCTCCGTCTGGACGATCCTCCCGCCGTCTTCCGCTACGCCGGCGACGGCGGCAGCTTCGCCCGCGCCGCCACCCGCTGCGTCGGGGTGGGCAAGTGCCGGCAGGATGCCGCGGGCTCCGGCGGCACCATGTGCCCGAGCTTCCTGGCGACCCGCGACGAGGAGCACTCGACGCGCGGCCGCGCCCGCCTGCTCTTCGAGATGCTGGAGGGGGAGGTGATCCGGGACGGCTGGCGCAGCCAGGAGGTGCTGGACGCGCTCGATCTCTGCCTGGCCTGCAAGGGGTGCCGCGCGGAGTGCCCGGCCGGGGTCGACATGGCGACCTACAAGGCCGAGTTCCTCCATCACCACTACGCGGGACGGCCACGGCCGCGCGCGGCGTACGCGATGGGGCTCGTCCCGTGGTGGGCGCGGCTGGCCTCGCGGTTTCCGGGAATGACGAACGGGATGACGCGGAGCCCCGCGATCTCCTCGATCCTCAAAAGGGCGGCGGGAATCCATCCCGACCGCCGGATTCCGGCCTTCGCGGATCGCACCTTCCGGCAGGGGTTCACGGCGGCGGCCGGCGCTCCCAGCGTCCTCCTCTGGCCGGACACCTTCACCAACTTCTTCCAGCCGGAGATCGCCCGCGCCGCCGTCGAGGTCCTGGAAGCCGCCGGCCACCGCGTGGCGATCCCCCGCCGGGTGCTCTGCTGCGGCCGTCCGCTCTACGACTTCGGCATGCTGGACCTCGCCCGGCGCCAGCTCCGGCAGGTCCTGGAGACGCTGCGGCCGGAGATCGCGGCCGGGCTCCCCATGGTGGGCCTGGAGCCGAGCTGCGTGGCCGTGTTCCGCGACGAGCTGGTCAACCTCTTCCCGGACGACGGCGATGCGCGGCGGCTCTCCGCCCAGACCTTCACGCTCGCCGAATTCCTGGTCCGCGCGGGCTTCGAGCCACAAGCGCAGACCGGCACGGCGATCGTCCACGGCCACTGCCACCATCATGCGGTGATGGGGATGGACGCCGACCGCGAGCTGCTGGGCCGGCTGGGGATGGGCTTCGAGGTGCTCGACTCCGGCTGCTGCGGCATGGCCGGAGCCTTCGGTTTCGAGGCGGACCACCACGAGGTCTCGCTCGCCTGCGCCGAGCGGGTCCTCCTCCCCGCGATCCGCGCCGCGGGACCGGACGCGCTGATCCTGGCGGACGGCTTCAGTTGCCGGGAGCAGATCGCTCAGGCCGCGGGCCGGCGGGCCCTCCACCTGGCGGAGGCGCTCCGTTCCCGAAGAAAGTAGCGCCCGCCGGGCACGGATGGATGTAGGATGTTCGGCAGACCGCTCCCGAGCTTCTTGGACGGAGGTGACTCAATGGCTCCATCGACGAGGTTGGCCGTTGCTCTCGTGATGGCGGGGATCATGGCGGGGATGGCTCTCGTCTCTCTCCCGGGGATCGCGCAGGACACCTCGGGCCTGCCCGCCGAAACCCTCGCGCAGTCCACCCCGGTCTTCGCCTTCCAGAGCCAGGGCAACCATCCGGCGCTGATCTTCACCCGCAGCGGCAACGCCAAGGAGACCGACCCCCGGGTCTTCGTCTCCTCGCGCGACGGCGCCTGGCGGCTGGTGCAGCTCCCCGACGAGCTGCACAACACGGTCTGGGTCTTCGCGGGCCGGGCGGGCAACGAAGCCTGGGGGATCACCGAGGGAGGCACCGGCATCCTTCAGCTCGTCTCCAGCGGCAACGACGGCCGCACCTGGAAGGTCCGCGGCGCGCTGCAGAAGATCTCGAAGGCCGCCGCGCTGGACCAGTTCTCGATGAACGACGAGGGGCACGGGACGCTGATCCTCCGCCTCGACGCGGACGCCAGCCCCAACGCGCCGCGGCTCGGCTATTACGTCTACCTCAGCAAGAACGGCGGCAAGGGCTGGTCCGAGGCCCTCTACTCCCAGGGCAAACCCACCCCGCCGCCCAGCCTGCTGTCCCCTCCGGACCGCACCTTCGACGGCCAGCAGGCCGCCCTCGACGCCGGCGCCTGGCAGCGGCTGCTGGCCGACCTGCAACCGGCGGGCTAAAGCCCCTTCCGAAACCTTTTTTCTGGCACCCGTCTTGCTGCCTTTCACTGGTGGCATGACGGGCGCTCCGCCGTGCCTGGAAATCAGCGCGTCGCCCGCCGGGGAGGTCCCGCCGGCGAGTACGAATTACCAACACTGAGGAGGTGCAACCATGGCCGACCGCGATGACAGAAGAGACGAAGAGCGCTACCGTGACCGCGGGGAGGATCCGGCGGGCCGCGGCTACGGGAACCCACCGGGCTACGGCGCGCAGGAGCGCGGCGGCCGCGACCTGGGCCGCGGGCAGGAAGAGGGACGCTGGGGCGGCAACCGCGGCGCCGAGGGAGGCTGGGGCGGCAGCCAGGGCGGCCGGGACTACAACCAGGGTTCCGCCCGGGATTACGGCCAGAACCCCGGCGATGCCGGGCGGGGCTACGGCGCCCGCGACTCCCGCGACTACGGCGCCGGCGAGCGTGGCGCGAGTTGGGAGCGCTCGAGCGGCAACTCGGGCGCCGGCTACGGCCGCGGCGAGGAGTGGCGCAGCGGCGGCTCGAGCGGCAGCGGCACCTCGGGCGCCGGCTACTCCGGAGGCGGCTACTCCGGCAGCCAGTATGGCAATCAGTATGGGAGCGGCTACGGCAATCAGGGCCAGGGAGGCCAGTACGGGCAGGGCGGCCAGTACGGCGGCAATTATGGATCGACCGGCAACTACGGCTCCGGCCTGAGCCAGGGCCCCTACAGCGGCCGTGGCCCCCAGGGCTACCAGCGCTCGAACGACCGCATCCGTGAGGACGTCTGCGACGTGCTGACCCGCCACGGCGAGATCGACGCGGTCGGCGTCAAGGTGCAGGTGGAGAACGGCGAGGTCACCCTCGAGGGCACGGTCAACAGCCGCCGCGAGAAGAGGCTCGCGGAGGACGCCGTCGAGGACCTTCCGGGCGTCCGCGAGGTCCATAACCGCCTGCGGGTCGAGTCGCGCGAAGACGAACACCGGGGCGGCTTCCTCGGCTGGCTGACCGGCGAGAACAAGGACAAGGACGACGACCAGAGCCGCGGCACCTCGCAGGCGTCCGGCTCCTCGGGCTCGGTGACCCCCGGCACGCCGGGCTCCACCTCGGGCGGCTTCGGGACCGGGACGGTCGGAGCCACCGGCGCCGTCACGGCCGCCTCGACGGGCGCCGCCCCGAGCACGGCCTCCGGCTCGGGCTCGACGGGTTCTTCAGACTCGACGGGCTCCGGCTCCTCGGGCTCCTCGGGCGGCTCGCGCTAAGAAGCCGGGCAGGGACAGCAGGGACCCCAGGGACAGCAGAGAACAAGAAACTTCTTCTTCCTGTCCCTGATGTCTCCGCAGTCCCTGCCGTCCCTTGTTTCCTACTCCTCGCCCATGAAGGGATAGCGGAAGTCCCGCGCCGGCACGAACGTCTCCTTGATCGCCCGCTGCGAGGTCCAGCGCAGCAGGTTCGCCATCGAGCCCGCCTTGTCGTTGGTGCCCGAGGCGCGGGCGCCGCCGAACGGTTGCTGGCCCACCACCGCGCCGGTCGGCTTGTCGTTGACGTAGAAGTTGCCGGCCGTGTGGCGGAGCACCCGCGTCAGGTGATCGATCACTTTGCGGTCCTCGGCGAAGATGGCGCCGGTCAGCGCGTAGGGGCTGGTGGTGTCCACCAGCTCCAGGGTCTCCTCGACCTGGGAATCCTCGTAGACGTAGACCGTGACCACCGGGCCGAAGATCTCCTCCTGCATCAGCTTGAAGCGCGGGTTCGTGGTCACCACCACCGTCGGCTCGATGAAGTACCCCTCCGACTTGTCGCCATTGCCGCCGACGAGGATCTCGGCCTCGCTCGAGCTCTTGGCGAAGTCGACGTAGCGCATGATGCGGTCGAAGGAATTCTCGTCGATCACCGCGGCGACGAAGTTGCGGAAGTCCATGGGTGAGCCCATCTTGATCTGCCCCATCTCGTCGGCGAGCCGCTCGCGGAAACGGTCCCACAGCGAGCGCGGGACGTAGACGCGCGAGCCGGCCGAGCACTTCTGCCCCTGGTACTCGAAGCCCCCCCGGATCACCGCCGTCACCAGCGCCTCGAGGCTGGCCGAGGGGTGGGCGAAGATGAAGTTCTTGCCGCCGGTCTCGCCCACGATGCGCGGGTAGGAACGGTACCTGGGGATGTTCTCGCCCATCAGCTTCCACATCGCCTCGAAGACCGGCGTCGAGCCGGTGAAGTGGATGCCGGCGAAATCGGCGTGGCCGAGCGCCGGATCGCCGACCTTCGCCGCCCGCCCGGGGAGGAAGTTGATGACGCCGTCCGGCAGGCCCGCCGCCTGGAGGACCTTCATGACGTAGTAGTTCGACAGCACCGACGTCGAGGCCGGCTTCCAGAGCACGGTGTTGCCCATCAGCGCCGGCGAGGTCGGCAGGTTGCCGCCGATGGCCGTGAAGTTGAACGGCGAGACGGCGAAGACGAACCCCTCCAGCGACCGGTACTCGACCCGGTTCCACACGCCGGGGTGGGACCACGGCTGCTCGGCGTAGAGCACCCGCATGAAGTAGGGGTTGAAGCGCCAGAAGTCGATCAGCTCGCAGGCGGAGTCGATCTCCGCCTGGAAGGCCGTCTTCGACTGGTTGAGCATGGTGGCGGCGTTGACCGTGTCGCGCCAGGGGCCGGCGAGCAGCTCGGCCGCCCGCAGCAGCACGGCGGCGCGGTCTTCCCAACTCGTCTCGCTCCAGTCCCGCCAGGCCGCCTTCGCGGCGGCCGCCGCCGCCTCGACCTCCGGGGCCGCGGCCTGGTGGAAGGTGGCGAGCACGTGCTGGTGGTCGTGCGGGCAGACCGCCTCCCCGACGTCGCTGGTGCGCACCTCCTTGCCGCCGATGATCAGCGGGATCTCGATGCGCTCGGCCAGCATCGCGTTCAATCGCTGCTTCAGGGACTGCTTCTCCGGAGATCCCGGAGCGTACGACCGCACCGGCTCGTTGGCCGGCACGGCCAGGGGAAGGATCGCGTTCGACATGTGCGCGCTGGCTCCCTTCGGGATGTTGGATGGAAGAGTTATGGCGAGGAGCTTATCCTCGCAGGGCGGCCCAGGCGAAGATCAGGAAGCCCGCGATCATCAGCGTGCCGCCGAGCGGGGTGACCGCCCCGAGCCACCGCGGGCCGCCCAGGGCGAGCCCGAAGACGGTGCCGCTGAACAGGGCGCCGCCGGCGAGCAGGCACCAGCCGGCGGCGTCGGTCGCCCGCAGCGGCCGCCGCGCGCCGGCCTGACGGCCGAAGAGCCCGACCAGCGCCAGGGCGAAGCTCCCGTACATGAGGTAGCGGGCGGCGGTCTCCCAGAGCTGCAGCTCCCGCGGCTCCAGGCGCGCCGCCAGGGCGTGCGCCCCGAAGGCGCCGGCGATCACCGCGAGGGCGCAACCGGCGGCGCCGAGGAAGAGCCAGTTCATCACTGCCCTTTTCGGGTCGCTAGACCTCGCCGAGCGGACGCACGGAGGCGATCTTCTCGCGCGGGATCATCAGGTGGTCGTGCTTCTTCCAGAAACCGAGCTGGGCGACGCGGCGGACGTACTCCTCCTTGGAGCGCCCGCCCTCGCCGTCGCGGTGGACGTCGGCCTCATGGAGAAAGATGCCGCGGTCGTCCATGTCGTCGCACCGGCCCACGACGATCTCGGGGCCGGTGGTGTCGACGATCACGGTGATGCCGTGCAGCTCGCCCTTGTTCTGATGGAAGGTGCCCATCTAGCTGGCCGGCACCGCGCAGTGCTCCGCGAACACCTGCGCCAGGTCGTTAGCCACCGCGTGGGCGTCCCGCCCCTCGATGCGATGGCGGGGCACGAAGTAGACCAGCTCGCCGTCCTTGAAGAAGGCGATCGACGGGCTGCTCGGCGGGATGTCCGCGATGTGGGCGCGGGCGCGGGCCGTGGCCTCGAGGTCCTGGCCGGCGAAGACGCTGGCGACGCGGTCGGGGCGGCGGTCACCCTGGAGGGCCAGACGCACGCCGGGACGCGCCATGCCCGCGGCGCAGCCGCAGACCGAGTTGACGACCAGCATCGCCGTGCCGGTCTTGTCGTTCATGAACGCGTCCACCTCTTCGGGCGTCCGCAGCTCCTTGACGCCGGCGCTCGTCAGCTCCTCGCGCATCGGACGGACCAGCAATTCACTGTAGGGCACTTGGGCACCTCCTTGGGTCATTCGGGAATCAGCGCCTGGGGCGCATCGGGTTCCTATTCTACGTCCTTCTCGTCAAAGGTTGAAACGCGGGGAGGGGGGACGGGATATTCCCGTCCCTGACGGGGAGGGAGAAGCGGGAGGGGACGAGCCCCTCCCCTACCTTTACCGCCGGTGAGGTCCTACCGGAACCGGAGCGTCGCTCCGAGCCGGGCGATCCGCGGGCTCAGCCTCTCGTTGGGCTGGTAGAACCGGCCCGAGTTGACGTTGCGCTCCCGCTGCAGCACGTACGACTGGTTGGTCAGGTTGAAGCCGTCGAGGCTCAGCGTCAGGTCGAAGTCGTTGAAGTGGAAGTCCTTGTCGATCCGCGCGTCCAACACGTAGAGGTTGGGGTTGCGGAACTCGTCGATCGCCGCGAGCTGGATCTGGCGGCTGCCCACCGGACCCGACTTCTTGATGTAGGGCGGGGTGATGTACCCCTCGCGGGCGGTGAGGTTTCCGGCGAGGTTGAAGCCCCAGGGGCGGTCTGGGGCGATCTGGTAGATGGCGTTCGTGTTGAAGGACCAGCGGGAGCCGGTGAAGATGTCCGACTTGCTGCCCCCCTCCTTCTCGAAGAAGATGCTGGGATCGTCCGCGAAGCCCGTCAGGTCGGTGATGGTGTTGGTGGGATCGTCGTACTTCTTGTACTGCGGACCGATCTGCCACTTCCAGTCGTTGTAGGTGACGTGCCCGCGCCAGCTCCAGTGGTTGGCGAGGCGCTTGGTGAAGCTGAGGGTCCCCCCCAGGTACCGCTGCTTGCGGTCGCCGTTGGTATAGAGCGTCCCCCCGTTCGGCGTCAGGCCGTCCCGCAGGTCGTAGTACGGCTCGGTCACGACCTGGCCGTTCGGCAGCGTGCCGGTGACGGTGCCGGTCTGCACCCAGTCGTCGCGGGTGGCCACGCGCGTCTGCCCCGTGGCGGAGTCGACGACGAGGATCCGCGCTTCCGGAATGTCGTGGATGTTGCGGTAGGTCAGGGTGAGACCGGCGGCGAAATCGGCCCCGAAGCCCTGGTCGATCCCGAAGGTGAGCTCGTCCGTCAGCGTCGGCTTGAGATTGCGGGTGTTGACGTTGGGAACGGCCGTCGGATTGTTGGGATCGATGTTGTAGGTGTAGGCGAACTGCAGCGAGCCCACCTCGTTGGGATCGAGGATCAGGTTGTGGTTGGTGTCCTCGAAGTAGAAGTAGGCGTAGTTGTAGCCGATCGGGTTGACGCGGGTGGCGAGCGGGAGCTGGCCGAGCTGCTCGGCGTAGCGCGAGTAGGTGCCGTGCAGCAGCGTCTGGCGCTTCTCGCCCAGCGCGTAGGTGAGCCCGACACGGGGCTCGATGGTGTTCCAGGAGAAACCGCCGGCGTGGTTACCCTGGAAGGTGATCGGCGGCAGCAGGCCCTGCGCGGCCGGCACGCCGGCGTCGAAGGCGGCCAGGTTCTTCATGTACTGGCGGTCGAAGCGCAGGCCGGCGTTGATCGTGAACCGGTTCAGGGTGACCGTGTCCTGCGCCCAGGCCGCCCCATAATCCGACACGATCTTGTTCTTGCGATTGCGGAAGAACTCGACCAGCGCCAGATTGGGATCGTCATAGCCCTGGAACGCGCCCGAGATGACCCGGTTGCCGTGCGGCCAGACGGTGCCGGAGTTGTTGGCCTGCTCGCGGAAGCTGCCGCCGAACTTCAGCTCGTGGCCGGCGGCGCCGGTGTTGAAGAAGTAGCTGGTGTCCAGCCGCTCCTGGTCGATCGTCGCGTCCTGCTTGAAGTCGTAGTCGGTGCCGCGGTGGACGCCGTCGGCATCGATGTAGGCGAAGGGCGTGAGCCCGCCCTGGGGAGTCAGGGTGAACTTGCCGGTGTCGCGCGACCAGAGGCCGGTGATCGTCCAGCTCGAGGAGACCAGGAAGGTGTCCTCGGCCTTGTAGATCTTCTGCGGTGTGGTCTGGTTGTGGGTCGCCTCCGGCGCCACGGTCGGCCCGGCGCCGCGCCCGATCTTGATCTTGTCGTTGGTCCAGTAGTGGAGGACGCCCGAGTTGTTCTGGCCGGTCTGGAAATTCAGCTTGGTGTTGTAGTCCTCGAGCTTGGTCTTGTCGAGCTGGCCGCCCTGGACGATGTTGTGGATGTCGCTGACGCCGTAGGCGCCCCAGATCCACAGATGGTCCTTGATCAGGGGGCCGCCGACGTCGGCGCCGTACTCCTTCACCGAATCGATCCGGTTGCCGTCGGGCAGCGTCGGCTTGGCCTGCAGGCTGCCGACGGTGTCCAGATAGCGGGCGTTGCCCCGCCACTCGTTGGTGCCGCGCTTGGTCACCTGGTTGATCGTCACGCCCGAGGTCTGGACGGTGACGTCGGCGCTCGACACCGTGAACTGGACCTCCTCGAAGGCCCCGAAGTCGAAGTAGGTCGCCGAGCCACCCACCGCGTTCATGTCGGTGAGGATGACGCCGTCGACGGCGAAGGTGTTGTCGCGCCCGCCCGAGCCCAGGCCGGTGAAGCTCGACTGCTGGCCGCTCTCGTTGCCGCCGACGTTGACGCGGTCGACCAGCACGCCCGGCGCCTGGCTGAGCAGCGACCACGGATCGCGGGCGGTGGGCACCTTGTCGAGCTCGACCGTGGAGACGTTGGTCCCCTGGGTGACCTTGCGCTCGTCGAGCAGCGGGCTCTCGCCGGTGACCGTGATCACGTCCTTGACGGCCGCGCTCAGGGTGACCTCGATGCTGGCCTTGCTGCCGATCTTGATGGCCAGGTCCGGGCGCTCGATGGTGGAGAAGCCTTCCAGCTCCGCCTTCAGGGCGTAAATCCCGGGGTACAGGTTGAGGAACCGGAACTTCCCCTGCGCGTCGGTCACCTGCACCAGCGGCGCGCCGCTGCCGGTGAGCGTGACGGTCACCCCGGGGAGCGCCTGCTTCTGCTCGTCGGTCGCCGTGCCGTAGAGATCGCCCGTCTGCTGCTGCGCGAAGGCCGGCAAGGCCGACGCCAACAGCAGCGCGAGGGCGAGCGCGAAACGCCCGTAGCTGCCTCTGCCCATGCTGTTACCCCCTTTCAAGGTCCAACGAAAAACGAAGTCCGAAAGAGTCTCCTCAATTTTCTTGATGGGATTATGCAACGAGTCCACGACGGGACGCCACCGCGGGCCTCCGGGGACGCCCCGCCAGGCGGCGTGCTACGCTGAGGGACGGTTTCCGGCTCACAGCGAGGGTCCCCACATGCGCGACGGCAAGCTGGTCCCGATCTTCCTGGGCATCCTGGTCTTCATCGCGATCGGGTTCGTCCTCCACATCCTCCAGCCGATCCTGCTGCCGTTCGTGGTGGCGGTCTTCCTGTCGCGCATCTTCGGTCCGCTCAACATGGCGCTGCGCCGGCGGCGGGTGCCGGCCGCGCTGTCGATCCTGCTGGTGCTGGTCGTGGCCTCGATCGTCCTGCTGATCTTCGCCTGGGGCGTCTACTCCAGCGGCCAGTCCTTCACCGCCGCCCTCCCCCGCTACCAGACGCGCTCGAAAGAGCTGGTCACCGGGTTCCTGGGTTGGCTCACCGCCGCCTTTCCACCGCTCCAGGCGCAGATGCGGCAATGGAACTGGCAGGAGATGCTCAAGCTGTCCTCGCTGACCGGCCTGGCGGCGGCGACGGTCGGCTCGTTCCTGCTCTTCTTCAACGACGCCTTCCTGGTCCTGCTCTTCCTGATCTTCCTGCTCGCCGGCAGCGAGCAGTTCCCGCAGAAGCTGCGGCGGGCCCTGCATGCCGAGAGAGCCGAGCGGGTCAGCGCCATGATGCACAACATCGAGGCCGGCGTGCGCCGCTACATCCTGACCAAGACGCTGTTCAACCTGGTGACCGGAGCCCTGGTCACCGTCCTGCTGGCGGCGTTCGGGGTGGACTTCCCGCTGCTCTGGGGGCTGATCACCTTCCTCGCCCACTACATCCCGAGCGTCGGCGCGGTGATCTCGGTGGGGCTGCCGACGATCTTCCTCTTCCTCCAGTTCTCGCCCGGGACGGCGCTGCTGATCGCGCTCCTCAACGGCGCCCTGCAGTTCGTCATGGGCAACGCCGTCGAGCCGCGGATCATGGGCTCGAGCCTCGACCTCAGCCCGCTGCTCGTCCTCACCGCCCTGCTCTTCTGGGGTTACCTGTGGGGTCCCTGGGGGATGATCCTCTCGGTGCCGATCACCTCGTCGATCAAGATCATCTGCGAGAACATCGCCCCCCTCCACCCCATCGCCGTGCTGATGAGCGGCTCCCTCGAGCCCCCGAAGCGCCCGGTGGCCGCGGTCAAGGCGGGGGAGACGCTGGCGTAGGAGGGGTCCGCCCGGTCAGTAGATCTCCAGGCAGGCCGCCCTGCCCTCGCGGATGAAGGAAGAGATCGCCCCCGCGCTCCGCAGGAGAATCTCTTCAAGTTGCCGGGTCGAGAGATTGCCGCATTTCAGCCAGATCACCTGTGGCGGAAAACCGTGCACCAGGCTCCGTTCATAGAAATCGGAGTCCTTGGTCACGATGGTGAACCCGTTCTCCCTGGCGAAATGCCAGATGGCGATATCGTCGGCATGCTCCATCCCGAGGCGATGGATCTGGGAGGAGCCGGGAAAAACCTCCTCCAGCCTGGCGAGCAGGCGATAGGAGAGGTTCTGGTCGAGGAGGAGCTTCAAGCGGCCTGGAAAGAGGTTAGGAGGTGCTCCCGGTCGGCCGCGAACGCGAGGCAGGCCTGGATGTCCTCCGGTGTAAGCTCTGGAAAATCCGCTAGGATTTCAGCCTGTGACATCCCGGCGGCCAACCAGCCCAGCACGTCGTAGACGGTGATCCGCATCGAGCGGATGCAGGGCCGTCCTCCCCTCTTCCCCGGTTCCAGGGTGATGCGGTCACGGTAGCTCATGCTCTTTAGGGTATCGCACCTGGTTCGCAGCTTGCAGGTCTTCACGCCCCGCAGTCGTGGAGGTGACAAGATGGCACGTCGTTTTTCAACCCTGTTTCTTCTTCTCGGCCTGATCCCGGCGGTCTCCGGGGCGGCGCCGGCTTCGTTCAAGTTCGGCCGCCTGGGCACGGTGCCGGTCGTCCGTCCCGCGGGCGACCCTTCCCAGGTCGCCATCCTCTTCTCGAGCGAGCACGGATTCGGAGCCCGCGAGGCCGCCATGGCGCAGGCCCTCGCCGCCGCCGGCGCGCTGGTCTTCGAGGTCGACACCCAGCGCTACTTCGCGACCGGGAGCCGCAGCACCGACACGCATTTCTTTCCCGCCGCGGAGTTCGAGACGATGAGCCAGATTGGCCAGCGGGAGATGGGATTGACGACATACCGGCAGCCGATCCTGGTGGGCACCGGCGCCGGCGCCGGCGTGGCCTACGTGGCCCTGGCCCAGGCGCCCGCCAACACCTTCGCAGGGGCGGTGGCCGACAACTTCTGCGAGGTGATCCCGTCCCACTTCCGCTTCCGCCGCGGCAACCACCTGAGCTGGGACAAGACGTGGCCGGGGCCGGGGATCCGGGTGCTCCCCGACGCCGCCATCGAGAACCCCTGGGTGGTCTTCGGCACCGCCGGCAAGACGGCCTGCCCGGTGGGACCGTTGAGCGATTTCGTCAAGGACATCGACGCCGTCCAGATGATCCCGCCGCCGGCCGGAGTGCCGCCGCAGGACGCCTGGAAAAAGCAGCTCCCGCAGGCGCTCACGATCCTGGCCGCCAAGCACCGGGAAGAGGAGGCGGCGCAGGCCGCGCGCGGCGAGCTCAGGGACCTGCCGCTCAATGAGATCAAGGCCGAAGGGGCGGAGAAGGACGTCCTGGCGGTGATCGTCACCGGCTCCGGCGGCTACGTGGGCCTCGACCGCAAGATGGGCAACCAGCTCTCCTCGCGCGGCGTGCCGGTGGTGGGCCTCTCCTCGCTCGCCTATTTCTGGAAGCCGCGCAATCCCGACGGCACGGCGCGCGACCTCACCCGCATCCTCGATCACTACATGGCCGCCTGGCACAAGAGCCGCGCGATCGTCATCGGCTACTCGCAGGGCGCGGACGTGGTGCCCTTCATGGTCGACCGCATGGCTCCCGCCCTGCGCGCCAAGATCGGTCTCGTGGCTCTGATCGGGCCGGACGGCGCGGCGCAGTTCGACCTCCATCCCGACGGCTGGATCAGCAACCGCCAGCAGAGCCCGGATCTGCCCGTGATGCCCGAGATCCCGAAGCTCAAGGGAAACCGGGTGCTGTGCATCTACGGCGCCGCGGAGGAGAAGAGCCTGTGCAAGCAGATCGCCCCCAAGCAGGCTTCCATCATCGAGGTGCCGGGCGACCACGGCTTCGAGGGCGACGCCCCCAAGCTCATCGAGCGCTTCCTGGCCGAGGCGGGGCTGGCTCCGACCGCTCCCGCCGCGCCGGCGAAGGCCCGCAAGGGCGGGCTGTAACCTCCGGAATGGTCCGGTGTAGGGGCGCAGCATGCTGCGCCCCTACGAATCCTGGAATCCGGCGCGACGCGGCGCCTACCCGTGGCGCCGGTCGAACCCGACGCCCTTCTCCACCTGGGAGATGGCATCGTTGACCAGCACGATGGCCCTGGCGCGATGGCCGCCCTTGTCGGCCTCGGCCCTCTCGAGCTCGCCCTTGGCGGCCCGCAGGTGCTCGAGGGCCGCCTGCATGTGCGGCTGGTCGGCGCTGGCGCGCCCGAGGAGGAAGCCGGAGACGAGGATGGCGCAGAGGAGGCAGGCTACGATGATGCGGCTACGGGACGTTTTCATGCCGTGTTTCCCTTTCATCGTGTGGACGACGGGAGAGTCCGTCGGGCGTCGCCTGGAGATTGTAAACGAGTTGTATCCATTCACGGCAGGCGCAGCACGAGGATCGTCTGGTCGTCCTCGCGCGGCGCGTTGGCGGTGAAGCGCGCCACGTCGGCGAGGATGCCGTCGCGCAGCCCCTCGACGCCGCGGGAGGCGTGGCGGGCGAGGCTCGCTTCCAGGCGCTCGAAGCCGAACAGCTCGTCGCTCCCCTCCCGCCGCGCCTCGACCACGCCGTCGCTGAACAGGAAGAGGGTATCCCCCGGGGCCAGCCGGGCGGTGTGGGGATCGACCGCGAGCACGCCGCGCACGCCGAGCGGGTAGGCGATCGACTCCAGCGTCTCCACCCGGCCGGCGGCGTTGATGCGGTAGGGGTGCAGATGGCCGGCGCTGGCGTAGACCATCTCCAGTTGCCGGGGGTCGATCAGGGCGTAGCAGAGGGTCGCCAGCAGCCGCTTGCGGGCGGTCTGGTAGACGGTGCGGTTCAAGGTGTTGAAGACGGCGGCGACCTCGGGGTCGAAGGTCACCTGTACGGCGAGCGCCGACTTGGCCATCGACATGATGAGGCCGGAGGAGACGCCGTGGCCGGCGACGTCCCCCACCGCCACGGCGAGACGGCCGTCCTCCAGCGCCAGCACGTCGTAGAAGTCCCCACCCACCTCGGAGGCGGGGAGGTAGGCGTGCGCGATGTCCACCCCCGCGAGCCGCGGCGGCAGATCGGGGAGGATCGAGCTCTGGATCCCCCGCGCCGTCTCCAGCTCCACCCGCTGGCGCTCGCGCTCGGCGATGCGCCGCACGTGCGGCGGCACGTCCTCGTAGCGGTATTCCAGCTCCTTGCCGCTGCCGAGGTGGCGCAGGCTGGCGAGGAGCGGCACGGCGAGCAGGCCGAGGGCGAGCCAGCCCTGGAATTGCAGGCTCCGGTTCCCGGCGGTCAGCAGGGGATAGGCGGAGAAGAGGATCTGGGCCACGAGGCCGGCCAGGAGCGTCGTCAGCAGATCGGTGGTCAGGAAGAGGAGCACGAGCACGGCGGCGGGGACGAGTGCAATCGCGAAGCTCCAGCCCAGCGGCACGGCCAGGGTCAGGGGAGGGACGATGACGGCCGCCACCAGCACCGCGGCCAGGGAGCCCCCCCAGACCCCGAGGCGCCGGGCGGACACCGGCAGAATCCAGAGGACGATCGTGAGGAGGAACGGGAAGACGACCGCGATCTCGTCCGTGACCAGCTCGACGCCCGGCCACCGGGAGTCGGCGCGCATCATCAGCGTCGAGGACGGCCATCCTCCCCCCGCCCGCAACGCGAGCAGCAACGCCGCGGTACCTCCCGCGGTCGCGAGCCCCGCCATCCACCCCTGGAAGGTGGAGCGGGCGACCGTCCCGTTCGCCAGCTTCCCTTGGAACAGGGCATCGAAGGCCGC
>DASWRX010000342.1:0-8904 GCA_036402955.1 Thermoanaerobaculia bacterium
CCGACCTCGCGGCCGTCGATCGAGGAGAGGTCTTCCACCTCTCCCGAGGCGCGCACCAGCCGCTGGCGTCCCGGCTCGCCGGGCCCGCCGCCGTCCACGCCGTACGGCCGCTCCACCCGGTGCTGGGAAAGGAGCGAGAGGGACATCGGCTCCAGGAAGACCAGCTCGCGGACGGCGCCGTCGCCGCCGCGCCAACGGCCGGCCCCGCCCGAGCCGGCGCGGACGGCGAAGCGCTCGAGCCGCACGGGGTAGCGGTGCTCCAGCACTTCCGGGTCGGTGATCCGCGTGTTCGTCATGTGGGTGTGGACGGCGCTCGCGCCGTCGAAGCCGGGACCGGCGCCGGCGCCGCCGCAGACCGTCTCGTAGAAGCCGAAGCGCTCGCTGCCGAAGAGCAGGTTGTTCATCGTCCCCTGGCTGCAGGCGGCGAGCCCGAGCGCCTTGAGCAGGGTGTCGACCAGCCGCTGGCTGGTCTCGACGTTGCCGCCCACCACGGCCGGCGCCGCCGCGGGGTCGGCGGGGAAGGGCGGGTTCAGCATCCCCGGCGGGATGCGGATCTCGACCGCCCGCAGGATTCCCTCGTTCAGCGGCAGCGGCTCGGCGATCAGCAGCCGGAGGACGTAGAGCACGGCGCTGCGCACCACGGCGGGCGGCGCGTTGAGGTTGCCCGGATGGACGCCGCTGGTGCCCGCGAAGTCGATGGTCACCGCGGGATCGGCGCCGGGGCCATGGATCTCGAGCCGCGCCGCGAGGGCCGCGCCGTCGTCGAGCCGCTCCACCGCCTCGTAGCGGGCCGCGGGCAGCCGGGCCAGCGCGGCCCGCAGCCGCTCCTCGGCCCGGGCCTTGAGCGCCTCCATGTAGCGCCCGACCGTCTCGCGGCCGTGCTCGCGGGCCAGGCCCTGCAGCGCCTCGGCTCCCCGGTGACTGGCCGCCACGGCGGCGCGCAGGTCCGCCAGATTCTCCTCGACGGCCCGGGTCGGGAACGGCGCCTCCAGAAGGAGACGGCGCATCCCGTCCCAGCGCGGCCCATCCTCGCGGACCAGGTAGGTCGGCGGGATCACCACCCCCTCCTCGATCAGCCGCCGCGCGCCCGGGGGCATCGAGCCCGGGCGGATCCCGCCGATCTCGGCATGGTGGGCGCGGCTGGCCACGTAGCCGAGGAGATGTTCATCCGCGTCCGCCTCGAAGACGGGGGTCACCACCGTCACGTCCGGCAGGTGGGAGCCGCCGAAGCCGGGATGGTTGGTCACCACCACGTCGCCGGGCGCCATGGCGATCGTCTCGCGCAGCCGCCGCACGCAGAGGCCGAGGGCCCCGAGGTGGACGGGGATGTGCGGCGCGTTGACCACCAGTTCCCCCGCCGGATCGAGCAGCGCGCAGGAGAAGTCGAGCCGCTCCTTGACGTTGGTGGAGACGGCGGTGCGCTGGAGCCGCTCCCCCATCTGCCGCGCGATGGCCGCGAAGCGGTGGGTGAACAGCTCGAGCTGGACGGCTTCGGGGCGGGGATCGTGGATCGGGATGGGATGGCCTCCTCGGAGGGGAATTATCGGAGGAGATTATAGGCCGCCCCGGTGAGAGGTCTTCGTAGGGGCGGGGCTTGTCCCCGCCCTCAACGTTGCAGGGTGGGGACAAGCCCCGCCCCTACATCCAGATCTTTGGTGGCTCGTGTCTTGCAGCCCAGTCTCCGACGACCATGGCCAAACGCCCTTCGATCAAAAAACCGAAGCTCCCCCCCGGACACGGCCACCCGCGCCCGCTGCTGCAGCGCCAATCCTGGGTCTCCCTGAACGGCCCCTGGGACTTCGCGCTCGACCCGGAGGCCCGCTGGCGCGCGCCGCGGGAGGTGAGGTGGAAGGACACGATCGTCGTTCCCTTCGCGCCGGAGACGGAGGCGAGCGGCATCGGCGACACCAGCTTCTACCGCCGCTGCTGGTACCGGCGGACGTTCGCGGCCTCCGAGTTGCGCGACGGCGAGCGCCTGCTGCTCCACTTCGGCGCCGTGGACTGGGCGGCCACCGTGTGGGTCAACGGCGCGCTCGCCGGCTGCCACGAGGGGGGCTACACGCCGTTCTCGCTCGACGTGACCGATCTGCTCGTCGAGGCGGCGGAGCAGACGGTCGTGGTCAGGGCGGACGACGATCCCGCCGACCTCGCCAAGCCGCGCGGCAAGCAGGACTGGAAGCTCGAGCCGCACTCGATCTGGTATCCGCGCACCACCGGCATCTGGCAGACGGTCTGGCTGGAGAAGGTCCCCTCGACGTGGGTCGGCAGCGTCCGCTGGGTGCCCAGCCTGGAGCGCTGGGAGATCGGCTTCGAGGCCTGGGTGGAGGGGGAGGACCGCGAGCGCCTGCGGCTGGGGGTGAAGCTGTGGACGAACGGTCAGCTCCTCGCCGACGACACCTACAAGGTGGTGGCCGGCGAGGTCCACCGCCGGATCGCGCTCTCCGACCCCGGGATCGACGACTTCCGCAACGAGCTGCTCTGGAGCCCGGAGAAGCCGACCCTGATCGAGGCTCACCTGCATCTCTGGGCCGGACGCGAGGAGATGCTCGACGAGGTGCGCAGCTACACCGCCCTGCGCTCGATCGCCGTGCAGGGGAACCGCCTGGTGCTGAACGGCCGCCCCTACTACCACCGCCTGGTGCTCGACCAGGGCTACTGGCCGAAGACCGGCATGACGCCGCCGGACGACGCGGCCCTGAAGCGGGACGTGGAGCTGGTCAAGGCCATGGGCTTCAACGGCGTGCGCAAGCACCAGAAGATCGAGGACCCGCGCTTCCTCTACTGGGCCGACCGGCTGGGGCTGCTCGTCTGGGAGGAGATGCCGAGCGCCTACCGCTTCACCAAACGCTCGATCCAGCGGCTGACCCGCGAGTGGATGGAGGCGGTGCGCCGCGACCTCAGCCACCCCTGCATCGTCGCCTGGGTGCCGTTCAACGAGTCCTGGGGCGTGCCGAACCTGCCGGACAACCAGGCGGAGCGCAACTGGGTGCGCGCGCTCTACCACCTGACCAAGACGCTCGACCCGACGCGGCCGGTGATCGGCAACGACGGCTGGGAGAGCATCGCGACCGACATCATCGGCATCCACGACTACGACGGGGACCCGGAGCGGATCGCCAACCGCTATCACGCGGAGGACGTGCTGCCGCGGCTCCTCAAGCAGGAGCGCCCCGGCGGCCGGCTGCTGGTGCTGGACGAGCAACTGAGCGGCGTGCTGCCGGTCATCCTCACGGAGTTCGGCGGCATCACCGAATCCAGGAAGAAGGGGGCCTGGGGATACTCGCGGGCGCAGAGCGAGGAGGATCTCGCCGAGCGCTACCGGGAGCTGCTGGCCGTGATCAACACGCTCCACATCTTCTCCGGCTTCTGCTACACGCAGCTCACCGACACCTACCAGGAGGCCAACGGCCTGCTGCGGGCCGACCGCACCCCCAAGTTCCCCCTGGACGAGATGGCCGCCGCCACGCGCGGGGAGGCCACGCCGCGCCAGCCGAGCCGGCTGGCGGCCGGCATCGGCGGCGCCGGCACGCGGCACGATCCCCACGCTCCGGACGATTGACCATGGAGAAGACGGTCCTCACCAAGCCGGACGGCCGGCAACTGATCCTCTACTCGCGGCGGCCGATCGCCGGCGGCATCCAGGCGACCAGCCCGGGCACGCAGCCGCCGGGCTCCAAGAGCCACCTGCGCTGGCATCCGCTGCGCGGCGAGTGGGTGGCCTACGCGAGCCACCGCCAGGACCGCACGTTCCTGCCGCCGCCGGAGTACAACCCGCTGGCGCCGACGACCGACCCCGCTCACCCGACCGAGCTGCCGGCCGGCGACTACGACGTGGCGGTGTTCGAGAACCGCTTCCCCACGTTCAGCGAGCGGGCCGAGGAGCCGGCGCCGCCGTCGATCGTCCCCACGCGGCCGGGCAAGGGGGCCTGCGAGGTCGTGGTCTTCACCCAGGATCCCAATGCTTCTCTGGGCGCGCTGCCGCTCGATCACCTGGAGCTGCTGCTGGCGGTCTGGGCGGACCGCTACCGCGAGTTGGGGGCGCGCGCCGACGTCGACTACGTGATGCCGTTCGAGAACCGCGGCGTCGAGGTGGGCGTGACGCTGCACCATCCGCACGGGCAGATCTACGCCTATCCGTTCATCCCGCCCATCCCGGCCCGCGAGCTGGCCCAGCAGAGCGCCTACTCGGAAGAGCACGGCAGCGGGCTGCTGGCGGACCTGATCATCAAGGAGCTGGAGGACGGCCGCAGGATGCTCTACACGGACGCGAAGGCGGTCGCCTGGATGCCCGCCTTCGCGCGCTACTCCTATGAGGTCTGGGTGGCGCCGCGCCGGCCGGCGGGATCGGTCGCGGACCTGGACGCCGCCGAGCGGGCCGGCTTCGCCCGCGCGCTCAAGACCGTGCTCCTGAAGTACGACAAGCTGTGGGCGAAGCCGTTCCCCTACATCATGGTCTTCCACCAGGCGCCCACGGATGGGAAGCCCCATCCGGAGGCGCACCTGCACGTCGAGCTCTATCCAGCCTACCGGATGCCCGGGCGGCTCAAGTACCTGGCCGGCAGCGAGCTCGGCGCCGGCGTGTTCACCGCGGACACCCTGCCGGAGGAGAAGGTCCAGGAGCTGCGGGCGGTGGAGGTGACGATTGAGTAGAACCTTTGCGGATCTCTTCGGCCGCGAGCCGCTGGTGCGCGCCGACGCTCCCGGGCGGGTGAACCTGATCGGGGAGCACACGGACTACAGCGGCGGCTTCGTGCTGCCGCTCGCCATCCCGCAGCGGACGCGGATCGAGCTCGCCCCGAGGATCGGGACGCTGGTCCGCGCCTGGAGCGCCGAGATCGCGGACGGCGCGGTCGAGGAGTACCGGCTGGGCGACGAGGCCCCGCGGAAAGACTGGCTCGACTACGCGCAGGGGATCACCCAGGTGCTGCGGCAGGAGGGCTACGGGCTGCGGGGGTTCGACCTGCGGATCGAATCCGACGTGCCGCTGGGCAGCGGCCTCTCCTCCAGCGCGGCGCTCGAGGTGTCGCTGCTGCGCGCCCTGCGCGAGGCGTTCGGGCTGGACCTCGACGACGTGGGGATCGCGCTCGCCGGCCAGAAGGCCGAGAACGACTTCGTGGGCGCGCCGGTGGGCGTCATGGACCAGATGGCCTCCAGCCTCGCCGACGAATCGACCGCCCTCTACCTCGACACCCGGAGCCTGGAGTACGAGAGGATCCCGATGCCTCAGGACGCCGAGCTGGTGGTGATCAATTCCGGGATCTCGCACAGCCACTCGGTGGGGGAGTACCGGACGCGGCGGCAGGAGTGCGAGCGCGCGGCGGAGCTGCTGGGGGTGCGCCAGCTCCGCGATCTCAGCACCCAGGACCTCTGGCGGCTCCCCTCCCTCCCCGAGCCGCTCGACCGCCGCGCCCGGCACGTCCTCACCGAGAACGCCCGCGTCCGTTCCGCCGTGGCGGCCCTGCGCGAGCGGGACCTGCCGCGGCTGGGCAAGCTCCTCTACGCCTCCCACGAATCGCTGCGCAACGACTTCGAGGTCTCGATCCCGGAGATCGACCATCTGGTGGAGCTGGCGAGCGAGGAGCCGGACGTCTACGGCGCGCGGATCACCGGCGGCGGCTTCGGCGGCTCGATCGTCGCCGTCGCCCGCCGCGGCACCGGCCGCCAGGTGGGAGACCGCGTCACCGCCCAGTATTCCCAGGGCTCCGGAGAGGGGAAGCCCAGGGCGACGGTGCTCGTGCCGGTCGCTTCCTGATCACAGCCCCAGGTGCTCGCGCTTGGGCCAGTCGAGGATCATCGCGATCGCCGCCGCTCCCCCCAGGCCCCAGCTCCACCAGGGATTCGCGGTCGTCACCGCCAGGGCGAAACCGATCAGTCCCGCGGTCTCGCGGAGCGCGAAGGCCGCCAGGGTGGCCGTCCGGTAGGCGGCGAAAACTTGCCCGAGATCGCCGTGGATCCCCTCCGCGTCGGCCCGCTTGTAGACCGCGCCCTTGACCGCGGGAGCGGCGACGAGCAGCCCCACCGCCGCCGCGAACGCGATGAAGACGACCGTCTGGGGAAGGTGGACGGGCGTCAGCCCGCGGCGGAGGAGAATCGCGAGGATGGCGTTGACGAGGACCAGCCCCAGGACGACGGTGCCGCAGACGATCTGGAGATTCCGGATACGGTCGAGCATCAGGGCCTCGCTCGCCCCCGCAGGAGACGGTCGACCTCGGAGCCCTGAGGCCAGCGGGTGAGCATGCCGAACAGACTGGCGGCGCAGAGGACGATACCGTAGAGCGGCGCTCCCGTGGTCAGCGACACCCCGAGCCCGAGCAGCGCGGCCGCCACCAGGAGCGCGAAGCTCGCCCGCGCCGCCCGGGCATAGGCGGCGAGCACCGTCTCGGGGCTCGCCGACAGCTCCGCGGAGCGGGGAAACGCCCGCCGCAGGATCGACGAGCGGATGCGCGAGGAGAGCAGGATCAGCACCGCCGCCAGGAGCGACAGCGCGAGCGGCACCGAAGGCGGCAGCCCCGGGACCGGCCGTCCTCCCGTTCGGTGGATCAGGAATCCATCCAGGATCGCGAACGCCACGACCGTCCCGGCCATCACGGCGCAGAAGCGCGTCGCCGGGCGCAGCCGGAGGGCGTAGCCGGGAACGGGATCGTCCTTGCGGCGGCCTGTGAGGTCGAGCTCGAAGTCCTCCACTAAGCCCTCCTCTCCAGCACCAGGTGGCCCGCCCCGTCCACCCGGCCTCCCCACCCCTCCCCCACCACCGTGGCGCTGTGGGCCTCGAAGACCAGGGAGGGACCGGCGAACGCGGCGCCGGGAGCCAGCAGGACGCGATCGAAGAACGGGACCTCCCGCCAAGCGCCACCGGTCCAGCAGCGGCGGGCTCCGGCTGGAGCGGCCATGGACGGCTCGGGCTCGGGAGCCGGAACGTCGCCAGCTCCTGAACCTCGGGAGGAGGCAACGGCGCGGATCGACTCCAGCTCGATCGCCCGTCCCTCGGGAGCATAGCCGTAGATCTCCCGGTAGGCGGCGGCGAAGGCGGGCCCGATCTCCTCCTCGCTCTCGTATTCGATGCCGAGCGTCGCCTCCTGGCCGGCGAAGCGGAGGTTCAGCAGCCTTCGGCGGACGGCGATCTCCGCCGGCGCGATCCCCTCCGCCGCCACGGCGGCCGTGGCCTCGCGGCCCAGCTCGTCGAGCCAGCCGGCGAGCCGCTCCCCGCGCACCCGGTCCAGCGGCTCCAGAACCTGGAGCTGGGCGAAACGCTCGATGACCGCCGCGCCCAGCCCCAGCGCCGAGAGCAGGCCCGCGTCCGCCGGCACCAGAACCCTGCCGATCCCCAGCAGCCCGGCCACGGCGCAGGCGTGCTGGGCTCCGGCACCGCCAAAGGCGACCAGCGCGTGCCCGGCCGGATCGTACCCCCGCCGCAGCGAGATCGAGCGGATGGCCTCGGCCATGCGCTCGTCGGCGATGTCCAGCAGGCCCGCGAGCACCGCCTCGGCGCCGGGATCGGCCGGCCCCATCAACTCGCGAAGAGCGTCGAGGGACCTTTCGGCTGCCATCGCGTCGAGGGGGATCTCGAAGCGGTCCGGATCGAGCCGTCCGAGGATCAGGTTGACGTCCGTCAGGGTCAGCGGACCGCCGGCGCCGTAGCAGGCGGGGCCGGGCCAGGCCCCGGCGCTCTCCGGCCCCACCTTGAGCTGGATGCCGTCGAAGCCGCAGATCGAGCCGCCGCCGGCCGCCACGCTCTCGATGGCGAGCGCGGGAGCGACCAGGTGGGCGTCGCCGACCTGGTGCTCGAAGAGGTACTCGAAATCGCCGTCCCAGCGCGCCACGTCCGTGCTGGTCCCGCCCATGTCGAAGGCGATCAGCCGCGAGAGGCCGGATTGCCGGCCGGCGCGCGCCGCCCCCACCACCCCGCCCGCCGGGCCGGAGAGCAGGCCGTCCTTGGCGTGGAAGGCGCCCGCCCGCATCAGCCCGCCGGCGCTGGTCATGATGTGGAGAGAACTGTGGAGTGCGCCCTGTCCCAGAGCCTCGGAGACTCCGGCAAGGTATCTCTCCAGGATCGGCGAGAGATAGGCGTCCACCACCGCCGTCTCGGCCCGCGGCACCAGCTTGATCAGCGGCGCGAGATGCGAGGAGAGCGAGACGTAACGGAAGCCTGCCTCCCGCAGCAGCGCTCCCACCTCCTCCTCGTGGCGGGGATCGCGGTAGGCGTGCATCAGCGCCACCGCCGCGGCCTCGATCCCTTCCGCCAACAGGCGACGGGCCGCCGCGCGCACGGCGCCGGCGTCGAGCGGGATCCGCACCGAGCCGTCCGCCGCCAAGCGCTCGGGGACCTCGACGGCCTCGCGGTAGAGCGGCTCGGGCTTGACGATCTCCAGCGCGAACAGGTCCGGCCGCTGCTGGGTGCCGATGCGGAGGAGGTCGGCGAAGCCGCGGGTGATGAACAGGGCGGTCGCCGCCCCTTTTCGCTCGAGGAGGGCGTTGGTGCCGCGCGTCGTGGCCAGCCGCATGGCGATCTCCGGCAGCGGCGCGGCGAGCGGCGTCCGGGTCACCAGCCGGGCGGCGAGGACCGGCGCCTCCTCGGGCGAGCGCAGCTCGAAGGCGAGATCGGCAAGATGCTCCGCGGAAAGCGCGGGAGGCAGCGGACCGTCCAGGCGGAGGAGCGCGGAGTCCGAATCCTCCACGGTCCAGGCGCCGGTCTCATGCCCCAGCAGGCGGAAGGCGAAGCCGCGGAAGAATCCCGGCGGGAGATCCCAGGCCGTGGCGAGGCGGACCGAATCCGCGCCCGGAATTCCGGCGATGCGGCCGCGGACGGCGCTGGTCGAGAGCACCTTGGCCCGGTGGAGCGTCCCCGCGGGATCGACCGCCAGGCAGTCGGTGAAGGTGCCGCCGGTGTCGATCCAGATCTGCCAG
>DASWRX010000343.1:0-7947 GCA_036402955.1 Thermoanaerobaculia bacterium
CCGCTACTACCGCGAGGTGCTGGTCCCCGAGATGAAGAGGCGCGGGCAGCCGGCGCCGCCGGTCGAGGACGTGCGCGACGACATCCGCGAAACCCTGAAGCAGCAGAAGATGACCCAGGAGATCGCGAGCTGGACCCAGGAGCTGCGCAACAAGGCGGACATCGTCGTCTACCCTGCCCAGCCGGGCAACCAGCCGCTGCCGCCGGTGGTCAAGACGATCCACGGGCAGCCGCCGCCGCCGCAGAAGAAGAAAGACGCCGCGAAGAAGCCGCCGTCCCCCTCCCCCTAATACAGCTCCGCGTACTCCTCCCGCGCCGCCAGCACCCGCCGCACGTAGTCGCGGGCCTCGCCGGTGCCGATCTTGGTGAACATCTCCTCGGGCTCCTGGCTGAAGCACTGGCTCTTCCAGGCGGCGGCCTGGGGCTCGCCCGCCTGGTAGGCGGCGAGGGCCGGGATCATGCCGCCGGCGAAATCCTTCAGCAGAGCGCCGAGATGGGCGGCGCCGAGGGCGATCGAGACCTCGGGGCTGTAGAGGTCCTCGGAGGTGAGGCGCTGGAGCTTGAGCTGGATCGCGAGGCGCCGCGCCGTGGCCAGCGACAGGCGGGTGAGGCCGCGGCCCGAGGCCGGGGAGAGCTGCTCGGGATCGAACCGGCTCTCCTCACGGATGAGCGCGATCAGCAGGGCGGGCTCCACCCCCCGGATGTGCCCCTGGGCGGCGATGGTCACCCGGTAGGGATAGGGATAGAGGAGCCGCCGGACCTCGCGCGGCAGGAGATCGAGCGGGACCCGGGACGGGGCGCGGCGGAGCAGCGCCTCGATCATCGCGATCGAGTCCGCGAGCTCGCCGCCCCGGGCGAGCAGCAGGGCGCCGGTGAAGGCGAGCGCCGGATCGGAGAGCGGGAAATTGGCGCGTATGGCCGGCGCTCCCTGGTGCCAGGCTCCCAGGGCGAGCAGCATCTCCGCCGGCCGGACGAGCGGCGCGCGCCACAGCGGCCAGCGCCGCACCGGCACCTGCGCCAGCCGCAGATAGGGGGCGGTGGCGCGGTCGGCGAGCAGCGCCTGCTCGAGCCGGCGCTGGGCGGCGCGGCCGGCCGGATCGTCGCCCAGCAGCAGCCAGGCGCCGTGGAGGTCGGCGATGCCGCCCGCGGCGGCGAGGCGGCGGCCCTCGGCCGCCGCGATGCGGGCGAGGGGCTCGGCGGCGAGCCGCGTCCGGGCCGCGCGGGCGAGCGGGTGGTGGGGATCGGTCCGCAGGACCTCCAGATAGCGGGCGACGGCCTCCTTGCCGTTCTTCTCCAGCTCGGCCAGCCGGCCGCTCCAGTAGTCCGCCTCCAGACGGTCGCCGCCTGCGGCGACGCGGGCCTGCGCGAGCCAGGGAGCGGCGCGGTCGGCCCGGCCGCGGACGAGATCCGAGGCGGCGAGGAAGAGGGCGGCCCGCGCGGCCTCGCGCCGCCACTTGGGCGCCGCCGCGAGCTTCGAGTAGAGGAACAGGGCGGCGATCTCGGAGCCGCCGCGCCACTCGATGCGCAGGGCGCCGAGCAGCGCCGGCGCGGCCCAGGACGACCCCTGCGGCTCGGCGAGGTAGGCCTGCCGGAATCTCTGCTCGGCCGCCGGCCAGGCTCCGCGCAGCTCGTGGGCGCGGGCTTCCAGATAGAGGGCGTGGGCGCGGTCGGCGGGCGTCTTCGCCAGGATGGCCAGCCGGGCGAAGGCGAGCGAGGCTTCGGCGAAGCGCTGCTCGGCGAGCAGGGAGGCGCCGATCCGGAGTTGCGTCTCGTAGGCCTCGCGCGCGGAGAGGGCGTCCCCCTTGCCCGCGGCGCGCTGGAACAGGCGCAGGGCGCGCTCGAGCTCGTCGTGCCGCTCGAAGGTGACCCCGATCAGCATCGGCACCCGGCCGTGCTCGGCCTCGGAGATCATCCCCGCGAGCCGGTCGGCCGCCTGGAGGGCGGTCTCGTCGTCCGGGTTCTCCGCCAGCAGGCTCACGAAGAGGCTGCGGGCGAGCTCCACATAGCCGCCGCGCACGGCGCAATCCCCACGCGCCAGCTCGATCTCGCGCCGCTGCGGCGCGGGCAGGGCCTCCGCCCGCAGGTGGCTCAGCAGCTTGCAGTCCCCCCCTTCGGCCAGCGAATGATGGAGCAGGCGGACCGCCTCCGGGATCAGCGGCGAGCGCGGGTCGCCGGCGACCACGCTGGCCACCAGGCCCGCCGCCACCTCGGGGTGGCCCAGGCGGTCCTGGTCGAGAGCCAGGCGGTAGCGGCTGTCGGGCTGGAGCGCCGGGGTCGACGCCATGGAGCGGACGAAGGCGTCGGCCGCCTCCTCGAACCGTTGCAGGCCCTCGAGCAGGTGGCCGCGGAGGTAGTAGAGACCGAGCCGGCGTGAATCCTCGGGGCGCTGGGCGGTCTCCTGCTCGACGCGGGCGAGGGCCTGCTGCGGCTGGCCGGCGAGCTGCAGCTCGATCAGCTCCGGCCGCGGATCCGCCACGGCGACGGCGAGTGCGAAGGTGAAGAGGCCGAGCATCCCAGGGGGCGGGAATCGGCGGAGCGGGCTCCGGATCAGCGCTTCAAGCGCCTGCGGGAACCGACCACCGCGCGACTCGCGCGCCGAGGCTCTGCAATTTCAATTCCATTTGCTCATAGCCACGATCCAGGTGGTAGATGCGGTCGACCACCGTCTCCCCCTCGGCCGCGATGCCGGCCAGCACGAGGCAGGCCGAGGCGCGCAGATCGGTCGCCATCACCCCCGCTCCGGTCAGCCGCGTGGGGCCGTGGACCTGCGCCCGGCCGCCGTCGACGCGGATGTCGGCGCCCATCCGCATCAGCTCCGGAGCGTGCTGGAAGCGGTTTTCGAAGATGGTCTCGCTGATCGACGAAGCGCCGTAGGCGCAGGTCATCAGCGTCATGTACTGCGCCTGGAGATCGGTGGGAAAGCCCGGATGGGGCGCCGTCTCCAGGTCGCGGGCGGCGATCCCCCGGGTGGCGCGGACGCGGATCCCCTCGGCCGTGACCTCGACCGCGGCGCCCACCTCGGCCAGTTTGTCCAGCAGGGGCGCCAGATCGGCGGCGTTGGCGCCTGCGAGCAGCACGTCGCCGCCGGTCAGCGCGGCGCCGATGAGATAGGTGCCCCCCTCGATGCGGTCGGGGATGATCGCGTGCTCGGCCCCCCCAAGGCCCTCCACGCCGTCGATCACGATCGTCTCCTCGCCGGCCCCCGAGATCCGCGCGCCCATGGCGTTGAGCAGGTTGGCGAGGTCGATCACCTCGGGCTCGCGGGCGCAGTTCTCGAGCACCGTGGTGCCGCGCGCCAGGGCCGCGGCCATCAGCACGTTCTCGGTGCCGGTGACGGTGGGCATGTCGAAGCGGAAGCGGGCGCCGGTCAGCCGCGCGGCCCGCGTCTCCACGTAGCCGTGGGAGAGCGTCACCTCGGCGCCGAGAGCGGCGAGCGCCTTGAGGTGCTGATCGATCGGCCGCACGCCGATGGCGCAGCCGCCCGGCAGCGACACCCGCGCGTGCCCCTCCTTGGCGAGCAGGGGCCCGAGCACGAGGACGCTGGCGCGCATGGTCTTGACCAGATCGTAGGGCGCGTCGTGCTGGGGGTTCGGCCGCTCGCGGCGCAGCCAGATCGCGCCGTCTTCCTCCCGGGATTCCATGCCGAGATGGTCCAGCAGCTTCTGCAGGGTGCGGATGTCCCGCACCCGCGGCACGTTGCGCAGGGTCAGCGTCTCGTCCGTCAGCAGGCTCGCCGTGAGCGCCGGCAGGGCGGCGTTCTTGGCGCCACTGGCCGCGACGCGGCCGGCGAGGCGCGTCGGTCCTACGATGTGGAACTTCTCCATGTCTCCCCTTCCGATCGACGGTCTGATGGACGATCTACCGGCGCCGCAGCAGCACGGTGCGCGGGATGCCGGAGTAATCCTCCCGGACCGCGGCGACCTCCAGGCCGGAGGACGCGGCGTGCCGGCGCACCGCGTCGAGCTGTCCGCGTCCGATCTCGACCGCCAATGGTATCCCGGGACGGAGTCCGGGACGCAGGCCCGCGCACTGGTCGAACAGCCGCGCCAGGATCGAGTCGCCGGCGCCGGGCGGAAAGAGGGCCAGGTGAGGCTCGAAATCCAGCACCTCGGGAGAGATCTCCGGTGACTCCGAGCGGTCGACGTAGGGCGGATTGCTCACCACCAGATCGAAGCGGGAGAGGTCGAGCCCCGCCGTCAGGTCGAGGCCGAGGAGATGGACGCGGTCGCGCGCGCCGTGCCGGCGGGCGTTGGCGTCCGCCACGGCGAGGGCGCCGGGGGAGAGATCGGTCGCCACCACGCGGGAGCCCGGGATCTCCAGCGCCAGGGTCACCGCGAGGATGCCGGAACCGGTGCCGACGTCGAGGATCCACGGCGCCGCCGACGCCGCCGGCAGCCGTTCCTCGAGAGCCACCTCGACGAGGTGCTCGGTCTCCGGCCGCGGGATGAGCACCCGCGGATCGACGTGGAACGGCCGCCCCCAGAACTCCCGCTCGCCGAACAGATAGGAGACCGGCTCGCCGGCGAGCCGCCGCGCCAGCAGCTCGCGGAACCGCCCCTCCGCCTCCGGCGCCACCGCCATCTCCTGCCGCGCCAGCAGCCGGGCCTCGGAGAGGTCGAGGACGTGCCCGAGGAGCAGCATCGCCTCGCGCGTGGAGGCGCCGAACGCCGTGGCGGCGAGCCGGGGCCGGGCCGCGGCGAGGAGCTGGCGGACGGTGGGCACCGGCGTAGTGTAGCCGCCGTCCTGTCCACCCACTGTGATAGAAGATCCGGAACGGATATTTCCCGGAGGTTTTCCTTGCGCCGAGCCCTGACGTTCCTCGCCTCGACGTTGATCGCCTCCGCCGCGCTCGCGGCGGCGGCGCCCGCCGTCCCCACGGTCCCCAAAAACCAGAAGGGGGAGGGGGTCCTCACCGTCCGCGCCCAGCCGGTGGCGCAGCCCAAGCCGGGCAAGTGGCGGCTCGTGCGGCTGAGCGGCGGCGGCGGCGGCGGCCTGGCGGTGATTCCCGACCGGGCCGAGGCCCTCATTGAACGGACGGGCACGGCCGAGGAGCGCGGCAACGCCTACGGCGAGATCTCGCTGCTGGCCAGCCTCTGGAGCCGCTCCAACCTGCCGGGACGGCTGAGCGTCGCCCGCGAGGGGGACCGTTTCAAGATCGCCGCCGAAGGCAAGGCCGCGCCCGCCGCCGACCCGCAGAGCGGCCACAACGCCCTCGGCGACCTCACCGCTTTCCTGGCCACGCTGGAGCTGCGGATGGACGCCTGGGGCGCCCTCGCCACCTTCACCGGCATCGCCGTCGGCACCGAGACGAACGGCCTCTCGCTCGGCCTCGCGCAGCGCGATCCCGTGCTGGGGGATCTCACCGCCAACCTCGCCGCCGTGCGCGAGGAGAAGGGCGTCCCCGTGGCCGAGATCGGCCTCCAGGTGCCGCGCGGCATCACCAAGGCTTTCATGGAAAAGCAGCTCGCCGACCGCACCGCCGCCTTCACCCGGCGGACCGGCGCCGCTCTCGTCACCAAGCTCGAGCTGAAGAGCGAGCCCCGCGTGGTTTCCGCGGCGGCCGCGGCGGGCTCGTCCCCTCACCCCTGAGACGCCGCCGGCCGCCTACCGTCCGCCCGGCGGCTTCACGTCGGCGCTCGCGGTCTGCTTCCGCGCCTCCTCCAGGCATCCCTTCGCCGCCTCGTCGCTGGGCTTCAGGCTCTGCGCCTGGGTGCAGGCGTCCAGCGCCGGCTGCCGCTGGCCGAGCTTGAGAAAGGTCTGCCCCAGCGCCAGGTAGGCGTCGTAGTTCGCCAGGTAGCCCACCGACTTCGAGAACTCGTCCTTGGCCTTGGTGTAGAGCTTCGCCTTCTTCTCGGCGTTCTCCTCGTCCTCGGCCTTTTTCACCAGCTTCTTTCCCCGGCCGTACGCCTCCATGGCCTTCTGCTCGGGAGCCTTGATGTAGCTCCCCATGGTCTGCGTCGGCGTCGGATTCATCGGGTTCATGCTCTGGGCCATCAGCGCGGGCGCGGCCATCAGGGCGGCAAGGGCGAACGACGCGGCCTTCTTCATGGATTCTTCCTCCCGTTGTTCGATATCCGGAGCTTATACGGAACACTGATCCGGACCGTTTGGCGGTAAATGGCCAAGCCGGTCGAAACGTTTCAGCAGACCCTGAGAGAGGAAAAGAGGGGGAGAGGGCAGGCCGGCGTCAGTGCGTGCGGGCCTGCTCTTCCATCTTCTGGGCCTGGAAGTGGGAGGTCAGCGGCTCGATCAGGGAATCGAGGTTGCCTTCCATGACCGTGGGGAGCTGGTGGATCGACAGGCCGATGCGGTGGTCCGTGACCCGGCTCTGGGGGAAATTGTAGGTGCGGATCTTCTCCGAGCGGTCGCCCGAGCCGACCATCCGCCGGCGCTCCTCGCTCACCGCGGCATCGGCCTTCTCGCGCTCGATGTCCAGCAGGCGGCTCTTGAGCACGCGCAGGGCCTTGGCCTTGTTCTTGATCTGGCTGCGCTCGTCCTGGCAGGAGACCACGAGGCCGGAGGGGATGTGCGTGAGGCGCACGGCCGAATAGGTGGTGTTCACCCCCTGGCCGCCGGGGCCGGAGGCGCAGAAACGGTCCACCCGGATGTCCTTCTCGTCGACCGAGACGTCCACGTCCTCGGCCTCGGGGAGCACCGCCACCGTCACCGCCGAGGTGTGGATGCGCCCGGCGGCCTCGGTCGCGGGGACGCGCTGCACGCGGTGCACGCCCCCCTCGTACTTGAGGCGGCTGTAGGCGCCCCGGCCCTCGACGATGGCGGAGACCTCCTTGATGCCGCCGGCCTCCGACTCCGAGAGATCGATCACCTCCACCCGCCAGCCCTGCTGCTCGGCGTAGCGGCTGTACATGCGGAACAGCTCGGCGGCGAACAGCGTCGCCTCGTCGCCGCCGGTGCCGGCGCGGATCTCCAGCACGACGTTCTTCTCGTCGTTCGGGTCCTTGGGCGTCAGCTCCACCCGCAGCCGCTCCTCGAGCTCCGCGAGCCGCGCCAGGAGCTGCTGCTTCTCCTCCTGCGCCATCTCGTACAGGTCGTCGTCCTTGGGCAGCGACGCCAGCATCTCGTCGTTCTCCTCCCGCTGCTTCCGGACCTTCACGTACTCGCGGTAGAGGCGGACGGTCGGATCGATCTCCGACAGCGTCTTGTTCACCTCCCGGTACGCCTTGGGATCCGAGAAGATGGCGGGATCCGAGAGCCGCTGCGTCAGCTCCTGGTGCGTCTTCTCGATCTCTGCCAGTTTCTCGATCATGGCTTTACGATCTTACGCCCTGGCGGCGGCTTCAGGCAGCTCTGCCGGATCGCTGACCGCCGCGACGGCGACCGGGTCCGCGGCCACCCGCGGCGTCGAGGTATCCTCCAGGAGGCCGTCCTCGCGCAGCGCCTCCTCCAGCGCCGCGATGGCCACCTCCAGCATGTCGTCCGTGGGCTCCTGGGTGGTGATCCGCTGCAGCGCCAGGCCCGGCGCCACCAGCAGCGCGAACAGCGGCGCGGCCCGGTGCCTGGCCGTGAAGCGCAGCACCTCGTAGGAGAGCCCCGCGATCGCCGGCACCAGCAGCAGCCGGCCGCCGAACTTGACCAGGAACGGCGCCGTCTTCGGGATGAAGGCGAAGACCAGGATCGACACCAGCAGCACGAACAGCATGAAGCTGGTGCCGCACCGCGGATGGAGCCGGCTCTGGGCGCGGGAGTTCTCCACCGTCAGCGGCAGCCGCTGCTCGTAGTTGAACACCACCTTGTGCTCCGCCCCGTGGTACTGGAACACCCGGTGGATGTCCTTCATCCGCGAGATGGCGAAGATGTAGACGAGGAAGAACGCGGCGCGCAGGGCGCCGTCCACCAGGTTGAACGCCAGGTTCGAGAGCTGGCCGCCGAACAGGTGCCGCTCCGCGAGCTGCGTCAGCCAGAGCGGGAGCAGCAGGAAGACCACGGC
>DASWRX010000344.1:0-2117 GCA_036402955.1 Thermoanaerobaculia bacterium
GACGGGGATGCTGGGGTGAGGAACCCCGAGCCTAATTCACGCCCTGGAACTTGTCGAAGTTCAGCCGCCCGGCGAACACCACGGCCTGGGTGCGGCTGTAGACCTTCAGCTTCTGGAGGATCGCCGAGACGTGGGCCTTGACCGTGGTTTCGGCGATGTTCAGCTCGTAGGCGATTTCCTTGTTGAGCTTGCCGGTCCCCAGCATCTCCAGCACGCGCAGTTGCTGCGCGGTCAGGGTGCCGATGCGGCGGGCGATCTCGGCGTCGTCCTCGCGGCCGGACTTCTGCGCCTGCTTGTCCTCGCGCTCCAGGGCGGGCGGCATGTAGACGCCGCCTTCGCTGATCGTCTTCAGCGCGGCGCTGATGCAGTCGCGGGAACTGGATTTGGGGAGGCGGATTCAAGATCCGTAACGAACACTCTCCGCATTTCGTGACGTGACGGCGTTCGCCGCGTTGTCCACCAGCCCGGCGAACACCTCGTCGGGGGTCGCGAAGCCGAGCGTCTTGCGTGGCCGACTGTTGAGGCGGGCGGCGATGGCGTCGAGTTCGGCCTGCGAGAACACCGACAGGTCGGTGCCCTTGGGCAGATACTGGCGCAGCAGGCCGTTGGTGTTCTCGTTGGAGCCGCGCTGCCAGGGGGCATGGGGGTCGGCGAAGTAAACGCGCAGGCCGGTGAGCGCGGCCAGCTCCTTGTGCCGCGCCATCTCCTTGCCCTGGTCGTAGGTCAGGGTGAGGCGCAGCGGCGCCGGCACCGCCAGCAGGCCGGCGGCGAAGCCATCGCGGGTCGTCTCGGCCTTGGCATCGACCAGCTTGACCAGCACCAGCTTGCGGCTGGTGCGCTCGACCAGGGTGCCGACCGAGGAGCGGTTGCCGGCTCCCTTGATCAGGTCGCCCTCCCAATGCCCGGGCACCAGGCGCCCGTCCACCTCCGCCGGCCGCTCGCGGATGCTGGTCATGGCGCAGATCCGGCCGCGGCGCTCGCCGTCCTTGGACCGTCGGCCGCGGTGCGGCTTGCCCTGACGCAGGCAGGCGAGCAACTCGCGGCGCAGCTCACCGCGCGGCACCGCGTAGATCGCCTGGTAGATCGTCTCATGCGACACCCGCAGCCCGGACGACACCGCCACCCCCTCCTCCAAGCGCTTGCGTCTCCCAGCGATCTGCTCGGGCGACCACTGCAGCCGCAGCAGCCGTGTCACCTCGGCGAACAGCGGGCTGTCCGGTTCGAGCTTGGCCCGGCGTCCCGACCGGTCCCGGCGTGCCGTGGCAGCGGTCTGCGCCGGCCCGGCGGCGTAACGGCCGTCAGTATCGCGGCCGCGCCCGAACTCCGCGCTGATCACGCTGGGCGACCGACCAAGCTCCCGAGCGATCGCCCGCACGCCCCAGCCGTCCTTGCGCCGCACATCGATCACAACCCGGTCTTCCATCGTCAGCTTCCGTCGTTGCCGCTGCATCCACCTCTCCTGCTTCCTGAGCAGAGGTGGTGTTCGCTACGGAATTTGAATCCGCCCTGTATAATCAAGACGTCGGCTTTGCCCGAACTTTTGCCCCTCGTACGGCTCCACCCTGGAAGTCCTTGTAGCGGCGCAGCTTGAGGCCAAGGTGGCGGCGCTCACCGAAGAGAATGCCCGGCTGAAAGGGTTGGCGGATTCAAATTCCGTAACGAACACCACCTTTGCTCAGCGAGCAGGAGAGGTGGATGCAGCGGCAACGACGGAAGCTGACGGTGGAAGACCGGGTTGCGATCGATCTGCGGCGCCAGGACGGCTGGGGCGTGCGAGCGATCGCGCGGGAGCTTGGCCGGTCGCCCAGCGTGATCAGCGCGGAGCTCGGGCGCGGCCGCGACCCGGACGGCCGCTACGCCGCCGGGCCGGCACAGGCCGCGGCGGCAGCACGGTGGGACCGGTCCGGACGCCGGGCCAAGCTCGCGCCGGACGGCTCGCTGTTCGCCGAGGTGACCAAACTGCTGCGGCTGCAGTGGTCGCCGGAGCAGATCGCGGGGAGGCGCAAGCGCATGGAGGAGGGGGCGGAAGTGTCGTCCGGGCTGCGGGTGTCGCATGAGGCGATCTATCAGGCGCTCTACGCCGTGCCGCGCGGTGAACTGCGCCGGGAGTTGCTCGC
>DASWRX010000345.1:0-8671 GCA_036402955.1 Thermoanaerobaculia bacterium
CTGCTGGCGTTTCCGACCGGCGGGGAGCGGCCTTTCTACATGCTGATCGACTGCGGCGTGCTGGTCGGCACGGCGGACGCCGAGACCAAGATGCGCCGGGTCGCGGCGAGCCTCCGCGAGGCGACGGGGGACCGCATCGACGTGCTGGTGGCGACCCACCAGCACTGGGACCACCTGTCGGGTTTCGAGCAGGCGCGGGAGGTGTTCGATCCGATCACGATCGGCGAGGTCTGGGTGGCCTGGACGGAGGACCCGGAGAACGATCTCGCCAACCGTCTGCGGGCGCGGCGCGACACCGCCGTGCGGGCCCTCTGCGCGGCGGCCCGGAGCCTGCGGGCGGCGGACGACGGCGATCCGGCCGCCGAGCTCGAAGCGGTGCTCGGCTTCTTCGGCGAGCTCGGGGCGGACGGCCGGCCGTCGGGTCTGCAGCGGGCGCTCGAATATGTCCTGGGCCGGGGGAACCCGCCGCGCTACCGGGTGCCCGGCGAGCCGCCGATCGGGCTGCCGGGGGTCGCCGGGGCGCGGGTCTACGTGCTCGGGCCGCCGCAGGACGAGGAGCTGCTGCTGCGCAGCGATCCCTCGCCGCAGGGGAGCGAGGTGTACGAGAAGCGGCTCACGCTCAACGAGGAGACCGCCTTCTACGCGGCCGCCCTCGCCGCCCCCTCCGCCGACGCGCCGCCGGCCCCCTCCAGCTCCGAGGACGACGAGCTGCGGGCCCTGAGCTTCCCGTTCGACAAGTCCTACCGGGTGACTCCCGGCGACGCCCAAGCCATGGAGTTTTTCCAGAAGCATTATTACGGAATCAAGACCGGCGACACTTCCGCGACGGTGAAAGCGCCCGACGCGGACGCCTCCTGGCGGCGGATCGACGACAACTGGCTCTCCTCGGCCAACAATCTCGCCCTCCAGCTCGACAGCGACACGAACAACACCAGCCTCGCCCTGGCCATCGAGCTGTCGCCCGGAGGTAAGGTGTTGCTGTTCCCCGGCGATGCCCAGGTGGGAAACTGGCTCTCCTGGCAGGGCCCGAAGATCCGCTGGCCGCGGGAGGGGGACCCGCAGAACCCGGTCACCGCCGCCGACCTGTTGCGCCGCACGGCCCTCTACAAGGTGGGCCACCACGGGAGCCACAACGCGACGCTGCGGGAGAATGGGCTGGAGCTGATGGAGCGGCCGGACCTGGTGGCGATGATCCCGGTGGACGAGGCGATGGCGCACCGGCCCAAGGGGAGCAACCCCCAGGGGTGGGACATGCCGTTCGCCCCCCTGCTCGACCGGCTCCGCCAGAAGACCGGGGGGCGCGTGCTGCGGGCCGACTCCGGCGTGCCCGCGCCGGCGGACCTCGCCCGGCTCTCCGCGGCGGACCAGGCGGCGTTCCGGAAGAGCGCCGTGGAGACGGATCTGTACCTGGAGATCACGATTCCGGGATAGATCGCCGTAGGGTGCGCTGCGCGCACCTCGGACCTCAGCCTCGGACCGCCTCGAGGTGCGCGCAGCGCACCCTACAGGCGCAGGGCCCGCCGCAGGATCAGCTCGTGGAGCCAGACGGCGGCGAAGGCGATGGCGGCGGCGACGCCCAGCAGGCGGAAGGCGTCGCCGTCCTTGCCGAGCTGGATGAGCTGGTAGATGGCGAGCGACAGCGTGGAGGTGCGGCCGGGGATGTTGCCCGCCACCACGATCGTGGCGCCGAACTCGCCGATCGAGCGGGCGAAGGCGAGGAGAGTGCCGCCGAGGATGCCGCGGGCCGCCAGCGGCAGCGAGACGGTGAAGAACAGGCGCGGCTGCCGGGCGCCCAGCGTGCGCGCCATCGGCTCCAGCCGCGGATCGATCTCCTCGAAGGCCGCCCGCGCTCCGCGCACGAGCAGCGGGAAGGACATCACCGCCATCGCCAGCACCACCCCCCGCCAGGTGAAGACGACGTCGAGGCCGAGCCCGTGGAGGAGCGGACCGAGCGGGCCGCGCCGTCCCACCAGCTCGAGCAGCAGCAGGCCCGTGGCGACCGGCGGCAGGACGAGCGGCAGCGCCACCAGCGTCTCGAGGATCGATTTGCCCGGCCAGCGGCGGCGGGCGAGCAGCCATGCCAGGAGCAGGCCGGGCGGCAGGATCAGCGCCGTGGCGAGCGCGGAGACGCCCAGCGTGAACCGGACGATCTGCCACTCTTCCGGAGTCATGGGTGACCCGGAGGGTAGCAAGGGCGGTATATAGGGTCAAGGATAACGGGGCCGGCCCCTCACTCCGCCAGCAGCTTCGCCATCTCCTCCCAGGCGGGCTCCATCGCCTGCCGGCCCTCCCGCTCCATCCGGCGGTAGAGGGTGAGCGCGGCGAGGCCGGTCTCCGTCAGGGTGGCGCGGCCGTGGCCGGCGCCGCCGCGGGCGGTGTCCACGAGGGGCTCGCGGAAACAGGCGTTCATGGTCTGCAGGAGCTTCCAGGCGCGCATGTAGGACATGCCGATCCGGCGCGCGGCTGCGGCCAGGGTGCCGGCGCTCTCGATCGCCTCGAGCAGGTTCACCTTGCCGGGACCCAGGGCGATCTCTTCGCCGTGGAAGACCCGGATGCGGGGGAGGACGGCGTTCTTCGGAGTCGGTTTCGTCGTGCCGGCCATGGGCGTGCCGCGCCCAAGCATACACGCACGGTTCACGCCGGCGGACCGAGCCGGGGTAAGATCACGCGGCACCGCTCCCCTGGAAGACAAGCATGCTGCGCCAATTTTCCGAAATGTGGTTGCCCATCGGGTTGTTCTGTCTGTTTGCGCTGCTCAGTGCCATCGGCGCCTATCTCGTCACGGCCCACTTCCGGAGCCGGCGAGCGGGGATCGTGGTCGCCGGCCTGACCCTGCTGTTCTTCGTCGGCCTGGCGCTCCTCGTCTTGGTGCTGATGCGGGAGGGTGGCGCGGTCTAGGCCGGTCTTGGGGAAGGGATTTTTGGAACGCGAGATGACGGACCCTGAATTCGATCTCGAGAAGCTGATCACGGTGGAGACCTTCTCCTCCCCCTGGGAGGCGCAACTCGCCCGCGCCTGCCTGGAGGGGGAGGGGATCGAGGCCGTGATCGCCGACGAGCACTTCTTCCGCCTCTACGGAGCGCTGTCGAACTCCCTGGGCGGCGTGCGCCTCCAGGTCCGCCCCGAGAGCGCCGAGCGGGCCGCCGAGCTGCTGCGCAACCGGCGGCCCATCCTCTACGTGGTGAACGAAGAGGACGCGGGTCCCGCCCGCGGGGAGGAGGCCGAGGAGCCGGAGGCCCTGGTCACCGTCGGCCGCTTCTACAGCCCCTGGGAAGCCCATCTGGCGCGGACCTTCCTCGAATCCGAGGGGATCGACGCCTGCGTCTTCGAGGAGCGCCTCCCCGCCGTCAGCCTCCTCACCGGCGAGCCCACCGCCCTGAGCCGCCTCGAGGTCCACCCCCGCGACGCCGAGCGCGCCCTGGCGGTCCTCGCCGAGGTGGAGGAGCTGGACGAAGCCGAAGCGCCGGCCTCGGAGTAGGGCGCGCTGCGCGCGCCTGGGCAGGCGATGAAGGCGCGCGCAGCGCGCCTACGACGACCGGCGTTTGAGATCTCCCTCGTCTCCCGACGTCTTGGGCCGGGCGTGGAGCGACGTCGCCGCGATGACCGGCGACGCCTCCAGCTCCTGCTCCTTCTTCTTCGCGTCCAGCTTCTCCGACTTCACCTCCTGGCGCAGCCGCGCGAACGAGCTCATGTAGACGTTGGCGACCGCCACCAGCGCGAAGAAGGCGATGAGATATCCCCGCCAGTCGTCGAGCAGCAGCCGGTAGCGGGTGAGGATCAGGAAGAGGATCGTCACGTAGTGGCTGAAGCAGTACTCGCAGGTGAACAGGTAGAAAAATTTCCGCACCACGAGGCTGGAGGCGCACCTGGCGCGGTCCGCGCAGTACTCGCGCGGCTCGCGGAAGATCTCCTCGTGCGTCACCGTCCAGGCCACGCAGGCGATGGGGATCGCCAGCAGGACGAGCCAGACGATCTGGAGGAGCCACTGGGTGCTGTCGGGGGGTGCCATGGGCGGTGGGGACGTGCAAGAACGAGACCCTCCGGCGGTTGACCCTGGAAAATAAATAACGGTAAACTTACTTATTATGGGACGCCGTCCGAAAGTCACCCGCGAGGAGGTCCTGAGCGTCGCCCGGCAGGTGTTCGCCGAGCGGGGCTTCGAGGGGACCACGCTGGCGTCCATCGCGTCGCGGCTGGACGTCAGCCCGGCGGCCCTGCTGCGGCACGCGGCGAACAAGGAGGACCTGTTCGCCGCGTCGATGAGCCCGGCGCCGGGGGAGATCCGGGTGCCAGTGGAGTTCCTGGCGGAGGTGGACGGCGCCGAGGATCCGCGCCGGGTGCTGCGGCGGATCGGCCAGGCGATCGTCCCCTTCCTGGAGGAGAAGATCGACGAGCAGATCTCCCGCTGGATGCGGTCCAAGGCCCTGCAGGAGACCCCGGGGTTCCCGCTGCCCTTCGATCCGCAGGTGCGGCCGACGCCGCCGCAGCGGCTCCTGGCCTTGGTCGAGGACTACCTGCGCCGGGCGATCGCCGCGGGCAGGCTCCGCCTGAGCGACCCCCAAGCCGCGGCCCTGCTGCTGATCGGCTCCTGCCACTCCTACGTCACGCTGCACCGGATCGCCCGCATCGCCGATCCGCCGCTGCCGCTCGACCGCTATCTCGACACGCTGGTGGAGGTCTGGACGCGCGGCGCACTGCCCGCGGATCCGGAGGGGGAGAGGGTGCGATGAAGCCCAAGCTGAAGATCGTGATCCGCCTCGTCCTGCTGCTGGCGGTCGCCGGCGGCGTGGCCTGGTGGTGGTTCTTCGTCCGTCCGCGGCCGGGCGCCGCTCTCGTCCTCTCCGGCTCGATCGAGGCCAATACCGTCGAGGTCGGCTCGCTGCTGGGTGGCCGGGTCGCCACCGTGGACGTCAAAGAGGGGGACACCGCGCGCGCCGGCCAGCCGCTGGTGACCTTCGAGCCGGACCTGCACGACCTCGAGATCGCCCAGCAGCAGGCCCTGGTGAGCCAGGCGCGGGCGGATCTCGTCAAGACGCAGCGGGGGCCGCGCGAGGAGGAGCTGCGGCAGGCGCGGATCAACTGGGAGAGCGCCGAGACCGACCGCAAGCGCTACGAGGTGCTGCTCAGGTCGGGCGCCATCAGCCAGCGCGACTACGACGCCACCCGGGTCAAGGCGGCCAACGCCCGCGAGACCTACCTCGCGGCCCAGCGCGGCGGCCGGCCCGAGGACGTGGCCGCGGCCGCCGCCAATCTGGCCCAGGCCCAGAAGCGCCTCGCCTTCCTCGAGCGGCAGCACAAGGAGCTCGTGGTCACCGCTCCGGCGACCGGCACCGTCGAGGCCTTCAACCTGCGGCCGGGGGACCTGGTGGCCGCCAACCAGCCGGTGGCGACGCTGCTCGAGCCGGACCAGATCTGGGTGCGCGTCTACGTCCCCGAGACCGAGCTCGGCCACGTGCGGATCGGCCAGCCGGCGGCGATCCGCGTCGACACCTTTCCCCACCGCTCCTTCCCCGGCCGCGTGGTCGAGATCCGCACCCAGGGGGAGTACACGCCGCGCAACCTCCAGACCATCGATCAGCGCAGCGACGAGGTCTTCGGCGTCAAGGTGGCGATCGATCCCACGCCGGAGCTGAAGCCGGGCATGGCGGCGATCGTCGATCTCGCCGGGCCCGGGGAGACGGCGCCGCGGGTGCCCCGCGCCCGCCTGGGGAGATTGCAATGACCGCGGAGCCGGTCGCCTCTCCGGCTTCGAAGACCGCCGCGGCTCCCGCCCCCGACTACGGCATCCTGGCCGAGGGCGTCTCGCGCGATTTCGGGCAGTTCCGCGCCCTGGACAAGGTGACGGTGCGGGTGCCGCGCGGCGAGATCTACGGCCTGCTGGGACCGAACGGCTCGGGCAAGTCGACCCTGATCCGCATCCTCTGCGGCCTGCTGAGCCCCACCGAAGGGAGGGCGGCGGTGGACGGGCTGGACGTCACCCGCAACGGCGAGGAGATCCGCCGCCGCATCGGCTACGTGCCGCAGAAGTTCTCGCTCTACGAGGACCTCACGGTGATGGAGAACCTCAACTTCTTCGCCGACGTCTACGGCCTCAAGGGGGCCGTGCTCCGGGAGCGCCGCGAGTGGGCGATCGGGCTGACCGACATCGGCCCCTACCGCGACCGCCTGGCCGGCCAGCTCTCCGGCGGCTGGAAGCAGCGCCTGGCCCTCGCCGCCTCGGTGATGCACCGGCCCAAGGTGCTGTTCCTCGACGAGCCCACGGCCGGTATCGATCCGGTGGCCCGGCGCGAGCTGTGGAACCTGCTCTTCGACCTCGCGGCCCAGGGAGTGACGCTGCTGGTCACCACCCACTACATGGACGAGGCGGAGCGCTGCAGCAAGGTGGGCTATCTCTATCTCTCGCGCATGCTCGTCGAGGGGAGGCCGGACGAGCTGACGCGGCTCCCCGAGGTCGTCCCGCAGGGGACCCGCCAGGTCCAGGCCGAATGCGAGCAGGGAGCGGCCGCGGTCATGGGCAAGGCCCGCGCCATGCCCTACGTGCAGGACGTCACCATCTTCGGCAACGCCCTCCACCTGCTGGTCGACGACAGCGTGGACGATGCCGGGATCGAGCGCGACCTCACCCGCGCCGCCGGCTCGCCCGTTCACGTGCGCCCGATCGCCCCGTCCCTTGAGGACGTGTTCGTGCGGCTGACCCGGCTGCAGACGGGCGGCAACGGCAAGGGGCCGGACCGTTGAGAGGCTTCACCGCCGTCCTCCGCAAGGAAGGCATCCAGATGCTGCGCGACAAGGGGACGCTGCGTTTCTCGCTGATGGTCCCCATCTTCCAGCTCGTCCTCTTCGGGCTGATCGACACCAACATCCGGCACGTGCCCACGGTGGTCTTCGACCAGAGCCGGAGCGCCGCGAGCCGCGAGCTGGTGGACGACTTCGTGAACACCAGCTACTTCGAGGTGGTCGGCTTCGCGCCGTCGCGGGCGGCCCTGCGGCAGGAGATCGTGGCCGGCCGCGCCTCGGTGGGGATCGAGATCCCGCCCGACTACGAGGAGCGGCGGCTGCGCGGCCAGACCGCGAATTTCCTGGTGCTGATCGACGGCTCGGACTCCAGCATCTCCGCCCAGACGCTGGGGGCGGCCAACGGCGTGGCGCTGAACCGGTCGCTCGCCGAGATCCGCGACAAGGTGGGGGTGCGCGACTTCCCGCTGGAGGCGCGGCCGACGCTGCTGTTCAATCCGGATTCGCGGAGCGCCAACCTGCTGATCCCGGGGCTGGTGGCGATCCTGCTGACCTTCTCGGGCACGCTGCTGTCGGCCTACGCCATCGTGAGGGAACGCGAGCGGGGCACGCTCGAGCAGCTCATGGTGACGCCGGCCTCGCCGCTGGCCGTGGTGCTGGGGAAGATCCTCCCCTACCTGGTGCTGTCCTTCGTGCAGCTCTGCCTGGTGCTGGTGCTGATGACCGTCGTCTTCAAGGTGCCGATCCACGGCAGCATCCCGCTGCTGCTGGGGCTGGCGCTGGTCTACCTGTTCGCGCTGCTGTCGCTGGGGCTGCTGGTCTCCTCGCGGGCGAAGACGCAGATGGAGGCGACGCAGATCGCGCAGATGGTGCTGCTCCCCTCGATCATGCTGTCGGGCTACATCTTCCCGCTGTCCTCGCTGCCGGCGCCGCTGCGGGCGCTCTCGCAGATCCTGCCGGCGACGCACTTCATCGCCATCTCGCGGGGCATCGTGATCCGTGGCGCCTCCTTCCAGGACCTCTGGAGCCACGTCGCCGCCCTGCTGGCGATCGCGGCGGTGCTGGTGGCCGGGAGCGCGCGAGCGTTCCAGAAGACGATTTCGTAGGGCTTGCCTTCTCTCTGGAGAAGGGGCGCAATATACTGTTCAGGGGAAAACGGCTCAGGGGGAAACGATGACGGAGATCGCGATCGAGCTGGATGACGAGACCGCCAGGCGGTTGCATCAGGCTTCAGAAAAGGATGGTATCAGTCCATCTGCCTGGGTGAAGCAAGCCATTCGGATCCGGCTGGAGGACAAGCTCCCCGACTCCTTCTTCGCCGTCCTGGGGACTTGGGAAGACGACCGGAGCGCGGAAGAGATCCTCCGGGACATTCGGGAGGAAGCGCCCCAGGCCAAGCGGATGACTCTGAAGTGAGGCGTCTCTTTCTCCTCGATACGGACATCTCGATCTACCTTCTCAACGAGAGCCTCCCCGCCGTTACCGCGCGCTTGGCAGGCCTGCCCGTGGATCAGGTCGGTACGACGGCGGTCACCGCGGCGGAGCTACGGTTCGGGGCCCTGAACTCCGGCCGTCCGCAGCAGAATCTGGCCAGGGTTGAGATCTTCCTCGCCCCTCTCGTGCAGATCCCGTTTGATGCTCAGGCCGCGGTTCATTTCGGGAATCTCAAGCAGCTTCTTTCGTCTCAGGGACGGCTCATCGGAACGATGGATCTCCTGATCGCCTCGTGCGCCCTGGCGACCGGCGGAACCCTCGTGACGAACAACGTGCGCGAGTTTTCGCGGGTGCCGTCCCTGAACGTGGAAAACTGGGCTTCCTGATCCCGTGCCGCCCAATCCCACATCGTAGAAGGGAGCATCGGCTCCAGAGTCGGCCCGATCCTTGCTGAAAGGATGGCAAGGAGGAACCGCCTTGCCGAAGCCCGACACCCTCTCCG
>DASWRX010000346.1:0-16224 GCA_036402955.1 Thermoanaerobaculia bacterium
GCGACCGTGTTCCCGGAGGTCACCGGCAACCGGACGGAGCGGTCCTGGTAGACGCCATCCCAGAGGCTCCGCGCCTCCTCGAGGATGTCCCGCCGCAGGGTGAGGCCGTGGCGGGCGAAGAGCGGGGCGAGCTCGCCGTAGCGGGCCAGGAGGTCCCGCCGCACCGCGTGGTAGGCGTGCTCGCAGACCGCCCGGCGCTCCGAGAAGCTGAAGATGTTGGTGAAGAACATCAGGTAGTCGTCCGGGTGCGGCTCGAAGAGCACCACGTCGGAGCCCTGGAACTTCCTTTCGTAGGCGGCCATGCCGATCTCCAGGCGCGAATGGATCAGCGTCCGGAAGGTCTGCGACATCACCGAGGGCAGCCCGTGGTCGAGCAGCTTGCCGCGCCGCATCAGGCCAGCCTCGACCGTGCCCACGGTATCCACCGGGACGATCGGGTTGACGCAGATCACCAGGTCGGCCCCCTTCTCCAGGGCCACCGAGGCGTGCAGGGTCTTGAGCAGGACGCCGTCCACGTAGTGCCGGCCGTCGATCTCCACCGGCGAGTAGATGCCGGGAAGGGCCGAGCTGGCGGCCACCGCGAGCGAGATCGGAACGTGATCCATCCCCGGCTCGCCGAAGAGCACGGCCTGGCCGGAGTCGAGGTCCGCGGCGACCACCACGAAGCGCTTGCCGAGCTCGCGGAAGTCGTCCGTCCGCCCCTTCATGTTGTAGATCTTGGAGAGATAGTCGCGGATCGGCCGGTTGTCGAAGATCCCCACCGGCAGCGCCTCCGAGAGGCGGGTCAGCGACTCCATCAGGGTGAGGTCCTTGCGGTGGGTGAGCCACCGCCAGACCGACTCCAGGAGCAGCCGCGGCACCGCCTGGCCGCTGCGCGCGATCTCGCGGACCGCGGGGGTAAGGAAGGTCTCGGGCACGAACGGGTGCTCGCCCGGCTCGTGCGAGACGATGGCCCGGCACATCTCGGCCGTGGTGAGGTTGTTGACGAGGTTGGCGCCGATGAAGGCGCCGGCGCTCACCCCCACGTAGACGTGGAGGTGGTTGAGATCGAGACCGTCCACAGCCTCGTCGAGGGCCCGGAGAGCGCCGATCTCGTAGATCGCGCCCTCCGGACCTCCCCCGGCGAGAGCCAGTCCAATCCTGGGGGAGCCTGTCGTGTTGCCTGGGTCGTTCCCGGTGCGCTCCACCCTCGGTCCCCCCGCGCTAGACGACGATCTTGCTCGGGTCGGTCGGCGTCGTGGCGGTCTCCGGCGTCACCACGGTCGGGCCGGCCGGCGTCACGCGCGGCTTGAGCTGCTCGAGCTTGGCGTTCAGATCCTCGACCTTCTGCGTCAGGTTGCGGATCTCGTCCCGGGTCGGGACGCCCAGCCGGCGCAGGGTGCCGGTGAGCTTGTCGTCGAACTTGTCACCCCAGGTCTCGAAGGCGCTCTCGGCCTTGCTCTTCATCTTGTCGACCTCGACCTTCACCTTGTCGACCTCGATCTTGCCGCGCGACTCGACGTCGCGGCCGCGGTCGACCAGGCGGCTGAACAGCTTCGAGCCCTCCTCCTCGGCGGCGGCCAGCGCGCCGAGACCGGCGAGCCAGATGCGGTGCACGGAATCCTTGATCTCTTCCTGCGCGTTCTTCTCGTGGGCGGTCTCAGTCTGGGTGTTCGGTTCCATGGCTCACCTCGTCGCTTTCTTTGGACGCGGCCTGGACGCCTTGGGGCGAGCGGTCGCGGTTGAATGTACAGGGATTGTCTTCACAGGGACGACCACCGCCGTCTCACCCTCGGGGCTGACGATCTCGATGACGTCCGCGGGGACGGCGTGACGCCGCGCCACGGCCTCGTCCACCTTCTTCGACAGCGTCTGGAGCCGCGCGGAGAGGACCTTGACGTCATCCCGCGTCATCACGTTCAGCCGCTTGAGCACGCCGCGGCTCTCGAGCTCCACCGTGTCCTCCAGCAGTTGGCGCGCCTCGCGCACCGTCCTGCCGGCGCGGCCGGTCACTGTGTCCACCAGCTTCTTCTGCCGCTCCTCGAGGGTCCTGCCGCGCTCGACCAGGCGGTCGAACACGTCCATGCCCCCTTCGCTCACCTCGGCCACGGCGCCGACGCCGGCCAGCCAGAGGGTGCGGCCGGCGCCGAGCACCCGGTCGAAAACGTTTCCAATATTCTGACTGATATTCACACTTGTCGGATTCATTTGATGATCTCTCCCTCGGGTTCGATGCGGACCACGGGCTTGCGCTCCGCGGAACGTCCGTTCTGCGGTTCCATCGTGATCCCACTGTCGCTGCGCTCGAGATCGGCCAGCGACACCTCCAGCTCCTCCAGGCGCGCCCGCAGGCTCTGCATCTCCTCGCGGGCCTTGCGCACCGGTCCCAGGCGGTCGATCAGGCGGTCGACGCCGTGCTGCACCTGCTCGAGGCCGGTGCTGACCGCCCGCTCGCCCAACCGGACCAGGTCGTGCAGCAGCTCGCTGGGAATGAACGACGTCCCCTTCCGCCCCTCGTCCAGGATGATCTGCGTCAACGTCTGGGACGTGACGTCGTTGCTGGTGGCGTTGTCCATCACCCGCACGTCCTGTCCCGTGCGGACCCAGGCCGCGATCTCGTCCAGCGAGACGTACCGGCTCTCCTCGGTGTCGTACAGCTTGCGGCTTTCGTAACGCTTGATGAGCCGGATCATGGAGCTCCTCCTTGCAGTGGGGTCGCGGCAGGGATCCCCAACCTTCGGGGCGGCCGCGACAAGGGGCACTTTACCGCACTGCGGCAAATCGTGTCAAGAGATTTTTGACGCGATGCGGCAAGGGGGCCGTCCGTCCACCTACGACGTCCGGCTGACGTACCGCTCCCATTCCCCGAGGCGCCCTTCGAGCTGCCGCCCCAGCGCTTCGAGCGCGGGAAGGTCGGTGGGCTCGTCCGGCAGCAGCGGGAGATCCACCAGCGGCTGCTCGCGGGAGAAGAGCTTCGCCAGCTCGACCAGGCCACGGCGGTCGCGCTCGCCCGACCAGGTGAGGAGCTCCCAGCCGCTGGGACGGCAGGGATCGTCCGATGAGGGCAGGGCGCCCTCCACGACGAAGCGGGGATGGACGCGGTTGACCACGATGGGGCCGAGGTTGTAGCCGGCCTCCTCCAGCTTGCGGGCGAAGAAGAGGGTGTCCGGGATGCGCTCCTCCCCCGGACCGGTGACCAGCACGAAGAGGGTCTGCTTCGAACGCAGCAGCTCCCCCACTTCCAGCGCGCGGTCGCGGAACCCCTCGTAGAGCGGCCCGAAGGCCTGGAAGAACTCGGCCATGTCGCGCAGCAGGTCCATGCCCACCACCTCGTCGAGGAAGCGCTCGGCCCGCCGCCCGAGGACGCCCCACTTGGAGGCCGCCCGGAGCCGGCCCTCGTCGTCGAACCAGGGCTTGAGCGCCACCCGCAGAGCGCCGCTGTCGAGGAAGCCCACGATGCGCTTCGGAGCCTCCAGGAAGTCGAGGGCCTGGCGGGTGGGGGGCGTGTCGAGCACCACCTGGGCGTAGCGCCCGTCGGAGGCCACCTCGAAAAGGCGCTCCACGGCCATGTATTCGAGGATGCCGCCGAGGGTGCCGGAGAGGTGCTGGTAGAAACGGTTGCCGAGCACGCGGCGGCGGGATTCCTCGTCCGGCGCGTAGCGCTCGATCAGCCGGTCGAAGGTCAGCCGGGCGTCGAGCAGGCTGGCGTGGAGCTTGCCCGGCGCGTCGAGCGCCACCGGCACCTCGCGCAGCCGGGCCTCGTCCCCCACGCCCAGGCTCTGCTTGAGGCGCAAGGAAGGGTCGAAGGTCATCACCAGCGTGTCGCGGCCCTCGCGGGCGGAGAGGACGCCCAAAGAGGCGGCCAGCGTCGTCTTGCCGACGCCGCCGGAGCCGACGACGATGACCAGCGGATGGCGGCCCGAGATCAGATCCATGCGGTCTTCCCCCTCCAAATCCCTGCCAGATCCCTGTTCATAGATTCCGGGCCGAGTCGGCCAGGCAGCGGCCCAGCGTGGCGAGCAGCGGCAGGCCGCGGTCGAGCGGCAGTTGCGGCAACTCGACGCAGGGGCCCTGCCAGGACTTCCGCAGCCGCGCCACCTCCCGCTCGTTGAGCAGCCGCCGGCGGCGCCAGAGGGAGACCAGCTCGTTCTCCTTCGCCTCCGGGTTCTCGGGGAGGGGGGGAGCCGGCGGGTACAGGCCGTTGATCACCAGCAGCTCGGGATCGCGCCGCACCCGCTCCTGGAGCGCCGCGCGCAGCTCCAGCGCCTCCTCCACCGGCATCTCCTCGGCCTGCGTCACCACCACGATGCCGCAGCGCTCGGGATCGGCGATCATCCCCGCCATGTCCGTTGCCATGCGGGCGAACGGGCCGTTGGTGATCACCTCGGAGACCAGCGCCGGCGCGGCGAGCAGGGTGACCCCGTGGCCCGTCGCCGGAGCGTCGATGATCACGGTGTCGATCTCGGGGGTGCCGGGCTCGCCCAGGCCGTGGAGCAATCGGTAGGCGTGGCCGAGGATGGCGATCTCCTTCAGGCCCGGAGCGCCGGTGGCGAACTGCTGGTAGATGGGGCTGTCGAGCACCCGCCGGGTGAGCAGCTCCAGCTTGAGCTGGTCGCGCACCACCTGGTCCAGCACCTGCCGGGGCTTGAGGTTCTGCGCCCAGAGGCGCGGCTCGGCCTGCACGATGGCACCGCCGGAAGGGGGCGTCCCCATCATCTGATGGAGGTTCTCGCGGGGATCGACCTCCACCACCAGGGTCCGGCGGCCGGCGGCGGCGAGCGCCCGGCCCAGGGTCGCGGCCACCACGGTCTTGCCGACGCCCCCCTTGCCGGTGACTACCAGCAGTTGGCGTCGCGAGAGCTGTTCGAGCGGATTCATCGGCGCCGGTCTCCCTTCATGTCGCCTCCACGTCGCCGAGCGAGCTTTGCAAGACCTTTGCCGCAGGGCGGCATGACTATATCCGATCCCCATCCTCCTCGCAGGACAGGAAGACCTGGAGTCCCACTCGCTCGTTCCTACCGCACAGATATAGAGAAGGGCATTTTTGCCCGGAATGGAGGAACCTGTGAAAAAGAGCACGAAGAAGCTCGCCCTCAGCCGCGAGACCGTAGGGAACCTCGAGACCTCCGCTCTCCGCGCGGCCGGCGGATCGGGTGTCACCGTGACCCAGTTCGATTGCACGGCCAACGGGGCGTGCGTCAGCGGCCACGCGACCTGCTTCAGCTACGCCACGAACTGCACGACCGCGGGCTGACGGCCTCTCCCCACCCCGCCGGTCCGCGGGGTGGGATTTCCCCGCCCGTCCTTCCAGGCATTGCGCTCCCCCCACCCGCCGCGATACAAACCGGGGCGTCATGGCCTTCCCCGAAACCCGACTCCGCCGCTTCCGCCGCACCCCCGAGCTCCGCCGCCTGGTACGGGAGACCCGGCTCTCTCCGGACCATCTGGCGCTCCCCCTTTTCGTCTGCCCGGGCGAGGGGGTCGCCCGCCCCGTCTCCTCGATGCCCGGCGTCTTCCAGCACTCTGTGGACCAGATCGTCGCGACGGCGAGGCAGACTCTCGCCGAGGGGATCCGCACCGTGCTGCTGTTCGGCCTCCCGGAGTCGAAGGACGCGGTGGGGAGCGCCGCCTGGTCACCGGACGGCGTCGTCCAGCGGGCCCTGCGCGCCCTGGCGTCCGAGGTGCCGGGCCTGGTCAAGGTGGTCGACGTCTGCTTCTGCGAGTACACGGACCACGGCCACTGCGGCGTGCTCCACGGCCACGAGGTGGACAACGACGAGACGCTCGCCAACCTGGTTCGGCAGTCCGTCTCCCTCGCCGAGGCCCGAGCGGACGTCATCGCTCCCTCGGACATGATGGACGGCCGGGTGGGCGCCATCCGCCGCGGGCTGGACGCCGCCGGCTTCGCCCACACCCCCATCCTTTCCTACGCCGTCAAGTTCGCCAGCGGCTTCTACGGCCCCTTCCGCGAGGCCGCCGAGTCGACCCCCCAATTCGGCGACCGGCGGGCCTATCAGATGGACGCGGCGAACGGCCGCGAGGCCATGCGGGAGGCGGAGCTGGACGTCGAGGAGGGGGCGGACATGCTGATGGTGAAGCCCGCGCTGCCCTACCTGGACATTCTGGCGGCCCTGCGCCGGAGGTTCGACCTGCCTCTCGCCGCCTACCACGTCAGCGGCGAGTATGCGATGCTCAAGGCGGCGGCCGAGCGCGGCTGGATCGACTACGACCGGGTGATGATGGAGACCCTCCTCGCCATCCGCCGGGCCGGCGCCGACCTCATCTTCACCTACGCGGCGCGCGACGCGGCGCGGCTGCTGGCGGCGGGGTGGGCGGAATGAAGGCGCCGAGAGCGCGTGCCCTGCGGCGGTGCCCGGCCCCTTCGGGGCCGGCCCTCACTCCCCCAACCCCCTCTCTCCCGGCCTCCCCCCCACCCGACCGGGAGAGAGGGGGCTCAAATCAGTTCGTTTTCAGGCTAACCACTCCCTCTTCTCCCGGCGGACGGGGGGGAGGCCGGGAGAAGAGGGCCGGGGTGATGAGGGCTCGGGCGGTGGGAGGGCTTGCCTGATGACTCTCATGGAACGGGCCGAGAAGGTCCTCCCCGGCGGCGTCAATTCGCCCGTGCGGGCCTTCCGCGGCGTCGGCGGCTCGCCGGTGTTCGTGCGCGCCGCTCAAGGGGCCTGGCTCGAAGGGGAGGATGGCCGGCGCTACATCGATTACATCGGCGGCTACGGTCCGCACATCCTGGGGCACCGGCATCCGGCGGTGGTGGCGGCGATCGAGGAGGCGCTCGGCCGCGGCACGGCCTTCGGCGCGCCCACTCTCGCGGAGGTGGAGATCGCGGAGACCCTCGTCTCCGCCCTGCCGTCGGTCGAGATGGTCCGCCTGGTCAACTCCGGCACGGAGGCCACCATGTCGGCCCTGCGCCTCGCCCGCGCCGCCACCGGCCGCGACCGGTTCGTCAAGTTCGAGGGGTGCTATCACGGCCACGCCGACCCCTTCCTGATCGCCGCCGGCTCGGGAGCGGCCACCATCGGCGTTCCCTCCTCCCCCGGCGTGCCGGCCGCCGTGGTGGCGGACACCCTGCTCGCGCCCTACAACGATCTGGAGGCCGTCGAGCGGTTGTTCGCTCAGCATCCGGACACGATCGCCGCCGTCATCGTGGAGCCGATCGCCGGCAACATGAACCTGGTGCCGCCCGTCCCCGGCTTCCTCGAAGGGCTGCGCGCCCTCTGCGACCGCCACGGCGCGATCCTGATCTTCGACGAGGTGATGACCGGCTTCCGGGTGGCCTGGGGAGGCGCGCAGAACCCGCTCGGCGTGCGGCCGGACCTGACGACGCTGGGCAAGGTGATCGGCGGCGGCCTGCCGCTGGCCGCCTACGCGGGCTCGCGGGACCTGATGCGGCGCATCGCTCCCGCCGGCCCGGTCTACCAGGCGGGCACCCTGTCGGGGAACCCGCTGGCCGTCGCCGCCGGACGGGCGGCCCTGCGCGAGCTGGGGCAGGACGATCCCTGCCCCTACGAGACGCTCGAGCGGACCGGCGCCCGTCTCCAGCAGGGGATCGAGGAGACCGGCCGCCGCCGTGGCATCCCCTGCCGGGTGGAGCGCCAGGGTTCCATGCTGGGCCTCTTCTTCACCTCGGGCCCCATCCACCGGCTGGAGGACGTCCACGCCACCGACCGGCCGCGCTTCTCGCGCGTCTTCCACGCGCTGCTCGACCGCGGCGTCCACCTGCCCCCCTCGCCGTACGAGACGATGTTCCTCTCCACCGCCCACGGCGAGGCGGAGATCGCCGCCACCCTGGAGGCCTTCGACGCCGCGTTCGCGGCGGAGGCGCGCTCCGCATGACCCATCCCGACATCCTGATCCTCGGCGGCGGCATCATCGGCCTGGCGTGCGCCCGCGAGCTCGCCTTGCGCGGGTTGCGGGTGGAGATCGTCGAACGGCTGCCGGCCGGCGCCGAGGCGTCGATGGCCGCTGCCGGCATGCTCGCGCCGCTCACCGAGTCGACCGATCCCGGCCCTTTCTTCGAGGCCTGCCGCGCCTCGCTCGGCCTGTGGGGGCCCTGGGTCGCCGCCCTCGAGTCGGAGACCGGCCTCTCGGTCGACTACGACACCAGCGGGACGCTGCTGGTGGCGCTCACCGAGGAGGACGACGCCGAGGTCGAGCGCACCGTGCGCGTGGCGCGCGAGCTCGGCGAGCAGGCCGACGACATGGACGCCGCGGCCCTGCGCCACTGGGTGCCAGACGTTTCGCCGGACGTCCGCCGCGTCGTCCACCTGGCGAGCGAGCACCGGGTGGACAACGTCCAGCTCTGCGCCGTGCTCGCGCAAGGTCTGCAGAAGCTCGGGGTGACGACCCATTACCACAGCGAGGTGGTGAGCATCGAGCGGCGGCCCGGGGGGACCGTGCTCGCCATCGGCCATCACTGGCGCAAGGAGGCCCGCCTCCTGGTGCTGGCCGCGGGCGCCTGGAGCGGCCTCCTCCCCGACCTGCCCCAGCTCCCCCTGCGCCCCGTGCGCGGCCAGATGGTGATGCTGGGCGGCGTCGAGTGGCCGTGGAGCGGCAGCGTCCGCCAGGGGCATGCCTACGCCGTGCGCCGCGGCGCCACCGGCCTGCTGATCGGCGCCACGGTCGAGGAGGCCGGTTTCGAGAAACACAACACATTGGGCGGCGTCGAGGACCTGCTCGCCTTCGCCCGCCGGCTCTTCCCGGGGCTGGAGCGCGCCCGCCTGGAGACCATCTGGTCGGGTCTGCGGCCGGGCACGCCGGACAACCTGCCGATCGTGGGCGCCCTCCCCGGCTGGCCCATCCTCGCCGCCACCGGCCATTTCCGCAACGGCATCCTGCTCGCGCCCTGGACGGCGCGCGAAGTGGCGCGGCTCGCACTGACGAAAGAGGACGAGATCCCCGAGTTCTCGCCGCGGCGGTTCTTCGGAGGCTCGTGAGCGTCTGCGCGCATTGAGCCCCATGCCCCCTCGGGCATATAATCGTCGCCTCATAGACTGAACCCCACACGGCCGCCGAAGGAGGGGCCCGGAATGACGCATATCATCACTGAACCCTGCATTGGAGTGAAGGATTCGGCCTGCGTGGATGTCTGCCCGGTCGACTGCATCTACGGCAAGAACGAGGACTGGGAGATGCTCTACATCCATCCGGAGGAGTGCATCGACTGCGGCCTCTGCGTCGACGCCTGCCCGGTCGAGGCCATCTATCCGATGGAAGAGACCCCGGACAAGTGGAAGGCGTTCATCGCCAAGAACTACGAGCATTTCGGCATGACCCCTCCCTGACCCAAGCTCCCTATCCGAGCTCCCGAAGAGAGGCGCGGCTCCGTCCGCCGGCAGCACGCCGCGATCGAGGCCGCCCTCCGTCTGGTGGCTCTTGGCGACGGCTGGGCGCGACTCGGACGAAGTTTATGTGCTAAGTTGTTAAGCATTCGGGCGCTGGCGCCCCAACAATCAGGAGGGAATCATGAAGAAGCGATTGGCTATCTATGTGGCTCTGGTTGCAGGCATGGCACTCATCTGTCTGGGAATCGGGTATCTGAGCTCAGCGCAGGCGCAGAGCGTACCCGCCCCTCCGGGGTCCTATACCCTGTCCTGCAGCAACATCACCTTCACCGGCACCCCCGGAAAGACGCCGCTGACCCTGTCGGCGACCTGCCGGAAGTCGAATGGCGGCACGCAGCAGACCACTCTCAAGTATGACATCGCGAACTGCAACGGAACCCTCAAGTGGGCTCCCAACGGTTGCTAATCGCCGCCAACCCGGCGGATTGAGACCTTGCCAGGGGCCGGCCGGCACTCAGTGCCGGCCGGCCCCTCTCTCTTGTTTGCCTCTACCTCTGTCCCGCGCCGTGCTGCGTCCGCAGGAATGGAAAAATCCTCCCGCCTGTTCTACTATCTGAGTGTTGAGCACTCAATCCTATTGAGTTGAGGCCGGGCGTCGAGTGGAGGAGACGATCTCTTGGAATACAAGGACTACTACCAGACCCTGGGCGTCAAGAAGGAGGCGTCCCAGGACGACATCCAGAAGGCGTACCGGAAGCAGGCGCGCAAGTTCCACCCGGACGTCAACAAGGACCCGCAGGCCGAGATGAAGTTCAAGGAGATCGGCGAGGCCTACGAGGTTCTGAAGGACCCGGACAAGCGCAAGAAGTACGACCAGTACGGCGCCAACTGGAACCGGATGGGCGGCGGCACGGGCGGTCCGCCGCCGGGCTGGGAGGGGTTCGGCCAGGGGGGTGGCGGGTTCGACTTCAATGATTTCCAGGGCTCCGGCGGCGCGGGCTTCAGCGACTTCTTCGAGATGCTCTTCGGCGGCGGCGGTCCCGGCGGCCGGGGACGGCGGCGCGGCGGCCCTGCGGGGTTCGGCGGCGCCGGCTTCGGAGGCGGCTCCCAAGCCGGCAACGACAGCGAGGCCACGCTCAGCGTCTCCGTCGAGGAGGCGGTCCGGGGCGGCTCGCGCGAGCTCACGATCTCCGACCCGAACACGGGACAGCGCAAGACGCTCACCGTCAAGATTCCCGAGGGGATCCGGCCCGGGCAGAAGATCCGGCTGGCCGGCCAGGGCGGCCCGGGGATGGGGGGCCCGGCGGGCGATCTCTTCCTGAAAATCGAGATCGAGCCCGACCCGCGCTTCCGGATCGAGGGGTCGGACATCCTCACCACCGTGTCCGTCTACCCGCCGAAGGCCGCGCTGGGCGGCGAGGCGGACGTCGAGACCCCCACCGGCCCGGTGCGGGTGCGCATCCCGGCGGGCTCCTCTTCCGGCCGCAAGATCCGGCTGAAGGAGCGGGGGCTCTCGAAGTCCGGCGGCGCCAAGGGGGACCTGCTGGCCGAGATCCGGATCGTCGTTCCCAACCAGCTCAGTGATCCCGAGCGCGAGCTCTACGAGCAGCTCGCCGCGATCGAGACCGAGCGCGCCACAGAGGTGGAGGTTTGAGAGATGTCCCCGGTTCCGTAGGGCCGCCCCTACGAATTCAAGACCGGGGACTCAGCGAGGTAAACATCCATGGACATCAATCGCATGACGCAGAAATCCCAGGAGGCTCTCCAGAGCGCCCAGACCAAGGCGCTCCGCTACGGGCATCAGGAGGTGGACGGAGAGCATCTTCTCCTCGCCCTCCTGGAACAGCCGGAGGGGCTGATCCCCCGCCTGCTCGGCCGGATGGAGGTGCCGACCGAGGCGCTCAAGGCCGAGGTCGAGCGCGAGCTGGCGCGCCGCCCGAAGGTCTCGGGCCCCGGCGTCGAGGCGGGCAAGATCTATCTGACGCAGCGCCTGCAGCAGATCCTGATTCGGGCCGAGGACGAGGCCAGGCGGCTCAAGGACGAGTACGTCTCTGTCGAGCACTTGCTGCTCGCCATGGTGGACGAGGGCTCCTCCTCGCCGCTCGGCAGGATGCTGGCGCAGTTCGGCATCACCCGGGACGCCTTCCTCGCCGCCCTCACGGCGGTGCGCGGCAACCAGCGGGTGACCAGCGCCAGCCCCGAGGTCGCCTATGAGGCGCTCGAGAAGTACGGCGTCGACCTGGTGGCCGAGGCGCGGCGCAACAAGCTCGATCCGGTGATCGGCCGCGACGCCGAGATCCGGCGGGTGATCCGCATCCTGTCGCGCAAGACCAAGAACAATCCGGTGCTGATCGGCGAGCCGGGCGTGGGCAAGACGGCCATCGTCGAGGGGCTCGCGCAGCGCATCGTGCGCGGCGACGTCCCCGAGTGGCTGAAGGACCGCGCCCTCTTCTCGCTCGACATGGGCTCGCTGCTCGCCGGCGCCAAGTACCGCGGCGAGTTCGAGGAGCGGCTGAAGGCCGTGCTCAACGAGATCAAGCAGAGCGAGGGCCGGATCCTGCTCTTCATCGACGAGCTGCACACCATCGTCGGCGCCGGCAAGACCGAGGGCTCGCCCGACGCGGGCAACCTGCTGAAGCCGATGCTGGCGCGCGGCGAGCTGCACTGCATCGGCGCCACCACGCTCGACGAGTACCGCAAGAACATCGAGAAGGACGCGGCCCTCGAACGGCGCTTCCAGCCGGTGACGGTCGATCCGCCGAGCGTCGAGGACACCATCTCGATCCTGCGCGGCCTGCGCGAGCGCTTCGAGGTGCACCACGGCGTGCGCATCCAGGACAACGCCCTGGTGGGCGCGGCGGTCCTCTCGGACCGCTACATCACCGACCGCTTCCTGCCGGACAAGGCGATCGACCTCATTGACGAGGCCTGCGCCATGCTGCGCACCGAGATCGACTCGATGCCGCAGGAGCTCGACGAGGTCACCCGCCGGGTGATGCAGCTCGAGATCGAGGAGGCGGCGCTCAAGAAGGAGAAGGACAAGGCGAGCCAGGAACGGCTGGAGGCCCTGCGCCGGGAGCTGGCGGATCTCAAGAGCCAGGCCGATGCCATGCGGGCGCAGTGGGAGTCCGAGAAGAGGGCGATCGAGGAGGTCCGGACCCTGCGCGGGCAGATCGAGAAGGTGCGCCAGGAGATCGAGGCGGCCGAGCGGCAGTACGACCTCAACCAGAGCGCCGAGCTGCGCTACGGCAAGCTCCCCCAGCTCGAGGCCGATCTCAAGGAGCGGGAACGCCAGCTCGCCGAAAAGCAGAAGTCCGGCGGCCAGCTCCTGCGCGAGGAAGTCACCGAGGAGGAGGTGGCCGAGATCGTCTCACGCTGGACCGGCATCCCGGTGACTCGCCTGGTCGAGGGCGAGCGCGAGAAGCTGCTGCGCATGGAGGAGCTCCTCCACAACCGGGTGATCGGCCAGGACGAGGCGGTCCGGCTCGTCTCCGACGCCGTGCTCCGCGCCCGCGCCGGCATCAAGGACCCGCGGCGGCCGATCGGCTCCTTCATCTTCCTGGGGCCGACCGGCGTCGGCAAGACCGAGCTCGCCAAGACGCTGGCGGAGACGCTCTTCGACAGCGAGGAGAACCTCATCCGCATCGACATGAGTGAGTACATGGAGCGGCACAACGTCTCGCGGCTGATCGGCGCCCCGCCGGGCTACGTCGGCTACGAGGAGGGCGGGCAGCTCACCGAGGCGGTGCGGCGCAAGCCCTACTCCGTCATCCTCTTCGATGAGATCGAGAAGGCGCACAACGACGTCTTCAACGTGCTCCTGCAGATCCTCGACGACGGGCGTGTGACCGATTCTCAAGGCCGCACGGTGGACTTCAAGAACACCGTGATCATCATGACCTCGAACATCGGCTCCACCCACCTGCTCGAGGGGGTGATGGCCACGGGCGAGATCACCGAGCCGGCCCGCACGGCGGTGATGCAGGAGCTGCGGCGGCACTTCCGGCCCGAGTTCCTCAACCGGGTGGACGACGTCGTGCTCTTCAAGCCGCTGCGGCTCGACGAGATCAAGAAGATCGTCGACCTGCAGACCGAGGACCTGCGCCGCCGTCTGGCGGACCGCGGCATCCGTCTGGAGCTGACCGACGCCGCCCGCGAGTTCGTGGCCCGGCAGGGCTTCGACCCGGTCTACGGCGCCCGGCCGCTCAAGCGGTTCCTCCAGCACGAGCTGGAGTCGCGGATCGCCCGCGCCCTGATCGCCGGCGAGGTCCACGACGGCTCGCGCCTCCAGGTCGACATGCAGGGCGGTCAGCTCGCCATCGCGATCGAGAACCCCAAGGAGGCGGAGATGCCCGTCGGGGCATGACCTCCGCCACGCTCCGTTGACATCCGAGCCCGGCTCCGGCCGGGCTTTTTCTTTTGTCCAGTGATTGCAAGGTTAATGCAAATTTTTCGCTTTGATCCTTGATGTTCTCGATGCTGGTTTAGTACTCTGATCTCAAGATCGTGCCATGCCGCGGACCTGGGAGACCTCCAACATGAAGAGCTCGACGCCTCACCGACGCGCCCTCCTCACCCTGCTGACCCTGGCCACCCTCCTGCTCGGCCTGTGGGCCGCCATCGCCGTTGCCACAAGCTGGCGCAAGAGCGCCGGGCATCCCGCGGCCACCGAGGCGATGGGCGCTTTCCTCTGGCGGCAGCAGATCGAGCGTGATGAGCACGGCAGGATTCCCCAGGGAGCGCTGCTGGCGGCGCTCCAGCAACGGCAGCGGCTGGAGCAGAGCCGCTTCGCGACGGGCCTGACCAAGACCGCGGGGCTCGATAACGGCTGGGTCTTCCGCGGGCCCGCCAACGTCGGCGGCCGCACGCGGGCACTGCTGATCGATCCGCGCAATCCCGCCCACCTGTGGGCCGGATCGGTGTCGGGCGGGCTCTTCGTCTCCAGCAACGCCGGCAAGTCCTGGTCCCCCATCGACGACTTCTTCCCGAGCCTCACCGTGTCGTCGCTGGCCGCCGATCCCTCCGACCCCGACACGTTCTACGTCGGGACGGGCGAGGGCTTCTTCAACGCCGACTCCCTGAGGGGGCTCGGCATCTTCGTCACCCACGACGGCGGGGCCAGCTTTCAGCAGCTCGGGGCCACGGGCAACTGGGGAGACGTGAACCGGATCGCGGTCTCGCCGGCGGATCCGTCCACCCTCCTCGCCGCGACCTCGGCCGGCCTCTATCGCTCGACCGACGGCGGAGGCACCTGGTCGCTGCGCACCGAGCACCGCTCGCTGCAGGTCGCCTTCAACCCGCGGGCGCCGAACGAGGCCCTGGCGTCGGAGGATGGCGCCAATCACCTGCACCAGATTCTTTTCTCGAGCGATAGCGGCGCCACCTGGACCACCGCCAGCAGCCTCGCCGGCAACGCGTATTTCCTGGCCCGCATCGAGATCGCCTACGCGCCCTCCGACGGCAACATCGCGTATGCGAATCAGGACGGCGCCTTCTGGAAATCCACCGACGGCGGCCGCTCCTGGAACCAGGTCGGCCAGAGCGGCGACGGCAACTGGTACAGCAACGCCGTCTGGGTGTCCCCCACCGATCCCAACCTGGTCCTGGTCGGCGGCGTCTACGTCTCGCGTAGCCTCAACGGCGGCCAGAGCTTCGCCCCCATCTCGTCCGGCTATCTGCTGACGCAGCAGGTCCACCCCGACGTCCATTTCATCGCCGGCGATCCTGGCTACGACGGCCGGACCAACCGGCGCGTCTACGTGGGGTGCGACGGCGGCGTCTTCGTCGCCGACAACGTGCAGACGGTGACCACGAAGAAGGGCTGGCGCAGCCTCAACGGCGGCTATGCGACCACCCAGTACTACAGCGGCGCGGGGGACGGGCCCACCGCGCTGCTGATGGGAGGCGCCCAGGACAACGGCACCCTGCGATTGCAGAAAACGGCCACCGCCACGTTGAGCTACGGCGGCGACGGCGGCTTCGTGGCCGTGGACCGGCAGGTGCCGACGTACGTCTACGGCGAGTACATCAACCTCTCCAATCTCTTCCGCTCGCGCGACGGCGGCAAGCACCTGGAGATCTTCATCGACGGCGGGCTGCCGGAACAGAGCCAGGGGAACTTCGTGGCGCCGTTCGTCCTCGATCCCACCGACGGCAACCGCATGCTCGCCGGCGCCGGGCAGCTCTGGCTCAGCACCAACGTGCGGACCGGCAGGCCGCCGGCGTGGACGGCGATCAAGCCGGCGGTCAGCAACCGGTCCGGCGTCCAGAACGTGAGCGCCATCGCGGTCTCCCCCGCCGATCCCAACCGGATCTGGGTCGGGCACAACGACGGCCAGGTCTACACCTCGACGGACGGACGGTCGGCGAGCCCGAGCTGGCAGACCGTCGACGACAACGGCGGCCACAATCCGCTGCCGGACCGCTACGTCACCCGCATCACCCCGTCCTGGCAGGATCCCCAGGTCGCCTGGGTGAGCTTCGGCGGCCGCACGCCGGACAACCTCTGGCGGACGGACGACGGTGGCCAGACCTGGCACTCGGTCTCCGGGCAGCTCCCCCAGATCCCCATCCTGGGCATCGCGCAGCACCCCTCGCGCCCGGACTGGCTCTACGTCGGGACCGAGGTCGGCGTCTTCGCCTCCGAGGATGGCGGCCAGACCTGGGGGACGGTCAACGAGGGCCCCGGCAACGTGGAGGTGGACGACATCGTCTTCCTGAACCGCTCCACCACCCTGCTCGCCGCCACCCACGGGCGGGGGTTGTGGACGGTCAACGTGCCCTGAGGCGGCTTTTGCTACGATCTCCTCATGGTGCGTCGTGAAGGAGCAGGACGTGGGGAGAGGGTAGGCGGAAGTGTCCTGTCTTCGAGCTGTGCTCGTCCAGCGGGTGAGAGTCCCGTCCCGGTAAGCGCCGGAGCGCCGGGTAGCAGGCCCCCGACCGCGCA
>DASWRX010000347.1:0-19159 GCA_036402955.1 Thermoanaerobaculia bacterium
GCCGGCCCCATGCCGTGGGTCGACCGGTCGGCGGTGGCCGCGGCCTCCCCGAGCTTCATCGTCTCGATCTCCTGCGCCAGCACCTGGAGGCTCCGCTCGATCTCGCCCAGGCGCTGTGCGTCCGGACCGCTCCGGGCGCGCAGGGCTTCCACCTCGGCGCGCAGGGCCGCGATCTCCTTCTCCAGTTGGGCCGGGGACGGCGGCTCGTCCGCCCGGACCGCTCCCGGAGCGATCCCTGGCAAGACCGTCGAGCCGATCAGCGCTCCCAGCACGAGCGCGCGACGAATGGATCGCAACATCTAGACTCCTCCCCGGGGTTCGAATTCGATCTTCAGCTCCGGAACCAGCGCTTCCATCCGCCCCCGCCAGCCGGCGGTGGCGCGGGCTCGCAGCTCCCCGGCGCGCGGCTCGAGGACCAGCATCTCGACGCTCGGATGGGCTCGCGCCCAGGCGAGAGCCGCGTCCGGACCGAGCACGTAGAGCTTGGAGAGGCAGTCCGCCTCCAGCGCTCCGGGAGCCCAGACGGTGAGACTGCCGAAATCGCGTGCCGGAGCGCCGGTCGCGGGATCGAGGAGGTGGCCGTAGCGCACGCCGTCCCGCTCGAAGCCGTGCTCGCTGTTCCCCGACGTGGCGACCGAGCCGGAGGCGATCGTCAGCGCCACCACGGCGCGTTGCCGGGCACGCGGGTCGGCGACGGGGAAGGTCCAGCTCGCTTCCGCTCCGCCGGCGCGCCCGTAGACGGCGACCTGCCCGCCCAGATTCAGCAGCGCCGACCTAGCCTTGCCGTCGGCCCGGAGCGCCTCGATGGCGGCGTCGAGGCCGGCGCCCTTGCCCCAGCCGCCCTCCTCGATGCGCAGGCCCGGGCGCAGCCGTACGGCGCGGCCGTCCGCCGTGAGCTCCAGCGCCGCGAGGCCGCCGGCGGAGCGCGCCCGCTCCCGCTCCTCCGCCGTGGGCACCAGGCCGCCGGTGCGCAGCCCCCAGGCCGCGACCAGCGCGCCGATTCCGGGATCGAAGGCGCCCCTGGTCTCCCGCCACCAGCGCCGCACGCCGGCCAGCTCCGCGGCGAGCCGTGGCGAGAGTTGAACCGGCTTGCCGGCCGGCGCGCGGTTGAGCCGCGCGAGCTCGCTGTCGTCGCGCCAGGTCGAAAGGCGGGCTTCGGCCGCCTCCAGCGCGCGCACCGCCGCTTCGCTCGCCGCCAGCGCGGCGCCGCGGTCCGCCGCCTCGACCTCGATCTCCAGCGAGGTGCCCATCAGCGCCACCCGCCGCTCGACGGTCGCCGGCCGGGGAGGCACGGCGGCCGCCGCCGCGAACAGCAGGCCCACGGCGAGGAAGGGTCTCACGCGACGCCTTCCGTGAGGGGAGGGGCCTCGCGGTCCGGGCAGTCGGCGCCGGGAGGGATGGGCCGGCCGTGGGGGCAGGCGGCGGGATGATCGAGAAAGGCGCAGACCTGGTCCTCGAAGCCGGCCGCGACGGGCGCCTCCTGGCCGCACTCCTCGCCGGCTCCCCGGGAGAGGGTGCGGTCGAGCAGCACCTCGGCGAGCCGCTCTCGCCGCACGGCCGCCACCGCCTGCGCTCTCCCGCGCTCGGTGAAGGCGATCCTGCCGTCGGCGAAGGCGAGCAGGCCGTCCGCCAGCAGCTCCGCGACGCCGCGGCGGGTGATCGGGACCGCGGCCTGATCCTCCTCGATGAGCTGCCAGAGCCCCGCCAGCACCCCCTGGAGTTCGACGTCCCCGGGCTGCTCGACGTGGGCGAGCCGGCCGTGCTCCAGCCGGATCTCACGGTTGGCGCGGGCGGCGATTGAGGGGTCGTGGGTGACCAGGATCAGCGTGTGCCCTCGCTGGTGGAGGTCGGCCAGGAGCGACATCACGACCGCCTCGTTGACGGCGTCGAGGTTGCCCGTGGGCTCGTCCGCGAGGATCAGCGGCGGCTGGTTGATCAGCGCCCGGGCGATGCACACCCGCTGCTGCTCGCCGCCCGAGAGCTGGCTCGGCAGATGGTCCAGGCGCTCGCCCAGGCCCACCCGGCGCAGCGCCTCTTCGGCCTCGCCGCGGTCGGTCATGCTGTGAACGTACTGCGCCAGCATGACGTTCTCGAGGGCGGTCAGATAGGGGATCAGATGGAACTGCTGGAACACCAAGCCGACGGTCTGCTGGCGGTAGCGGGCGAGCTCGCGGGCGTTGAGTCCGGCGAGGTCCACGCCGCCGACGCTCACCCGGCCCGCGGAGGCGTGGTCGAGGCCCGAGAGGATGTTGAGCAGCGTGGTCTTGCCGGAGCCCGAGGGGCCGGTCACGGCCACCCACTCCCCCTCGCCGATCGCGAGCGTCAGCTCGTCGAGGGCTCGCAAGGATCCGAAGCGGCGGCTCAGGGCCTCGATCTCGACCAGGGGGGGCATGGGTTCTTTCGGGGTCTCGATTCGTCGGGATCTTCTATTCGCCACGCAGGACGCGGGCCGCGTCGAGTCGCTCCACCCGCCGCAGGGCCACCAGCATCGAGGAGCCCACCACCAGCACCGCCACCAGCGCGGCGGCTGCGAAGCCACCCCAGGTCATCGAGATTCCGCCGGCCGCACCCAGCATGTGCCGCGCGAGCCCACCCGCCGCGAGCTCGCCCAGGATCTCCCCCACCGCGCCCGCCAGCACCGCCGCCGCCAGGAGCTCCACGGCCAGGAACGCGCCGACCCGCCGGCCGGTGTAGCCGAGGGCCAGCATGAGGCCGATCTCGACCCGGCGCTCGCCGACCAGCGCGGTCGTCGCGGCGCCCACCGACAGCAGGGCGAGCAGGAAGGAGACGGCGCTCACCGCTACCAGCACCAGGGTGAGCCGCCGGGTCAGTCGGGCATCCGACTGGCTGACCCGCCGCAACGGCACCGCCTCGATCCCCTCCACCCGCGACTCGATGGCGCGCGCCACCGCCTCCAAACGGTTGGCATCCGCGCGCACCTCGACGCGGTCCGTCGCGGCCACTCCCACGGCGGAGCGGACCCCCGGCACCTCCCGGATCCTGGCGACGGCGCCGGCGGGGAGCAGCGCCGGACCGCCCACCTGCGGGCGCACCGTGAGGTTCGGGCCGAAGGCCGCCAGGCTCTCGCCCAGCCGCTGCCCGGCGCGGCTCGAGAAGCCCGCCAGGGTGGCGACCGTCGTCGCGGCCACCGTCACCGCGGCGAGGATGAGCGCGAGCTGCCGGAACCGCCGGCGCAGGCTGGCGAGCACCAGGCGGACGATCATCAGGCGGTCGCCTTCTTGAGGATGTCGGCCGGGTAGCGCTCCAGGGCGCGCGCCACCGGCACGGCGCTGGCGGCGACGGCCAGCGCCAAGCCGAGAAGAGCCGCGAACGGCAGCAGGATGGGCAGCCAGGGGACGCTCACGCCGAGCGCGCCGCTGCCCAGGACGCGGCCGGCAACGAGGCCGAGCCCGCCGCCCGCCAGGCCGCCGGCGAGCCCCAGCAGCGCCGCCTCGCTGAGGAAGAACAGCACCACCCGGCCGCGCGGAGCGCCGAGCGCCACCAGCAGTCCCGCCTCCAGCCGCCGCTCGATCACGGTGGCCGTCATCGCGGCGGTCACGCCGACGGCGGCGCCGGCGAGCGCCACCGCCGCCAGGGCGGTCAGCACCCAGCGCAGGCGGCCCAGCACGTCCGCCGTGGCCTGGGTGACGCCGTAGACGACCGCCGTCCGCGTCTGTGGAATGGCCTGGTCGAGCTGGAAGGCGATGGCGGAGGGGTAGGCCGTGCAGTACCAGGTCTCGTAGTCCTTGGCGCTCATCCGCCGCGGATCGGGATGCGTGTTCCGGCTCTCGGGGACCGTCATGGCGAAGATCTCGGCGCGGGTGAAGCGCCCGGCCAGGCCGGAGAGCCGCTCGACCGCCGGCAGCGGCGCGAACGCCTGATCGTCCTCCTCGCCGCCGCTGGTGACTGTCCCGACCACCCGGAAGGTCTCGGCCCGGTCACCCAGGCCCAGCCGCAGCTCGCTGCCCGGGCGCAGGCCCAGCCGCCCGGCGAGCCGGCGGCCGAGCGCGACTTCCGGCTCTCCTTCCTGCGGCCATCGTCCCTCGACGGCCAGCGTCGGCCGGGTCCGCGGCAGGCCGGTCCGGAAGCCCGGCTCCAGGGCGTGGTCGAACCAGGCGCCGACGAGCGGCGCTACCACTCCACCCGCCCCCATCCGCACCCGCAGGGCGAGGGTCGGAGCCACGGCCACGATGTTGTTCCGCCAGAAGATCCGCCGCACCTTCTCGAGGCCGGCGACCGGCAGGGTCTCCCCCGCCCGCGCCGGCGTCATCACGAGGTTGGCGCCGTAGGAACCCATCTCGGCCGCCAACCGGTCTCCCGAGGCCAGCACGACCTCGCCGAGAGCGGTAGCGCCCAGGGTGCCGAGCGCCACGGCGCTCACCGCCAGGAGCTTGCGCCGGGTGCCCCGGCGCAGCGACTCGACGAGCAGGCGCGCGTACATTCCGAATCAGCCGGCGTGCCCGGCGTGGGTCCCGGGTCCGGAGTTGAAGAGGTGGGCGCCGGCGGCGAGGTCCTGGGCGGCGAGGACGAGCTCGCTACCCTCGACCCGCGACGGCAGGGGGACGGGGTTGCAGCCGCCGGACTGGCCGATGCTGGGCGGATAGATCACCGAGCCGCAGTGCAGGCAGGTGACGTTCGGGCCGTCCTGGTAGTAGCCGCGGGGGCCACAGAGCAGGCAGGCGTCGAAGGCGGTGGCAATGCGCCCCCCCTTCTCGATGGGGACGGCGATGAAGCGCACCACCTGGCCCCCCACCGTCGCCTGGAAGCGGCGGAGGGCGGTGGTGCCCTGGAAGGTCGAGAGGGGAATGCGGACCTCACCGTCCGCGCCCACCACGACCGGCGTCGCCGCCGACAGCGCGGCCGGCGGCTGCGAGTAGACGAAGCCGAGGCCGAGGGCGGCCAGGATGATGAGGCCGAGCGTGGCTCCCAGCACGCGGGAGCGCGACTGGCGGCGGCTCCCCGCCCGCTCGAGGCGCGCCGCGGCACCCGCGGCCGGCGCCTCCCTGGAGCCGCTCCCCGGGACCAGCAGCATCAGCAGCGGCAGGGCGAGCACGGCCGCCACGAAGAAGAACTCGTTCCTCACCAGCGGCCCGATGGTCGCCATGGTGGTCTCGTTGGCGGGCGCCCATCCGGCCTCCGACAGCTCGTGATAGCCGTTGAACAGGAGCTGGAGCACGAAGATGGCGAGCGCGATACCGGTGATCTTGAAGAAGCGTCCGAGGTCGATCCGGAGGCTCCCGCGCACGAACAGCACCCCGAAAGCGACCGCCAGCGCGAGACCGATCAAGACGCCGAGCACCGCCATCAGGCCGCTGGTGGTGAGCGAGAGGGCGGAGAGGAAGACCACGGTCTCGATCCCCTCGCGGAACACCATCAGGAAGGTGAAGACGAAGAGGCCCGCCGCGACCGACCCCGCCGTGTCGCGGGCGAGGATGCGCGCCAGCGATCCCTTCATCTCGCCCGAGAGCGCCCGCGAGTGCCGCCACATCCACACCATCATCGAGCCGACGATCACCGCCGAGCCGAGGTAGAGGATGCCCTCGAAGACCTCCTCGTTGACCGCCCAGCGGTAGAGCACGAACGCCCCGGCGAGGCTCGCCGCCGCCGCCGCCGCGATGCCCGACCAGACGGCGCCCAGGTAGCGCTCGTACCCCTCCCGGCGCAGGAAGGCCACGATGATCCCCACCACCAGGGCCGCCTCGACCCCCTCGCGCAGGGTGACGATCAGCGACTCAAACATGGATCGCCCTCCCCGGCGTCGGCGCGGCCGCCAGGCCGGCCTGGGCGGCGGCCTCCGCGCAGAGGTTGCAGAGCCCGGCGATCTGCAGCGTGTGGCGCGTCGGCACGAAGCCGTGCGCCCGGCAGATCTCCGCCTGCAGCGCCGCGATCCCCGGGCTGACGAACTCGACCACCCGGCCGCAGCCGGTGCACACCAGGTGATCGTGCTGCTGCCCGGCATGCACGTGCTCGTAGAGGAAGCCGCGGCTGCCCAGCCGGGACTTGCGCGCCAGACCGCTCTCCACCAGCAAGTCGAGGTTGCGGTACACCGTGGCGCGCGAGATCTTGAGGCCGCGCACCTTCATGGCGTCCAGCAACTCCTCGGCGTCGATGTGACCGTGCTGCGAGAAGATCTCGTCGAACAGCGCCAGGCGCTCGCCCGTCACGCGCTGTCCCCGGTCGCGCAGAAAACGCAGGAATTGCTCTTTCTCCCGAGTATTCGCCATCGCGGTTTCGTCCGTTCTCCCATTTATTGAGACTCTATCTCAATAGACGGAATTTATTCTGGACCTCGACGGTCCTGTTTGTCAACTCGGGGGTGTCGCCGTCAATGAAAAACGGCCGGTGTCGCCGCCGGCCGTCCACAATCCTGAAGGGCGATCCGCTCTACCGCTGGTCGAGCGGCACGTACGGCCGCTCGGTGGCACCGACATAGATCTGGCGCGGGCGGTTGATGCGGTTCTTGGGATCCTCCAGCATCTCCTTCCAGTGCGCGATCCAGCCCGGCAGGCGGCCGAGGGCGAACATCACCGTGAACATGTTGGTGGGGATGCCCATCGCCCGGTAGATGATGCCGCTGTAGAAATCGACGTTCGGATAGAGCTTGCGGGAGATGAAGAAGTCGTCGTGCAGGGCGACCTCCTCGAGCGACTTGGCGATGTCGAGCAACGGATCCTGGACCCCCAGCTCGACCAGCACGTCGTCGGCCATCCGCTTGAGGATGCGCGCCCGCGGATCGAAGTTCTTGTAGACGCGGTGGCCGAAGCCCATCAGCCGGAAGCCCGAGTTCTTCTCCTTGGCCATGTCCACGTACTTCTTGAAGTCGCCGTGGTCGTCGCGGATGCGCTCCAGCATCTCGATGACCGCCTGGTTGGCGCCGCCGTGGAGCGGCCCCCAGAGGGCGCAGATGCCGGCCGAGATCGAGGCGAAGAGGTTCGCCTGGCTGCTGCCGACCATGCGCACCGTCGAGGTGCTGCAGTTCTGCTCGTGGTCGGCGTGCAGGATGAGCAGCAGGTTGAGCGCGCGGTCGAGCACCGGCCGCACGCTGTACGGCTCGGCCGGCACGGCGAACATCATGTTCAGGAAGCGCGAGCAGTACGACAGGTCGTTACGCGGGTACATGAACGGCTGCCCGATGCTCTTCTTGTAGGAGAACGCCGCGATGGTGGGCGCCTTGGCGAGCAGCCGCGCGATGTTCAGGTCGAGGTCCACGTTCTTGCTGCCGTCGGGGTAGTAGGCCGACAGCGAGGCGACCATCGACGACAGCATGGCCATCGGATGGGCGCTCGAGGGGAAGCCCTCGAAGAACTTCTTCATGTCCTCGTGGAGCAGGGTGTGGTAGGTCAGCCGGTCCTCGAACTCCTTGAGCTCCGCCTTGCCGGGCAGGTGGCCGTAGATCAGGAGGTAGCAGATCTCGGTGAACTGCGCGTTGCCGGCGATCTCCTCGATCGGATAGCCGCGGTAGCGCAGGATGCCGGCCTCGCCGTCGATGAACGTGATGGCGCTCTCGCAGGCGCCCGTATTCCCATAGCCGGGATCGAGAGTGATCGCTCCGCTCTGCGCGCGGAGCTGCTGAATGTCGAGTCCGACCTCGCCCTCGGAGCCGACGACCACCGGCAGCTCGTAGTCCTTCCCGTCCAGGGAAAGCTTGGCCGAGCCCGGCGCCGCGGGCGCGGCGGTTTCTTCGACCAGATCCTTCGTTTGCTGAGACATCCCCAAATCTCCCCTCGGCGTCACGGGCGCTCCAGGCGGGAGCGCGCCGTTTCGGATTCTATCTCTCGCCTTCGCGCAGGCGCAAGGAAACGGGGGAAGCGCGAGTCAGAGCTCCCGCAGCGCCGTCGCCACCGGCAGGCGCGCCGCGCGGATCGCCGGGAAGAGCCCGCCGACCAGCCCCATCAGCAGGGCGTAGACGATCCCCTGGACGAGCAGCCGCGGCGTCACCGCGAAGGCGAAGGCCACCTGGCTGAAGCTCGACCAGTTCATGGTCGCGGCCTGGTAGCCGTTGAAGGCGAGGTAGGCGATCGCGGCGCCGGCCGCGCCGCCGATCAGGGCCAGCGCCAGCGATTCGGCGAGCACCGAGATCACCACCGGCCCGGTGTTGAAGCCGAGCGCCCGCAGCGTCGCGATCTCCCGCATGCGGGAGGCCACCGCCGTATACATGGTGTTGAGCGCGCCGAAGACGGCGCCCACCCCCATCAGGATGGCGATCGTGGTGCCCAGGCCGGTGATGATGGCGTAAAGGGTCCGCGACTGCTCGGCGTAGTAATCCGACTCGCGGAGGACCTTGACGTCGAGCCGCGGATCGGTGGTCAGAGCGTCCTTGAAGCGGTCGAACGCCGCCGGGGATTCGAGCTTGGCGTAGACCGACTGGAAGGTGTTCCCCCGCCGGTAGGCCGGCTGGAGGACGCCGACGTCGCACCAGATCTCCGACTCGGCGAGCCCGCCGTCGGCGGCGAAGATGCCGACCACGGTCCACTGGTTCTCTCCCCAGTGGAGACGGCTGCCGAGATCGAGCCCGGCGAACTCGGCAGCCGCCGCCTTGCCCACGATCACCTCGTTGCGCCCCGGCTCGAAGCGCCGCCCCTGGACGATCCGGATCCGATCGCGGACGTCGAAGGCCGCCGGCTGCACCCCGCGCAGCGGGACGTTGGCGTCCGTGCCCGTCGAGCGCTTCGGCACGTCCACCACGACGTAGAGCTCGGAAGAGGCGACCGGCCCCGCCGCGGCGCGCCGCACGCCGGGCGCCTCGGCGATGATCCGCGCCTGGTCGCGGACGATGCCGCTCATCATCTCGGAGTCGGTGCCGCTGCGCAGGACGATCGCGGTGTCCGGCGAGGCGCCGGTGGTCATCGTCCTGCGGAAGCCCTCGGCGATCGACAGCACGGTCACGAACACCGCCACCACCCCCGCCACGCCGACCACCGCCGCCAGCGAGGCGCCGCGGCGCTGGCCGATGGTGCGCAGGTTGAGCCAGGTCACGGCCGCCACCTGGGAGAGCCAGTTGAGCATGATCACACCCTCCGCAACGCGTCGACGATCCGCAGGCGCATCGCCTGGACCGCCGGCAGCGCGCCGGTGACGAGGCCGAGCAGCACGGCGAGGACCGCCCCCAGCGTGATGTAGGGGCCGGGGAAGTAGAAGACCGGGAGCTGGCCGTGGGTCGGATCGCCCAGGGCGGTGATCAGCCCCCAGGCGACGGCGATCCCCAACCCGCCCCCCAACAGCGCCAGCAGGCACGACTCGGCGAGCACCAGCCCGAGCACCTGGCCGCGGGAGAAGCCCAGGGTCTTCAGCACCGCCAGCTCGCCCGTGCGCTCGCGCACCGACTGGGCCATGGTGTTGCCCGCCACCAGCAGCAGGGTGAAGAAGACCGCCGCGAGGATCGCCGTGATGATCGTGCCGATGCTGCCGACCTGGTTGGCGAACGACTGCGCCATGGCCTTCTCGGTCTGCGTCTTGGTCTCCGCCGGCGAGTTGGCGAAGAGAGCGTCGACCCGCTTCGCGACGTCGCCGGAGCGGGCCGGATCGGCGATCTTGATGATGTACCACCCGACGATCCCCAGCTTCCCGCCCGTGCCCTCGTTCAGGTAGTCGTAATGGAAGTAGAAGTTCGACGTGTCGGTCGCCTTCTGGACGCCGTCATAGATGCCCGACAGGTTGAAAGTCCACAGGTTCGAGCCGCCCGGATGGCGGTAGATCGTCGCCTGGATGGGGATCTTGTCGCCGATCTTCCAGCCGAACCGCTGGGCGGTGACCCGGCCGACGATGGCTCCCTGCCGGTCGGCGAGCCACGCCTTCTTCTGCTCCGGGCTCAGGACGTACTCCGGGTAGAGGTCGAGAAAGGTGCCGGTGTCCACCGACATCTGGCCGAAGAAGTTCTTGGGATCCTGGTAGATGCCGCCGAACCAGTTCATGAAGGAGACCGTCTTGACCCCGGGCACCTGGGCGATGCGGTCGCGGTAGGAGAACGGCAGCGGCTGGATGATCGACACCTTGTGGGTGACCATCATCCGGTCGGCGCCGCTCACCTCGATGCCGGCGGTGAAAGCCGTCCGGATCGCCACCAGATAGCCGAACAGGATGAAGGCGAAGACGATCGACAGCAGCGTGAACGCCGTCCGCAGCTTCTTCCGCTTCAGGTTGCTCCACACCAGCGGGAAGAATTTCATGCCGCGACCTCCGAAACGAGGCTCCCCTTGTCGAGGTGGAGGACGCGGCGGGCGCGGCCGGCGGCCTGCGGGTCGTGGGTCACCATGATGATGGTCTTGCCGTGCTCACGGTTGAGCGCCTGGAGGAGGTCGAGAATCTCGTCGCCCGACTTGCGGTCGAGATCGCCCGTCGGCTCGTCGCAGAGCAGCAGCGTGGGATCGGTGACGATCGCCCGCGCGATGCCCACCCGCTGCTCCTGGCCGCCGGAGAGCTGCCGCGGATAGTGCCGGGCGCGGTCGGTGAGGCCCACCACGCCGAGCGCCGTGGCCACGTGCTGCCGCCGCTGCGCCGCCGACAGCGCGGTCAGCAGCAGCGGCAGCTCGACGTTGCGCTCGGCCGTCAGCACCGGCAGCAGGTTGTAGAACTGGAAGACGAAGCCGACGTGGCGCGCCCGCCACTTGGCGAGCTGGCCGTCCGACAGCCGGTGGATCGGCTGCCCCGCCACCTCGACCGTGCCGGAGGTGGGGCGGTCGAGCCCGCCGATCAGGTTGAGCAGCGTCGTCTTCCCCGAGCCCGAGGGACCCATCAGCGCCAGGAAGTCCCCCTCCGGGACCTCGAGGTCGATCCCCTGCAGGATGTCGATCCGCTCGTTGCCCCGCTGATAGACCTTGTGTACGTCCTCGACGCGGACCAGCGTGTCCCTGTTCTCCATGCGTTCGTCTCCTCAGTTCCTGATCGCGACGGCAGCGCCGTCCTTGAGGTCCGCCGGCCCCGCGACCACCACCCGCTCGCCCGCGGCGAGGCCGGAGGTCACCACCGCCTCGTCGCCGGCGCCGGCCGCGAGACCGATCGCCCGGCGCTCGACGCGGTCGCCCGGCTGGATCACGAAGACCACGTCCTTGTCCCCGTCCTTGCGCACCGCGGCGCGGGGGACCGTCACCACCGGCGTCCCCGATGTCGCGCCCATGCCCTTCTCGTCGCCCAGGAAGGCGACCTTGACCCCCATGTCGGGGAGGATGCGCGGGTCGAGCTGCTCGAAGCCCAGCCGCACCTTCACCGTCGCCTTCTGCCGGTCGGCCGTGGGCACCGGCATGATCACCCGCGCCGGGATCTGCCAGTCGGGATAGGCGTCGAGGGTCGCCACCGCCTTCTGCCCCGGCTCCACCCGGTGGATGTAGCTCTCGTTGACGTCCACCTCGATCTCCAGCGACTTCATGTCGACCAGCGTGCAGATGCCGGTGCGGGTGAAGCCGCCGCCGGCCGAGACGGGCGAGATCATCTCGCCGGGCTGGGCGTCCTTGCTGACCGCGACGCCCGAGAACGGCGCGCGGATCACGGTGTCGTCGAGGTCCTGGCGCCGCAGGGAGATCTGGCGCTCGGAGACCTCGGTGTCCTGGCGCGCCATGGCGAGCCGCGCCGCCAGCGCATCGACGTCGGCGTCGGCGGTGTCCGCGTCGGACTGGGTGGAGACCCCCTGCTCGTGGAGGCGCCGCATGCGGTCCTGCTGGAGCTTCGCCTGCTTCAGCCGGACCTCGGTCTCGGCGAGCGAGCGCCGCTGCGAGAGGAGCTGCGACTCGGCGAGCGCGAGCTGCTTACGCGGGGTCGCGTCGTCGAGGTGGGCGAGCACCTGCCCCTCGCGGATCGCCATCCCCTCCTCCACCAGGACGTCCACCACCTTGCCGGTGATCTTCGAGGAGACCGTCGCCTGGCGGCGGGCGGTGACGTAGCCCGAGGCGTTGAGCACCGCCCCCGCCGCGGCCGGCCCCCCGGACCGGCTTTGAGCCGCCGCCACGCGCACCTCGGCGGCGCGCGGCCGGGCGAACCAGCCCCAGGCCGCGAGACCGAGCACGGCGAGCACCGCGAGCGCGATCCAGAGCCGCCTCCGGCCGCCCTCCTCGCGGATCTCCGGCCGGTCGATGCGCAGCCCCTCCAGCGAGGGCTTTTCCGAAACCATGCCTCCTCCTCTACGTGGGATGTCTTTCGCCCGCGGAACGTTTCCAGGGACCCGGGATCTCGCCGGAGATTGTATCCGATCGGTGTGACCAATCCGCGTCAGCGCTCGTAGAGGGCGCAGGCGGTGTCGTTCTCCCACACCTCCACCCGCGCCACCCGCACCCGCTCCTGGTCCGCCAGCCGCCGCTCGACCTCCTCGAAGACGTACTCGGAGAACAGCTCCGCCGTGGTGTTCCGCCGGTCGAACGGGGGGATGTCGTTGATCACCCGGTGGTCGAAGGGCCCCAGGATCTCCTGCATCATCGCCTTCAGATCGGCGAAGTCGAGCACCATCCCCAGCGCGTCCAGCCGCCCGGCCCGCAGATGGACCCGCACCCGGTAGTTGTGACCGTGCAGGTTCTCGCAGCCGCGGGTGTGGCCGCGGATGGCGTGGGCGGCGGAGAAGGTGAAGTCCTTGAAGATCGTGTGCATGGCCGGCCCCATCGTGCCGCCGGGGGGCTCGACGAGTCAAGAGGGCAGGATGGCACGGCACGCCCCTTGCTCTTTGGAACCGGAAACCCCAGGGTCCGGAAACACCGTCCCCCCTGAGGCATGAGGACCGACCCGCCGGACACCGCTCGCCAGAGAGGACGGCGGCGCCCCCGGGCGAGGACGGTTCGAAACCTTTTCTCCATTGCGCGCGCGGTGTTCCACGACCGCGTCCATCGACTTTTCCGCAATCGATCAATCCGACTTCCGATCACCGGATCGGGCATTCAAACTTTCGAATCGGCGTACCGGATTTCCGGTGCGGCCGCCGGCGCGGGACGAAATCCGGAAAACCCGTGACGAGCCGCCGTCCGCGCGGGTCGGACGGCTCCGCGGTCCCACGAATCCAGTGCGGACCGAGGATTTTATCGATTCATCCCATTGGATCCGATCGTTGCAGCGATCGCTCCGCGCGCCGTCTCGCGGAACCGATTTTCCCCAATGGGATCAATCATTTATCAGAGATACGAATTCCTTTCACGCGGCACGGCACAGCGCTTGCTCTAGCGAAAATCGCGCAGGTTGATCGGAAACGAGAGGAGGTGAGGCCCGGCGGCCGACCGAGAGGACGTGTATCTCCAGTGCAGCGACGACCTCAAACGAGTCCTTCGACAAGGAGGTTTGACCTTATGAGCTCTCATTCGTTCTCAAAGCGCGCGCTTTCACTCGCCGTCCTGCTGTTGACCGTCGCCATGCCGGCGCTGGCTCAGGTCCAGAGCGGCAACATCTACGGCACGGTCACCGGCACCGGCGACCATTCGCCGCTGCCCGGCGTCACCGTCACGCTGACGGGCGCCGGCGCGCCGCAGATCCAGGCGACCGACGCCCAGGGCAAGTTCCGCTTCCTCGGCCTCTCTCCCGGCAGCTACGCCGTCACGGCGGAGCTCGAAGGGTTCTCGCCGGTCGAGAAGACGGACGTTCCCGTCAACCTCGGGCGGAACACCAACCTGGAGATGTCGATCCAGCCGGCGATCCAGGGCGAGGTGGTCAACGTGGTCGGCGACCGTCACGTCGTGCCGCTGATCGATCCGCGCAGCCCGGGGCCGGGGCAGACCGTCACCCTGACGGACCTCGAGAAGGTCCCCACGGCGCGCGATCCCTGGGCGGTGCTGCAATCCACCCCCGGCGTGATGACCGACCGCATGAACGTCGGCGGCAACGAGAGCGGCCAGCAGGCGCTGTACGTGGGCCCCGGCTCGACTTGCGACCAGGCGGTCTGGTCGATGGACGGCATGGTGATCACCGACATGTCCGCTCTCGGCTCCTCGCCGGCCTACTACGACTTCGACTCCTTCGAGGAGATGCAGGTGACGACCGGCGGCAGCGACGCCGGGACCGCCACCGGCGGCGTGGTGCTCAACATGGTGACCAAGCGCGGCACCAACGAGTGGCGCGGCTCGGGCCGCTACTACGTCGACGACAAGAACACGCAGGGCAAGCTCAACCTCAGCCACTCCGAGCTCGGCCAGACCGGGCCCTGGAACAACGACCATCCCCAGACCAGCTTCAAGCAGGGCAACCGGATCGACAAGAACCAGGAAGCGGGCGCCGAGCTGGGCGGCCCGATCGTGCGGGACCGCCTCTGGGCCTGGGGCTCCTACTCCCGGCAGACCATCGATCTGCTGACGCTCAACGACTTCAGTGACAAGACCACGCTGAAGGACTGGAACGGCAAGCTCAACGCCCAGATCTCCCCCAGCAACTCGGCCACGGCCTTCGCCTTCAACGGCGACAAGATCAAGGCCGGCCGCAACGCCGGCCCGCTGCGCCCGCAGGAGACGACCTGGAACCAGTCCGCCTTCGGGGCCACGCCCACCGGCTACAAGGGCGAGGACACGCAGATCCTCGGCAACGACTTCTTCGTGACCGGCATGTACTCGGTCGTCAACGGCGGCTTCCAGCTCGTTCCCGAAGGGGGCGCGGCGCTGGCCTACCGCGACGCCGACCAGGTGTGGCACAACAGCTACCTGCTCAACCAGATCGAGCGGCCGCAGAAGCAGGCCAAGCTGGACGCCTCGAATTTCTTCAACTCAGGGGCGCTCTCCCACGAGCTGAAGTACGGCGCCGCCTATCGCACCGCCGAGCAGTCGTCGATCTTCACCTGGCCCGGCGGCGGGCTGGAGCTGGCGCTCGGCAACGGCGTGGATCTGCTCGCCCTCGTCCGCGAGGCGCGCCCCAAGATCGAGACCAACTACGGCAGCGCCTACCTCCAGGACACTCTCGCGGCGGGGAACCTGACGGCCAACCTCGGCCTGCGCTACGACCGCCAGGGCGGCAAGAACCTCGCCTCCACGGCGGCGGCCAACCCGGTGCTCCCGGAGCTCCTGCCGTCGGTCAGCTACGCCGGCCAGGACGCCGGCTTCACCTGGAAGACGCTCACCCCTCGCCTGGGCATGACCTACTCCCTCGGCGCGGAGAAGAAGACGCTACTGCGCGCGAGCTACTCGCGTTTCGCCGACCAGCTCGGCACGGCGACCGCCGGCTTCCTCAACCCGCTCGCGGCCACCTCGTATCGCTACTTCCTGAGCTCCAACAACGGCGGACCGGTCCTGCGTCCAGGCGATCTCGGCCCTGAGATCGCGCCGCCGAGCGGCAACGTCAACCCGATCACCCTGCAGCCGCTGCAGTCCAACGCGGTGAGCTCCCACCTCAACGCTCCGGTCACCGACGAGGTGCTGCTCGGCGCCGAGCACGCCCTGCTCGCCGACTTCGTGGTCGGCCTGAACCTCACCTACCGTAAGTCCCACAACCTGCTCGAAGCCGAGCGGCTGGTCTTCGACACCGACAACCCCTACGCCGCCGCCTACCTCGGCTCGGTCGGCCGCGAGCACCAGCGCAGCGACTACGTCGAGGCCGATCCGATCACCGTCACCGCGCCGGACGGCCATACCTACACCGTGCACTACTTCGAGCTGCGGCCGGGGGTCTCCACCCGCAACGGCTTCCTGCTCAGGAACGGCTCCCGCGAGCAGGAGTTCAAGGGCGCCGCGCTCACCTTCGACAAGCGGCTCTCCAACCGCTGGATGATGCGCGGCAACGTCTCCTGGCAGGACTGGAAGTGGCGGATCCCCAGCAGCGAGAACCAGGATCCGACCGACACCATCGGCGGCGGCATCGTCGACGGCACCGAGGTCCTGCAAGGCTCCGGCACCGCCTCCGGCCCCAAGGGGAACGTGTTCATCAACAGCCAGTGGTCCTACAGCCTGAACGGCCTCTATCAGGTCGCGCCCGATCGCCCGTGGGGCTTCAATCTCGCCGCGAACCTGACCGGCCGCCAGGGCTACCCGATCCGCTACGTCGAGCGCGTCAACCGCGCGACGATCAGCGACAACGGCGGCAGCGGCATCGACATCCCGGTCGCCGCCTCGCCGGACACCTTCCGCTATCCCGACGTCCACGTCGTGGACCTGCGGGTCGAGAAGGAGCTCAACTTCAACAGCGTCGGGTTGACCCTGGGCGTCGACGTGTTCAACGCCCTCAACGAGTCCTACGTGCTGCAACGGCAGGGCGTGCTCGAGCGCAACAACTCGGGCCACGTCCTGGAGGTCCTGAGCCCCCGCGTCTTCCGGCTCGGCGCGCGGCTCAGCCTCCGATAAGAGATCACGTTTCTCGGCGCCTCCGTGCGTTCCGCCGCCGGGGCTCAGCCCCCCGGCGGCCCCTTTTTAGTTTTCTGAAGTGAGGGGGATCTGGAGCGAGGGCGGGAGGATGAATGCGATGAACTTTCGAAGCGCGAACCTCGAAGACGATTTCCGGGAGCGGCGCCTCGCCGAGCTGATCGCCGCGGCGGCCACGCTCCAGCGCCAGCTCGCGACCCTGCTGGGGCCCCCGCCTTCCGAGCAGCCCACCTTCCGGCGGCTCGCCGTGCGCAACAACGGGCAGGTCCTCTTCCTCTCCCCCGAGGAGATCGAATGGATCGAGGCCGCCGGCAACTACGTCCGCCTGAACGCCAACGGCGAATCCCACCTGCTGCGCGACACGATGTCCAGCGTCGAGTCGAAGCTGCCGCGCGAGCGGTTCCTGCGCATCCACCGCTCGGCGATCGTGAACCTCGAAGCGGTCCGCGAGATGAGCCCGAGCCCCCACGGCGACTTCGTAGTGGGGCTCAAGAGCGGCAAGCGGCTCCCCCTGAGCCGCGGCTGCCGCGACCGGCTGGAGGAGGCGCTGGGGACAGGATAGAAGAGCGGGGAATACAGGGGCGGGCCTACTGCGCCCGCTCCACCCGCACCTCCACGTCCCCATAGCGGTCGCGGGTGATCGTCACCTGCCAGGGGTTGCAGCAGACCTCGCAGTCCTGCACCAGCGTGCCGTAGACGTCCGGCTCGATCGAGATCTCGATCTGCTCGCCGCAGTAGGGGCACTGGATCTCGATCGTGTCCGCCCAGTAGCCGTCGTGCTCCCTCATGCCGTCCACCCGCCTTTCCGGCCGAGCTTCACCACGATGTCGAACTCCTTCCTGGCGACCGGTTGCACCGAGAGCCGCGAGCCTTTCTGGACCACCATCATGTCCCCGAGCCCCGGCGTCGCCTTGAGCACGGAGAGGGGGATGAGGTCCGGGAACTTCTCGACGAAGCGGAGGTCCACCATGATCCAGGTGGGGTTCTCCGGATCGCTCTTGGGATCGAAATATTTATGGCCCGGCTGGAACGCGAACGGATCGGGATAGCCGGCGCGGGAGATCGCGGCGACGCCGGTGACGCCGGAGGGCTCGGCGTTCGAGGCGTAGAACAGCACGCCGTCGCCCGGCTTCATGTCGTCGCGCATGTAGTTCCGCGCCTGGAAGTTGCGCACCCCCTCCCAGGTCGTCGTCCCGTCCCGTTCGAGGTCGTCGATCGTGTACGCCTCGGGCTCGCATTTCATCAGCCAGTATCGCTTGGCGCGTGCCATCCGTCTCCCTCCGCGAAGAGGACTAAAATCCCATCATCTCCCGCAACGTCCCTGCCAGCTTCCCATTCACGGACAACGCCGCGTCTTTCCAGCCCGTCGCCAGCGGTCCTCCCCGAGGCGGTGACCGGCGAGGCGTCCGCCTTGAGCTCCACCTTCAGCGCGGCGGAACGGAAGTGCTCGCGGTGGATCTCCCCCGCCCGCCGGCAGGCGGCGAGGGCGGCTTCGAGACAACGCCGGGAATCCATCTGGAGAAATCCGTTCATCACGGCGCAAGTCTAGACGACGAGCCGGAGGGCTTGGACTGCGGCCACGCATCACCTGGGGATCCAGGCGCCACCCCCATCCCCATCGCCCGCAGCGGCCCCGCCAGATCCTCCGGCAGCGGGGCCGCGATCCTCAGCGTCCCGCCCGTTTCGAGCCATCCTGGAGCCTCGAAGGAGAGCTCCAGGGCGTGCAGGGCCAGGCGGTGGAGGCCGAAGCGCTCGCGGAAGAGGCGGTTGTGCTCCCCCTTGCCGTAGCGCACGTCGCCGATCAGCGGATGGCTGAGGTGCTTGAAATGACGCCGGATCTGGTGCCGCCGGCCGGTCCGCGGACGGGCCTCGACGAGGGCGTAGCGCTCGAAGACGGCGAGGCGGCGGAACTCGGTCACGGCCGGCACCCGGGGACCGTCCACGTCGCGGGGGATGGGATGGTCGATCACCCCCTCCTCCGGCGGAATGCCGCGCACCAGTGCGAGATAGCGCTTGGCGACCGCTCCCGCCTCGAACCGCTCCTGCATCCTTCGGGCCGCCTCGAAATCCAGGGCGAAGAGCAGGACGCCGCTGGTGGCCCGGTCGAGCCGGTGGACCGCATGGACGTGCCGTCCAACCTGATCGCGGACGATCTGCAGCGCGAAAGTGCGGTCGCGCGCCGTCCCCCGGTGGACGGCGAGGCCCGCGGGCTTGTCCACGGCAAGCAGGCGCTCGTCCCTATAGAGAACGGGGAGTCCCGTGGATTGTGGCACGGGGGTTGCTCCGAAGGATGGCTGACGATCAGCGCTCATGATCGTAGGGTTTTCATCTGCCTGTCCGCATCGAGAAACGGAGGTCCCACCATGAGAAAGTCAGGAGTCACGATCGTTATGATGCTCCTCTTCGTTATCGCCTTTGGCGCGTCCCAGGCCCGTGCGGAGGACCACCAGCTCACCGTCGTCAACAATTCCGGCACGCCGGTGATGGTGGCGGTCGTCTGGAGCGGCGGCGGCCTGGATCCGGCCAAGCTCAATCCGGACGAACGCGAGAACGTCCCCGTTCCGTCCAACCTCGACTCCGTCAAGGTGACGGTGACCGGCACGTGCCGGCAGGCCGTCGAGACCTTCAATCCGCAAAAAGTCGACCGGGCGATGATCACCTGCAAGGACAACGTCTACACGATCGTGCTGGCGGTGACGAAGCCCGCGCCTTGACGGCCGGCAGGGACGGACCGCCCGGCGCTCGCGAGCGCCGGGCGAATCCTGAACAACGCTGAAGCCGATTACCGCCGGAAGCGGTTGAACCGGGCCGGCGAGAAGGCCGACAGGATCTGCCCGACCCGCTCCTCGGTCGGTTTGGTCGTGGGATCGACCTGCGACCGGGTCGGCGGCTCGACGTGCCGGTGCGGCGGCTCGGCG
>DASWRX010000348.1:0-5314 GCA_036402955.1 Thermoanaerobaculia bacterium
GCGGCAGCCGGAACTGCCCCGGCGCCACGGCCCGCACCAGCGTGTAGAAGGTCTGCCAGGAATCGGCCGGCAGGTCCGCGAAGAGGAGGATGCGGTCGTCCCGCAGATCCATGAACCGCGGCTGGAGGTTGGCGTCGGTCACCCAGGGGAGCTGCTCGGTGCTCTGGAGCCGCGGGTTCTCCACTTCCAGACCCGAGGGGAGGAGGTTGACGATGACCACGTTCTGGATCGCGCCCGAGACGCTGCGCACCCTGGTCTTGATCGCCACCAGATCGCCCTGGCGGACGTTGTTGAGGTCGATCGCCTTGCCGTCGCGGTCCAGGAATTCGCGCTGGATCTCCAGCCCATGGCTCGCCGGCTGGAAGGCCTCGTCCTTCGGCACCCCGCGCGTCATCACGCTGTAGAAGGCCGCTCCCGGCTTGTAGCCCGGATTCATCTGGAGACGGATGGCGCCATTCCCCACGATCGCCGGAAGAGTGATCGTCCTGCTGTCGAAGGTCCCGATCTTCTTGTCCCCCACGAACAGCGTTCCCGAGTAGGGCGGTTGTTGCGCCTGGCGCTGGAGGAACTGCCCCAGGGCGAGCAGGGTGAAGCTCTCCTCCTGGGTGGTCCACCAGGCGTCCGTGCGGGCGTCGCGCGCCAGCCGGTCCACCAGGGCGGGGATCTTCGGGCTCCTGGGATCGGCGTCCATCAGCGCCAGCAGCAGCAGCGCCCGGTTGCGGATCGCGGAGTCGAAGTTCCCGCCGGTCTGCCGCTGGATCTCCTGGACGTCGCCAAGGTTGCCGGTGAGGCTCTGGGACGCCCGCGGATTGCCCGCCGCGGTGTAGGCGGCGGCGAGCAGGGCCCGCGACTCCGGAGACAGGTTCTTCATCTGCTTCTGGCGCAGGAAGTCCATGGTCCCGAGGTCCGCCTTGCCCGCCCGCGACAGCACGTAGAGGCCGTACGCCGTGCGCTCCAACTCCTCGCTGCCGTAGGTCCCCTTGGCCTTGACCTCGCCGGCCAGCCAGTTGAGGGCATTCCGGTAGAGACTTTCCTCCACCGGATGCCCGGCCCGCCGCGCCTCCACCAGGAAGTGGGTGGCGTAGACGCTCGCCCACGGATGCACCGTCTGCTCCCCCTGCCAGAGCGAGAAGCCGCCGCCGGGGAGCTGCATGGTGGCGATCCGCCGGACGCCCGCCTGCACCAGGATCGCCGGATCGGCGTGGCCCTTCCTGGGGTCCAAGAGCCCCGGATCGAGCGCCCGGGCGATGTCCCCGAGATAGATCAGCGGGAAGGCGCTCGACGTCGTCTGCTCCAGGCAGCCATAGGGATAGTGGAGCAGGTGCTCGAGCTTGCCCGCGAACTGCACGATGGGGATCGGGCTCACCCGCACCACCCGCCGTACCGTCTCGGCCCGGTCCCTGTCCAGATCTTTTCCAGCCACTTCGAGAGTCCCGGTAATCGGCCCGGCGTCCTCCGCCGACACTTCGGGCAGATCGGGCCGGATCCCCACGCTGGTGGTCGACTTCGACTGCTCGCCGTTGCCGGACGCCGTGGCCACGAAGCGGACGGTCCCCGCCGTGCCTCCCGTCTTGACGGTGAAGTAGACCGTCTTCTCGCGGCCCACCGGGATCTCGACCGCCTGCGCCGCCTTCTCGATCGTGACCGGACCCTCCGCCGTCAGGCCCACCTGGATCGTCCCCGGTTTCGGCGTGTCGTTGCGCACCGTGACCGGCACCTGCAGCGTCTCGCCGAAGGAGAGGATGCGGGGGAGCGTGGGCAGCAGCACCAGCGGATCGCGCACCCGGGTCAGGCGGAAGGACGAGCCGAAGCGATCGGCGTCGATCGCCACCGCCATGATCCGCAGCGCGCCCTGGAACTCGGGGACCTTGAAGGAGACGCGGGCGTTGCCGTCCCTGTCCGCCGTCAGGGGGCAGGACCAGAAGGCGACCGGCTCCACGCGGCGGATCCCCTCCGTCCGCACGTACTGGCCCATCTCGGACCCCTCGCCGCCGCCGGGCACGAGGCTCTTGAGCTCCGGCAGCAGCAGGCTGAAGGTGTCGTAGGAGGTCACCCCGAGCGCCAGCTTGCGGTAGAAGAAGTCGAACGGCTCCGGCGTCTTCTGCGCGATGAGCTGGAGGATGCCCTCGTCCACCGCCGCCACCGTCACCACGGCGTTCGGCGCCGTCTTCACCGTGACCGCCAGCTCGCGGCCCGGCCGCATCTGCTCCGGCGCCGCGATCTGGGGCGCCAGGTGATTCGCCGTCCGGTTCACCGGCAGCGGCACCGCCCCGAACGCCCGGCCGGCCGAGCCCACCTCCAGGTCCCCCACCGGCCGCACCAGCGTCGCCGTGACGTAGGCGTTCGGCCGGTACTCGGCGCGCACCGGCAGCTCGATCTTCGCAGTGTTCCCCTTCATCTCGTAGATCCGCGTGTCCAGCACCCGGTCCCGCTCCACCGTCAGCAGCAGCTTGCCCGGGAACGGCGCCCGCACCTGCACCGTCGCCGTGTCGCCGGCCGCGTACTCCGTCTTGTCGAGGTCCAGCTCCAGCCGCGACGGGTTCTTGATCGCCCACGGCGAGGTCCCCCAGCCGGCGGCATAGAATTCGACCGCCGCCGAGGCCTGGGACTCCGGATCGGTCACCACCACCCGGTAGCTGCCATAGCTCCGCGGCGTGAATTCAAAGCCGCCGCGAGACTTGCCTCCACCCGCAGATATCGCCTGCGTGGCGATCAGCCGCGGATCGCGCGTCGTCTCATACCGCCAGCCGCCGTTCGGGGTCTTGCGCAGCACCGTGTTCCAGCGGTCCTCGAAGAGGTCGGCCCGCAGCCCCTTCGCCGGCACCTCCTTGCCGTCCGGCGACACCGTCACGAATTCGAACCCGGCCGGCTGGCCCGGGCTGGCGAACCCCTCGTCCGCGCCCTTGCCGCCGGCCCGCCGCAGCCCCACGTAGGTGGGATAGGGATGGACCTGCAGCCGCTGCATGGCCGCCACCCCACGCCCGCCCTGCTCCTGGACGCGCGCCGTGATCACCGCCTCCAGCGACGACGGCACCGGCGCTCCGGCCGGCATCTCGACCTTGAAGTCGCTCCGCCCCTCGTCGTCGAGCTTGGCAGTGGTCGACAACACCTCCTTGTCGTCCAGCTTGCGGTCGCCGTTGCGGAAGCTGAAGGTCTCGAACCCCTTGGGCGCGAAGGTCGAGTCCACCAGCCGCACGCGGGTCTCCACCGGCAGCCCCGCGGCCGGCGCGCCGAACAGGTAGCTCGACTGCACCTGATACTGGAGCGTCTGCCCCGGTCCGATCTTTTCCTTTGGAGGAACAATCGCCACCGAGATCCGGTCCGGCACGAACTCCTCCACCTGGAACCGGTACTGGCCGATCACCTTCTGCGCCACCTCCAGCTCCAGCGTGTGCGGGCCGGTCAGCGAATAGGCGGGCAGCTCGAGATCGAAGGCGGCGAGCCCCTTGTCGCTGGTGGTCAGCCGCCGGGTCTCCAGCTCCCGCCCCTGCGGATCGCGGTGGCGCAGCAGCGCCGGCATCGACGGCGGGATGCGCATCCCGCCGTCGCGCACGATCGCCAGCCCCTTCACCGTCTCTCCCGGCCGGTAGATGTCGCGCTGGCCGTAGAGGAAGGCCGTGTACCCCTCGCCCCCTTCGCCGGGAGCCTCGGCGCCGCCCACGTCCAGCCCCGTCGAGTCCACCGTCGTCTGGCTGAGCAGCAGGAACGTGAAGTCGTTCCCCTTCTCGATCGTCACCAGGTACGGCATCCCCCTGGCCGGAGCCTTGGGATCGGCCTTGGGGAAGGACGCGCGCCAGACGCCCGTCGCGTCCGTCCGGCCCGCGGCCAGGGTCTGGTTCTGGTCCGAGAGCAGGGTGACCTTGGCGTCCGCCACCGCCGAGAGGTCCTTGAGCGACGACACCCAGACCAGGAATTCCCCCGGACCGCGCTTGGCGACGGCGCCGAGGTCGGTGAGCAGCAGCCACCGCTGGGCCGCCTGCTCGTCGTCCGGCTTGCTCACCGAGACCCGGTAGAGCCCCGGCTCCCGGGTATTCACGAATTTGTCGAGCTGGACGGGGTAGACCCGCTTCTTGTTCTTGCGGCCGCCGGCGTTGAGCGTGGCCTCCTTCAGGCGGTCGCCGAGGGCGTGGTTGAGCTCCCCGAGGTAGCCGGTCTCCTCGTCCATGAACCCGCCATACTGAAAGAGGAAGAAGAGATTGTTGAGATAGACGCGGTCGATCGTCATCTTCACCTGGGGCACGTTGACCGCCTCCAGGGCGACCGCGCGCTTGCCGCTCGCCCAGAGGAACATGCCCTGGCTCTGGAAGCCGACCGAGGGCTCGAGATCCGGCAGCTCGACGTCCTGCCGGAAGTCCTCCTGGAGCACGGCCTCGTCGGTGGCGGGCATCCCCTTGCCGATCGCGAGCGCGTAGGTCGCGCCCGGCTCCATCTCGCCGGTGATCGACAGCTCGTTGCGCTCCGCCGCCAGGCGCACCTTGGCGGCCGGCTCGATCTTCACGTACTTCTCGGCGACCGCGGCCGAGATGGGAGAGGAGAAGGTCACCTTGATCGTCGACTCGCGCGGCCCGGGCTGGGCCTCGACGTTGCGGACGGAGAGCCTGGTGCTCGACCCGACCGCGATCTCCTTGACGTATTCCTCGCCGAGCGGCGCGTTGCCCTGGGCCGGCGTGAGCGACCCTTGAATCGTGAGCCTGATCTTCCGCTCGTCCCTCTTCTTCTGGACCGGCTCTGTGCGGTAGCCGATGACCTTCGCCGGATAGCCCGTCTCCAGCTTGACCGCCATCGGCTTGGCCGCCTCCGGATCGACCAGCTTGACCAGTGGGGCGAGCGTCTCGGGATGGACGGGATAGTTGAACCGGATCTCGCCGCGATAGACCACCTTGGCCTTCCCCTCGAGAGCCGGCTCCTCGAGCACGGTCACCTCCTCGACGAGGAACTTGTCCGTCTTCACCGTGAGCTCCGTATCCCCGGTGAAGACCTGCCCCTCGTGGACGATCTTCGCCGGATCGAGCGTCACCTTGTACTCGCTGGCGACGGGAAGCCCGCCGCTCGCCTGGAACCGCAGAGCATTGGTGGATTGCCACTTCCACGATCCGCCGAGCACCGGATCGATCTTCGCCGGAGCCGGATCGAGAACCTCCCCCACCTTCCCCTGCCCGACCGGCTTGTCGAACAGCACGTCAAAATACTGCCGTCCCTCCCGGTCCACCACCACGTTGAACACCGCCACCGTCTCTCCCCCCGAAGCCCCCGCCCTGAACCGCGCCATGGCCTTGGCCAGAGGGGCCCGGAACGCATAGGCCGACATCGAGAG
>DASWRX010000349.1:0-3464 GCA_036402955.1 Thermoanaerobaculia bacterium
GCTCCCTCTCCCTTGGCCACCTTCTTCGGGGCCGCCTCCCGCTTCGCCTTGGCGGATTCGTCGACCCTCTTGTTGGGCTTCTCCACCTTGGGGCTTCCCCCCTTGGCCTTGGGAGCCTTGGATTCCTTGACCGGCTCGGCCGCCTCGGCCTCGTTGCGCTCGACCAGCTCGAGCACCGCCATCTCGGCTCCGTCACCCTGACGGGGTCCCAGCTTGACGATGCGCAGGTAGCCGCCCGGACGGGCCTGGAAGCGCGGCGCGATCTCGTCGAACACCTTCTTGACCAGGTCGCGCTTCAGCACCCAGGTCAACACCCAGCGGCGGTCGTGGATGGTGCCGTGCTTCCCGCGGGTGATCACCTTCTCGGCAATGGGGCGGAGCTCCTTCGCCTTCGGGAGGGTGGTGACGATCCGCTCCTTTTCCACCAACGACTGGAGCTGGTTGCGGAACAGGGCCTCCCGGTGGGAGGAGACCCGCCCCAGCTTTCTGCCTCTTACCGCGTGACGCATGATGTCCTCCCGTTAGGCCGAAGCGCTGGCGCCCGCGGGCCGCTCCGGCACGTCCATGCCGAGGGCGAGGCCCAGCTTGTCGAGGACTTCCTGCACTTCCTCGAGCGACTTCTTGCCGAAGTTCTTGGTCTCCAACATGTCCTTCTCGGTCCGGCGCACCAAGTCGCGGAGCGTGTGGATGTTGGCGTTTTTGAGCGAATTGGCCGAGCGGACCGAGAGGTCGAGCTCCTCGATGTTCTTGGCCAGCAGGGCGTCGAGGCCGGCCAGCTCCTCGCGGCCCAGCTCGCCGCCGTCGTGCCGCAGGCTCTCTTCGGTCTGGATGAAGATGCCGAGGTGGTCCTTGAGCAGCATGGAGGCCAGCGACACCGCCTCCTCCGGCCGCACCGTGCCGTTGGTCCACACCTCGAGGATCAGGCGCTCGTAGTCGGTCGCCTGACCGACGCGGGCCGCCTCGACCCGGAAGTTGACCCGCCGGACGGGGCTGTGGGCCGAGTCGACCGGAATCCAGCCGATGCCCATCGACTCGTCGAAGTTGCGGTCGGCCGAAACGTACCCCCGGCCGCGCTTGATCTGGGCCTGGAGCTTCAGCCGCCCCTCCTCGTTGAGGGTGGCGACGTGGATGTTGGGGTCGAAGATCTCGATCTGCGGATCCTCGGTCATCTGGCCGGCCGACACCTTGCCGGGGCCGGGGACGTCGATCGACAGCACCTTGGGCTCCTCCGAATGGAGGGTGATCGACACCTGCTTGAGGTTGAGGATGATGTCGGTGACGTCCTCGACCACGCCGGGAATCGACGAGAACTCGTGCAGAACGCCCTCGATGTTGATCGCGGTGATGGCCGCGCCCTCGATCGAGGACAGCAGGCAGCGCCGCAGGGCGTTGCCGATCGTCGTCGCGAAGCCCCGTTCGAACGGCTGGGCCGTGAACCGGCCGTACGTCGCCGTCAGGGTCTCGGACTCGACCTCTACCCGCTTGGGGCGTTGAAAACCTTTCCAAAGCATAGAAACACTCCTTCCCTGGGGTTCGACTCGACCGTCAGCGGCTGTAGAGCTCGACGATGAGCTGCTCCTGGATCGGGAGCTTGATATCCTCGCGAACCGGCAGCCGGAGCACCCGGCCACTCGTGTTTTCCGCGTTGAGCTCCAGCCAGTCGGGCACGCCGCGGCCCCGCGCCGTCTCGACGCTCGAGCGGATCAGCGGGTTCTTGCGGCTGGGCTCCTTGATCGCCACCGCCTGCCCCGCCGTGACCTGGAACGAGGGGATGGTGATCTTGCGGTTGTCCACCTGCACATGGCCATGGCGGACGAGCTGACGGGCCTGGGCTCGCGACGCCGCGAACCCGAGACTGTAAACGACGTTGTCGAGGCGGCGCTCGAGCATCACCAGCAGGTTCTCGCCCGTGATCCCCTTGCGGCGGTCGGCCTCGGCGAAATAGTTGCGGAACTGCGACTCGAGCACGCCATAGATGCGCTTGACCTTCTGCTTCTCGCGGAGCTGCAGGCCATAGCCGAGCGTCCGCCGGCCGCGCCGGGTGCCGTGCTGGCCCGGCGGGAAGTTGCGGCGCTCGACGGCGCACTTCTCCTTGAAGCAGCGGTCGCCCTTCAGGAACAGCTTCATCCGTTCCCGCCGGCACAGCCGGCAAACGGGTCCTGTATATCTGGCCACTGGATCTCTCCTTGACGTCCTCTCCCCGAGGCTACGGGGACTTCAACTTGGGAAGACGCGCGACAGCCCCCGGCACGCCCGGGGGCCAGAAGCTCGGCGGTCCCGAGACCGCGTAAGACTAGACGCGGCGGCGCTTGCGCGGCCGGCAGCCGTTGTGCGGAATGGGGGTCACGTCCTTGATCGACTTGACCTCGATGCCCGCGGCCTGGAGGGCGCGCACCGCCGACTCGCGCCCGGCCCCGGGGCCCTTGACCATCACGTCCACCGAGCGTACGCCGGCGTCCTTGGCCTGGTTGCCACAGTTCTGCGCCGCCACCTGGGCGGCGAAGGGAGTGCCCTTGCGCGAGCCCTTGAAACCGATCCGGCCGGCCGACGACCAGGCGAGAATGCTCCCCTCCGGGTCGGCGATCGTGACGATCGTGTTGTTGAAGGTCGCCTGGATGTGCGCGACGCCGTGCGGCACGTTGCGCTTCTCCTTGCGTTTGGCGCCCTTCTTTTCCTTCTTTCCTTCCGCTTTGGCCATCTGAAGTCCCCTGAATTACTTCTTGGTCGCCTTCTTCTTGCCCGCCACGGCGCCGCGGCGCGGCCCCTTCCGGGTGCGAGAGTTGGTCTGGGTCCGCTGGCCGCGCACGGGCAGCCCCTTGCGATGGCGCACCCCCCGGTAGCAGCCGATCTCCATCAGGCGCTTGATGTTCTGGCTGACCTCCTTGCGGAGATCGCCCTCCACCCGGCCCTCGTCCTGGATGACCTTGCGGATGCGCTGGGCTTCGACCTCGGTCAAATCCTTGACCTTCGTGACGTCCGGCACACTGGCCTTGACCAGAATGTCGCGCGACCGCGAGCGGCCGATCCCGTAAATGTAGGTGAGCCCGATCCAAACCTGCTTGTTCTGCGGCAGGTCGACTCCTGCGATGCGTGCCATAGCGACTCCCTATCCCTGACGCTGCTTGTGTTTCGGGTTCTCGCAGATCACCCGCACGACGCCCTTGCGACGGACGACCTTGCACTTCGGGCAGATCCGCTTGACCGACGAACGTACTTTCATGTCCGACTTCCTTTCCGCCGCCTACTTCAGTCGGTAGACGATTCGGCCCCGGTTGAGGTCGTACGGCGACAGCTCGACCAGCACCCGGTCCCCGGGCAGGATGCGGATGAAGTGCTTCCGCATCTTCCCCGAGATGTGCGCCAGGACCTGGTGCTTGTTGCCGTTCAGCTCCACCTCGACGCGAAACATCGCGTTGGGGAGCGGCTCCACCACCACCGCCTCAACTTCGATCGCCTCTTCTTTC
>DASWRX010000350.1:0-12792 GCA_036402955.1 Thermoanaerobaculia bacterium
GGATTGTTCTTTGTTACCGCGGTTGCTCTCCAGGCCCGGTCAGGTTGCTGCTCATCCCATGGCGGGGTGTGCGGGTGTGGCTGTTGCGATGGGACGCCATTATCGGCCACCTGTGCGCCTTACTATCCGAACTGCGGCGGCGGCGGAGGTGGGGGCGGGGGAGGCGGCGGCACCCTTCAGTCTCCCTCGAACCTTGGCGGCTCCGCCATCTCGAGCACCGAATGCGTGCTGGACTGGACTGACAATTCGATTGGAGAAACCTACTTTCAGATCGAAGAGAATGAAGAGGGGCAGGGCTATACCGTCGCCGCGACCGCCGATGCGGGCGCCACCTCGGCGACCATCGAGGGCCTCTCTCCCGCGACGACCTACTCCTTCCGGGTCCGCGCCCGTGGTGGGAGCGGCGACTCGGGATACTCCAACGAGACGACCGTCACGACGCCGCCGGACACCGGCGCGCTCTGCCGGGCGCCCGCCGTGTGCTTCAGCTCCGGCCGGTTCAACGTCACCGCGCAGTGGAAGTCTCCGGACGGCCGGTCCGGCGCCGCGACCGTGCTTCGACTCACGGATGAGTCCGGCTACTTCTGGTTTTTCGACGCTGCCAACGTCGAGGTGGTCTTCAAGGTCGTCAATGGCTGCAACTTCAACCATCAGTACTGGTTCTATGCCGGCGGCCTGACGAACGTTCAGGTGACGATCACGGTGACCGACACCAAGACGGGAACGGTCAAGACCTACAGCAACCCGCAAGGGAAGGCCTTCCAGCCGGTCCAGGATGTGACGGCGTTTGGAACGTGCCCCTGAGCTCGAGGGAACGTCCAAGAGAGGAGCACGGCCGTGCGAAGAGATTTGGCGGTTCTCGTCCTGATCGAGTGACCGACTCGACAGCGGCCCGGGTTTGGCGGCTTCGAGACCGTCGAGGAACGACGCTTCAGATCTTCTTTTTCCGCGTCCGCCCGGCTGGCGCGGGGAGTTGCCGGGCTTTGTCTTCCAGACTCCGGATGGCGGAGCCTTCCGCCTCGGCTTCGAGGAAGGCGCGGCGGCGGGCGGCAAATTCCTCGTACTCCGCGTCGGCGCGGGCGTCGGCGTCCTCTTTGCTGACCCTGCCGGCATTGGGAAGGACCTGGCGCTCGTTGAAGGCCAGGAACTCGTTCAGCCTGGTCTCCCAGTCCCGGAGAAACACCTGCTTCCGCCGCTTCGCCTGATCCTCGGCGTAGTCGAGCCACATGACCACGATCCGGTTCAACTCGGAGATCTCCTCCTCGCCGAGATAGTTCTTGGCGATGGTGACGTCCGCTTTGCGGACGGCTGCGCCCTTCCAGGTGGTCAGACCCATGTTGGGTTTGGAATGGTCGGCGCGCGCCGCGATCAACTCGGCGGCCGTCATGCCCGTGGCGGCGAAGTGCAGCTTGTTCTGCATGATCTGGAAGAACTTCACGCACTCCGGAGCCGACGACTGGTAGTCGGCCGCGAGCGCGAAAATCTCCTTGACCCGCAGATACATTCGCCGCTCACTGGCCCGGATGTCCCGGATGCGCTCCAGCAGCTCGTCGAAGTAGTCGGGCACCCCCGATCCCTCGACCGGCGGGTTCTTGAGCCGCTGGTCGTCCAGGGTGAAGCCCTTGACGAGGTATTCGCTCAGACGGCTGGTCGCCCATTGGCGGAACTGAACGCCCCGGGGAGAGCGGACCCGGTAGCCGACGGCCAGAATCGCGTCCAGACTATAGTGGTCGATGAGGCGGGCAACTTCCCGAGTGCCCTCTTGGCGAACTATCCGGAATTTCCGGATAGTTGCCCCCGGATCGAGCTCCCCTTCCTCAAAGAGGTTCTGAAGGTGCTCGTTGATGGTGCGAACGTCCTTCTGGTACAGCTCCGCCATCAGGGCCTGCGTGAGCCAGACCGTCTCGCCGGCGAAGCGGCACTCCACACGCATGCGGCCGTCCTCGGTCGGATAGAGGATGACTTCGCCGGTCGGAGGTAGAGGTTCTTGGGGCATGCTTTTCGAAGTCGTTCGCGCGTAAGAGCTCAGGATTGATGCTGTGGGTGCGTAAGATCGTGTCCATCTCTGTATCGGAGAGTTGTACCGCCTTGTCGTCCTGAAGCTGTCGCAAATAATCAGACGGCGCGCTGCCTCCGATCTTCCGGTTCGCTTCAGGTCTGGACGCGAGCGCGCTCAGATCATCAGATCGCCGCCGTTGATGTCCAGGGAGGCGCCGGTGATGTAGCCGGCCTGCTCGGAGGCCAGGAAGCAGATCAGGTCGGCGATCTCGGCGGCGGTGCCGAGGCGCGGGATGGGGAAGGAGCGCGCGTAGGCGGCGAGATCTTCGGGGGTCGCGTGCTCGCGGGTCAGCTCGGTGTCGATGAGGCCGGGGCAGACGGCGTTGACCGTGATCCCGAATGGCCCGAGCTCCTTGGCCGCGGCGCGGGTGAGCCCGAGGAGGCCCGCCTTGGAAGCCGTATAGTGGGCGCCGCCCAGCGTGCTCACGCTCTTGCCGGCGGTCGACGAGAGATTGATCACGCGGCCGAACCCTTGAGCCTTCATCGCCGGCACCACCGCCTGCATGCAGAGGAAGGCGGCGGTGAGATTGACGTCGAGCGCGCGCCGCCACTCCTCCTCGGAGATCCGCTCGAAGCGCGTCGAGTAGGCCGCGGCGGCATTGTTCACCAGGATGTCCAGCCGGCCGAAGCGGTCGAGAACCTCCGCCACGAAGGCGCGCACCGTCGCCGAGACGGCGATGTCGCCGGTGAGCGTCAGGACGCCCTCGCCGAGGGCCTGGACGAGCGCTTCCGCCTGCTCGGGACGGCGAACGTTGACCGCGACGCGGGCGCCGGCGGCCAGCAGCCGCTCGGCCGTGGCGCGTCCGAGACCGCGGGCGGCGCCGGTGACGAGCGCGACCCGCCCGGCGAGCGGCGTCCCGGTGGGCGGGTCGAGGTGCGGCGGCGGCTCGCGATCGCTCGTCATGGAGCCGGGATCATATCCCGTGTCCCAAAAACAAGAGCCCCGGCGTCTGCCGGGGCTCTCCTCCACGTGGATCTGTGGCTGTGTTACCGCGTCTTGACGCAGCCGCGCGCCGCGTTCGACCACTCGTACTGGTAGCCGAAACCGCCGGTGCCGAAGAACGGCGTGGGCGACCAGGCGCACTTGTCGTCGGCTTCCTGGCCGGTCCGGCCGTCCCACCAGCCGTTCACCGGGTCGGTGACGGCCTCGCGGGTCTCATGGCAGACGAAGTGCTCGGCGTTCTGGGTCGCCGACCAGCCACCGACGCTGCAACCGCCGCAGCTCGGATAGGGCTCGATGGAGTACAGCACGGTGCCGGGGGCGCCGCTGTATGAGCCGTGATAGGCGCAGTAGGCGAGGCCCGGGCCGCCGCAGGAGGTGCTGGAACCGCTCGAGGAGTACGAGGAGCTCGGGATGACGACCTCATAGATCGTGCTGCTGTTGTAGGCGCCGTGGCCGGCCAGGTAGTTGTTGACCTCGCCCTGGACGACGGCGTCGGTGACGTTGGTCGGCGGCGTCGAGGTGTCAAACCAGTCGGCGGTGCCCGAGCCGAGGTTGGCCAGCGCGATGCCGGAGTACTGCGTGATGACGTTGTACTCGGGGGTGGTGCCGAACTGGTTGCGGAAGGCCTGCAAGGTCTGGGCGTACAAGAAATCGGGAGAGGCGGGATTGTTGAAGCTCGATCCCCAGAAGATGAAGACCACCTTCGCCGAGACGACGACACCGCCGCCGTGGTTGGTCAACTGCGACTTGACGGGCAGATGCGGGGCACCCTTCACCGGCATGTAGATGACGTGGTCGCCGTCGGCGAAAGGCTTGTTCGCCTTCTCGACGGTCGCGGCATTGGCGGCGACGGCCACCAAGCCGCAGGACAGGGCCAAAGCGTACTTCAAACTTTTGCTCATCAGTGCATTCCTCCAAACCGAAAGGGCGCTTCAGGGAAGGCAGCTCTCTGCGTGAGAGTTGAGATCCTGGAGCAGTTTAGCGAGACCGCAATTGTGTCGTCTCGCGAGGGACCGAGGTGAAGCAGCAGAGTCACATAGAGACCCCAGGGTTCGCTGGGATCTACGGAGCCATCTTCCCCAGTGGATGACGCCCCCACAAATATGGTAGTGCAGGAAGGGGAGAAAACCGCGCCGCCCTAGGCTCGCTTTGGGACCCGGAGCGCACTCTGGAAGTAGGAGTGCGTGTAGGGGAGGGTCAAATCCTGCTTTTCCTGAACCGAACCTTCGGGGCCTTTCTGCTGACCGTTGCCCTGCTGGCGGGTGCCGTCGACCTGCACCCGGCGGGGGAGTCTCACAGCGCCCTTTCGGCCTGCCGGAAGGGGCACTACTCCCGCTCCGCCACCCACCCGAGCTCTCCGGCCCACTTCGAGGCATGGGAGGAAGGAGTCTGGGAGGCCTGCCCCGTCTGCCTGCACAAGCTGCGGACCGGTGGCGCCCACCTCCCCCTCTCGACGCTCCTCGCTTCTCCCGCCGCGGCAAGATTCCGCGAGCTCGTCCCCGTCCCCCTGGCGCTCAAGAGGTTCGCCGCCCCTCGCGGCGCCCGCGGTCCGCCGTCCGCCTGACCTTACATTCCGTTCGCGAATCCCCAAAGCCGTCCGGTTTCCCCTGAAGCGGGCGACCGGCTGCGCTCTCTCGTGCGAGCGGCGCGACGTCTCCCGCTTCCCTGAAATTTTGGGAACGGAAGGCGAGGCCGGGTCTGAACCGCGGAAGTGAAGCCGCCCCTTCTCGTCGACGAGCCTGTTCTTTGGCCAGGCCGGCTCGTCACTCCTCGAGCGGGGACGGCTTCTCTGCCACGGTCCCGACAGACGTGAGCGCGAGGAGCCTGCATCGACGAATCCCGTAGATGTGCGCGGTATTCATAGGGCCGCATTGTGCGGCCATCTCTCAACTCTGAACGAGGAGGAATCTGATGGAACGATTTACGGTAAAGTCGCGGGTGCGGAAATTCGCACCCCTCCATGGGGTCGCCGTTTTCATCGTCGGCCTGGCGCTGCTCGCCGGGGCCGCTTTCGGCGCCGCCCAGCCCATCGCGTGGCCGAGCCTGCAGGAGCAGTTGCAGAAGGATCGGGTCATTCCCGGCAGCAATCTGGAGAAGTTGATCGCCGAGAACCAGGACTTCAGCATTCTGCGCCCCGAGGAGACCCGGGATTCGATCAAGATTCCGCTCTGGCTGCGGGTGCTGTGGCACAAGAACCATCCGAACGACAAGTATTCTCCGAACGATCCCACGGGCGGCTATCCGCTCGTCCTGCACGAGGTGCGGGAGTGGATGCTCACCCACCAGGATCTGAAGCCCGGCAGGATCGTGCCCTCCGGACCGGCCACGAAGGCCGCCAGCGAGACCGGCGAGGAGCGCATCTCCGGCGCCCAGACCTCGCCGCGCAGCGAGTCGGCGATCCGGGTCAATTATGGCAATCCGCAGAAGATCATCGGGGCCTCCAACAACATCAGCTCGACCGGCCGGCAGGCGATGTTCTTCTCGTCGAACGGCGGCGTGAGCTGGGGCCAGACGCTGCTGCCGCTGGTGACCGGGGATTCCTTCATGTCCGATCCGACGGTGGACTGGACCTCCGACGGCACGGCGTGGTCGACGACGATCGGCATCGATTCCACGCAGACCATCCTCAAGATGCGCTCGTACAAGTCCACGGACGGCGGCGCCACCTGGACCTTCGACGCCGACTTTTCCGGCGGCAACACCAACAACGACAAGCAGATGATGTGGGTGGACCACAGCGCCACCTCGCCGTTCAAGGACAACATCTACATGATCTGGCACCCCGGCGCTCCGGCCGTGGTGGCGCGGCGCACCGGCCCGACCGGCTCCTGGCAGGCGCCGATCCAGGTCAGCGGCTCGGAGACCACCGGCACCGCCATCGGCGCCGACATCAAGACCAACGCCAACGGCGACGTCTTCGGCTTCTATCCGGACAGCGGCAGCCGGGGGATCTACGTCGTGAAGTCCACCAACGGCGGCGTGTCGTTCAGCACCCCGGTGAGGCTCGCCACCAGCTTCGCCTCGTTCCAGTACGCCATCCCGGCCGACGCCAGCCGCCAGCTCCTCGTCTACACGGCCGCCGGCGCCTACCGCACCGGTACCAAGAACAACGTCTACGTGGTCTGGAACGACCTCTCCGGCGACGCCGGCTGCACCAGCGGCGGCGGCCCGGGCACCAACGCCGCATCCACCTGCAAGAGCCGTATCTTCTTCTCGCGCTCCACCGACGGCGGCTCGACTTGGTCGGCGCCGGTCAAGTTCAACAACCAGTCCGGGCTCAACGACCAGTTCATGCCCTGGCTGGTGGTGGACCCGACGAACGGCAAGATCGCGGTGACCTACTACGACACCGTCGGCGACTCGACGCGCAAATCGGCCAACGTCTACTACCAGTCCTCGACCGACGACGGCGTGACCTGGAGCGCGCCGTTCAAGGTGACCACCGCCGCGACCAACGAGACCACCACGGGCGCCGACAGCGGCAACCAGTACGGCGATTACACCAATCTCGACGGCATCAACGGCACCTTCTTCCCGTCGTGGACCGACCGCCGCAGCGGCGCGTCGGAGGAGATCTGGACCGCGGCGATCCAGGACAGCACCACCGGCCCGGATTTCTCGATCACCACCTCGCCGAGCTCGGTGTCGATCGCGCAGGGCGGCTCCGGCAGCGCGACCGTCTCTACCACGGTCTCCGGAGGGTTCAACAGCACGGTCGCGCTGTCGGCGTCCGGTCAGCCCGCCGGCGTCACCGTCGCCTTCAGTCCGGCCTCGATCGCCGCTCCCGGCTCGGGGAGCTCGACGATGACCATCACCGTGGGCTCGTCCACCGCGCCGGGGACCTCCACGATCACCATCACCGGCACCGGCGGCAGCACCACCCACACCACCTCGGTCGTGCTGACGGTGACCCCCACCGGCGGTGGCGGCGCGCTCACCAACGGCGGCTTCGAGACCGGCAACTTCACCGGCTGGACCTCCACGGGGACCACCTCGGTGATCGCCGGGGCCGCCCACAGCGGGAGCTTCGGCGCGCAGGTCGGCAGCACCTCTCCGGGGACCGACAGCTCGATCTCCCAGACCTTCACGCTGCCGGCCGGCAGCCCGACGCTCACCTTCTGGTACAACAACCACTGCCCGGACACGCTCACCTTCGACTGGGCCACGGCCACGCTGACCGACAACGCGACCAGCACCACCACGACGCTGCTCCCCAAGACCTGCACCACCACCGGGGTCTGGACGCAGGTCACCTTCAACGCCGCCGCCAGCGCCGGGCACAGCGTGACGCTGACCCTCTCCAATCACGACGACAACGCGGCGGGCGATCCCACCTTCACCTGGTACGACGACGTGACGGTGAGCACCGGCACGCCGGACACCACCCCGCCGACCACCTCGATCACCGCTCCGGCCAACGGCGCCACGGTGTCGGGGACGGTCAGCGTGACCGCCTCGGCCGCGGACAACGTGGGGGTGGTGAAGGTCGAGTTCTACATCGACGGGGCTCTCAAGTCGACCGCGACCACGTCGCCCTACACGTTCTCCTGGAACACGACCACGGTCGCCAACGGCTCGCACACGATCGTCTCCAAGGCCTACGACGCGGCCAACAACATCGGCACCTCGGCCACGGTGACGGTGACGGTCTCGAACACCACGGGCTCCCAGCAGCTCATCGGCAATCCGGGATTCGAGAACGGCTCGGCCAGCCCCGCGCCGTGGACGCCCACGGCGGGCGTCATCGACAACTCCACCGGTGAGGCGGCCCACTCCGGCTCGTGGAAGGCGTGGATGAACGGCTACGGCTCGGCCCACACCGACAGCATCCTGCAGACGGTGGCGATCCCGGCCAGCATCACGACCGCGACGCTCACCTTCTGGCTCCACATCGACACCGCGGAGACCACCACAACGACCGCCTTCGACACCCTGAAGGTGCAGATCCGCAACTCCTCGGGCACGGTGCTGGCCACGCTGGCGACCTACTCCAACCTCAACGCCGCCACGGGATACGCCCAGAAGAGCTTCAACGTCATCGCCTATAAGGGGCAGACCATCCAGGTCTTCCTGGTCGGCACGGAGGACGCCTCGCTGCAGACGTCTTTCGTGGTCGACGACTTTGCCCTGAACGTTCAGTAGCGGGATTGATCCCCGCCTGATCGAAAAAGCCCCGGCGCGAGCCGGGGCTTTCCTGTATCGGCCTGACCGCCGGGGCCGCTGCTTCTGGAGGTACAATAAAGGGGAGACAGCCCAATCCCATGATCATCGATCCCGAAGCTGCCGCGGCGGTCCCGCCGGCGAAGACCAGAACCAAGCGCAAGGACGACGACCGGCTCGGCGAGATCCTCAAGCAGGCGGCGGCGCTGAGCGGCGTCTGTTACGTCTTTGGTTTCCTCATTCTCAACTCCTCGCTGGGAAACCTCGGGATCTACGAGTTCTCGCTGACCAACTCGCGGGTCGTGGCGGCGGGGTTGCTCTACCTGGGGCTCTCCCTGCTGAGCGGAGTCGGCTGGGTGGCGGCTCTCATGGTGGCGGTCTCCCTTCAGGCGGTCGCCCAGTGGTCGAAACCACGGCTCTATGCCTCGCTGGGCCTCAGTTGGGTCGCCGGTTCGATCTTCGGGCTCGGGTTCTGCTGGGTTCTCTGGGCAGGGATCTACGGTCATCGGATGGCGGAGCTGGGACCGGCGGCTCTCTGGTGGGTGCTCTGCAACTCCGCCGCGCTCGTTCTGCTCGCCGGGGGAGGACTGTACAGCCTGACGGGCAAGGGGGGGCTCCTCGGGCTCGCCTGCGGCATGATCCTGATGGTGGTGGCGCTGTGGATCTTCGGCTCGGCGCTGCACCCGAAGATCCCCGGGCTGCTGGGTGGCGGCAAGCCCCAGCGGGTGCAGCTCCTGGTGAAGCCCGAGGCGGCGGCCTTCCTGAAGCAACTCGGCCTGCCCGGTCAACCGCTCCCCGCCGGCGGCGGCAAGGCCGAAGGTGCCTGGTCGTTGACCGCTCCCGTGGACCTCATCGACGCCGGCTCGGATGTCTATATCCTGAAGACGCTCTCCTCGTCCTCCCGGGCGCTGGTGCTCGCGAAGGACAACGTGCAGGGGATCGCCCATCTCCGATAGAGGGTAAGACCGATGCTGAAAAAGATTCTGGATGTCCTGCGTGCCTTTTTCAATCTGGTGCTGATCAAGAGATAGCAGGGAGGACAGGATGGCTACGTCCAAAAAGAGCAGGTCGGCTCAGACCAAGAAAAAGAAGGCTGCCGGGAAAGCTGGCCAGCCCTCTCCTGCCGAGCGGGCGAAAGACGGCGAAGGCGGGGCCTTCGGCATACTGAAGCAGTTTTTCGGTAAGGTGTTCAGAAGGAAGTAGGGGAGTCCCGGCGCACCCTGGGTTGCGCCGGGACCGGGGCGCGGCAGCTTACTGGCCCTGGAGGCAGCCCTTCTGGCCGCTGTTGTTCGCCAGGCCGGTGCCGGCGTCGTAAGCCTTGTTGGACCACTCCATCTGGAGCTTCCACTGCGAGCTGTTCTTGAGCGTCACCACGCCGGCGAAGACCCAGGAGCACTTGTCGCCGTTCTCGCCGCCGCTCGCGTCGTACCAGCCGCCGTTGCGCGGATCGGTGATGGTCTCGGAGAGCTCGTGCGCCGTCACGTTGGCGACCGCCGCGAGCCCCTGCGAATGGGTGGTCCAGGTGTCCACGGGATCACAGCCGGCGATGCCGTCGATGTTCGGCATGTAGGCCACCTGCACGGGCGCGCCGTTGCTGCAGTTGCCGTAGCTGTGCCAGGCGCAGTAGCTGACGTGGCCGGCGCCGGTCGCGGTGTAGAGCAGGTAGAGGGCGTTGGGGTCGGGGTTGTTGTTGGTGACCTTGCAGGCCTCGGCGACCGCGGTGGAGACCGAGATCGCCTTGCTGGGCGCCGCCGAGGAGTCGATCACGTGGCCGAGATAGCTCGAGCTCGTGGTGACCTGGCCGCTGGTGCCCGTGTACTCGGTCGAGGTGCCGGCGTAGTTGCTGCCGCCGAAGCCGCCGAAGAAGGAGTCGAGGCCGGTGATCTTGTCGCCCGCGAACGAGGCGCTCGTCCACTGGGAGCCCCAGAAGATCGCTTCCGTCTTGTTCGCCGTCAGCACGGTGCCGCCATGGAACGTCATGTCCGGGCTGCCGCCGCCGTGCGCCCGCCGCGCCTTGTCGAAGTCGCGCTGCAGGTGGACGTGAGGGGGACCGACGAAGAGGGGCTGATACCCGACGAGCGCCTGCTCGGCGGACTCCTCCTGACCCTGCCTCTCGGAGGCATAAGCGGCGCCAGCGACCAGCAGGGCGCCCGTGAGGAGAATGGCGGAAGCCTTACGCATGTTCCTCGCTCCTTTTCCCTTGAAGGGACTCCATCATCGACAGTTGACGAACCAGAGGACTCCGGACAGGCTACCCTAAGTAGCATTAGGCTCAAGGTTTGTCAAGGCGAGGTCCCTCAGTAGCCGCCCTCCTCCAGGGAGACCTTGCCGCGGAACGAGCGGTAGAGGAACGTGAAGTATCCGGTCGCCAGCACCATGCCGAGGCCCCACCAGATCAGGCCCACGCGCAGGCTGTAGTCGCCGGTCTTGGCGTTGTGGATGGTCAGGCTCCAGGCGGGGTTCGTGCTGGCGGGCAGCAGGATGGGGTAGAGGGCGAACGCCGCTCCCGCCAGCATGGCGACGATGTAGGCGGTCGAGGCGAGGAACGCCGCCCGGTCTCCGCCGCGCGCCCGGTAGAGCGGCATGGCGATCAGCGACGCCAGGACCAGCGCGGGGATGATCCATCCCAGAGGATAGGTGTGGAAGTTGTCGAGCGCCTGCGGGCGGATGGCGAGCGTCGCGACCAGGCTGGCGCCGGTCAGCAGCACGAGAGCCGGCCAGCCCACCGCGGCGGTCCGCCGGGAGCGCGCCTGGATGTCTCCCTCGGTCTTCACCGCCAGGTAATGAGCGCCGTGCACCGCCAGCGTGACCAGCGCCAGCAATCCGGTGAGGACCGTGTACCAGTCCAGGATGCCGGGGTGCGGGCCCATCCGGAAGTCCGTCCACAGGGCCTCGAAGAAGTAGCCGTCCGCGCCCAGCGGCACGCCGCGGACGACGTTGCCCACCGCCGCGCCGAAGAAGACGGCGAGCAGCAGGCTGGCCGCCGAGAACACGAAGTCGAACGCCGACCACGCCAGCGGATCGTCCACGTGCGAGCGCAATTCGACGCCGATCCCCCGCAGCATGAGCAGCCAGAGCACCATCATCAGCGGCAGGTAGAAGCCGCTGAAGCTGGAGGCATAGAGGAGCGGAAAGGCGAAATACAGGCCGCCGCCGGCGGCGATGAGCCAGACCTCGTTGCCGTCCCAGACCGGCCCGATGCTGCGCAGCACCAGCCGCCGCCGCTCGTGCCCCCTGGCCACCAGGGGGGCGATGATCCCCACCCCGAGGTCGAACCCGTCCAGCACCGCATAGGCCGTGAGCATCAACGTGATGAGGATGAACCAGAGCGTTTCCATGACGGTTTTCTCCTCAATCCTCAGCCGTTTGGGGGACGACGGAATGGCCCGTGGACGGTCCGGGCTCCTTCCCGTCCAGGAAGCCAGGCCCGTGCATCACCTCGCGCCACAGGAGGAGCAGGAAGAGAATGCTCAGCAGGCTGTACATGCCCATGAAGCCGAGCAGGCTGAAGAGCCCGTTGCCCGCCGAGACGTTGGAGGAGAAGCCGTGCGCGGTCCGCATCAGCCCGTACACCACCCAGGGCTGGCGGCCGACCTCGGCGGTGATCCATCCCGCGGTGTTGGCGATGTAGGGGAAGGGGAAGCTCAGCATCAGGATCCACAACATCCAGCGGGCGTCGTAGAGCCGGCGCCGCCAGAGCAGGAACGCCGCCACGGCCATGATCAGGATGAAGATCGTCCCCAGGCCCACCATGATGTGGTAGCTGTAGTAGAGCAGGGCGATGTTGTCCGGCCACAGGTCGCGCGGAAAATCGTTCAATCCCTTCACCCGCGCTTCCCAGTGACGGTAGGTGAGGAAGCTGAGCGCGCCGGGCACGTGGAGCGGATTGTCGAGCCGCTGATGGTCGGTGTCCGGCTGGCCGACGAGGACGATGCCGGCGCCGGTCTCCGAGTGGAAGAGGCCTTCCATGGCCGCGAGGGTGGCCGGCTGGTAGCGGGTCACCAACTGGCCGTGAAAGTCGCCCGAGGGCCAGAGCTGGAGGAGCGACGCCAGCGCCGCGGCGATCACGCCCGTGCGCAGGAACAGCCGGCCGAATTCCACCTGCCGCCGGGAAAGCAGATAGAACGCTCCCATCGCCGCCATCGCGAACGCGCCGGTGATCACCGCGCCGCCCATGTTGTGGAGGTACTGCCAGAACGCCCAGTCGTTGAACAGCAGGGCCCAGAAGCTCCGCAGGTGGGCGGTGCCGTCCGCCCCGATCTCGAAGCCCACGGGGTGCTGCATCCAGGCGTCGGTGACGATGATGAAGAAGCCGGACAGCCAGGAGCCGACGAAGACCATGACGGCCGACAGCCAGTGGATCGTCTGGCCGAACCGGCGCTCGCCGAACAGGAAGATTCCCAGGAACGAGGACTCCAGGAAGAAGGCGAAAACCCCTTCCATCGCCAGTGCCGTGGCGATGACGCCCCCCGAGTACTGGGAGAACCTGGCCCAGTTCGTCCCGAACTGGAACTCCATCGGGATGCCGGTGATGACGCCGAAGAAGAAATTGATCGCGAAGATCTTCCCCCAGAAGCGGGAGGCGCGGTTGTAGCGCTCGTCCCCTTTCCACAGCGCCAGCGACTTGAAGA
>DASWRX010000351.1:0-33615 GCA_036402955.1 Thermoanaerobaculia bacterium
CGGCCTGCAAAAAGAGCAGGGCGGGCGGGTGGGGACCAACCTCGTCAAGCTCGGATACCTGACCGAGAAGCAGCTCGTCGACTCGCTCGCCCAGCACTTCAAGGTTCCCGCGGTCGACCTCAACGGCATGGAGATCGACGAGGCGGTCCTCAAGATCATCCCGGCCGACCTGGCGCGCAAGTACACCATCATCCCGGTCTCCAAGACCGGCGCCACGATCACCGTGGCGATGATCGATCCCACGAACGTCTTCGCCATGGACGACGTGAAGTTCATGACCGGCTACCGGGTGGAGCCGGTGGTGGCTTCGGAGACGGCCATCCGGGTCTCGATCGACCGGTACTACGGCTCGACCCACGCCATCGAGCTGAAGAAGGTGATGTCGGACCTCTCGGAGGAGGGCTCGGGCACCGACCTCGAAGTCCTGGACGAAGACCAGGACCTCGACCTCGCGGCGCTCGAAGAGGAGTCCGAGCAGGCGCCGGTCGTCAAGCTGGTGAACCTGGTGCTGACCGACGCCATCAAGAAGGGGGCCTCGGACATCCACATCGAGCCCTATGAGAAGGAGTACCGGGTCCGCTACCGGATCGACGGCATCCTCTACGAGATGATGCACCCGCCGCTGAAGCTCAAGGAGGCGATCACCAGCCGCGTCAAGATCATGGCGCGGCTCGACATCGCCGAGAAGCGGCTGCCGCAGGACGGGCGCATCAAGATCAAGACCAAGATCTCCGGCAAGTCCAAGGACCTCGACTACCGCGTCTCGGTGCTGCCCACCCTCTTCGGCGAGAAGATCGTCATGCGCTTGCTCGACAAGGACAAGCTCATGCTCGACATGACGAAGCTGGGCTTCGAGGTGGAATCGCTGCGCAAGTTCGAGACGGCGATCCTCAAGCCTTACGGCATGGTGCTGGTCACCGGCCCCACGGGCTCGGGCAAGACCAACACCCTCTACTCGGCCCTCCAGCGCATCAACACGCCGGAGGTCAACATCATGACCGCCGAGGACCCGGTCGAGTTCAACCTCGGGGGGATCAACCAGGTCCAGACGCGCGAGCAGATCGGCCTGAACTTCGCCGCGGCGCTGCGCTCGTTTCTGCGCCAGGACCCGAACATCATCCTGGTCGGCGAGATCCGCGACTTCGAGACCGCCGAGGTGGCGATCAAGGCCGCCATGACCGGTCACCTCGTGCTCTCGACGCTGCACACCAACGACGCCCCGTCCTCGATCAGCCGCCTGATGAACATGGGCATCGAGCCCTTCCTGGTGGCCACCTCGGTGCACCTGATCGTGGCCCAGCGGCTGGTGCGCCGCATCTGCTCCTTCTGCAAGGAGCCGTTCGAGGTGCCGCCCGCGGCGCTCCTCCAGACCGGCTTCTCCGAGCACGAGTCGCGCGCGCTCAAGCTCTTCCGCGGCCGCGGCTGCGACCGTTGCAGCAACACCGGCTACAAGGGGCGCGTCGGCCTCTACGAGGTGCTGGAGGTCGACGACGAGCTGAAGGAGATGATCCTCTCCGGCGGCAGCGCCTTCGAGCTGCGTCAGAAGGCCATGCAGAACGGCATGATGTCCCTGCGCCTGAGCGGCCTGCAGAAGATCCGCGACGGCATGACCACGATCGACGAGGTCGTGCGCGAAACGGTCCTGTAGCCTTTCTCCCCGGGCCTCTCTCAGGCCCGCACCGGTCCGGCCATGTCGGAGGCCCCGGACGCGCCGGCCGGTGCCTCTCCGCCGGACGCCGCCAGGACCGAGGCGCCCAGCCGCACGAAGGCGATCCACAGCAGGTCCGCCACCAGCAGGTGGACGACCTGGAGCCAGACCGGCGCCAGCAGCAGCACGTTCACCGTCCCCAGCAGGATCTGGGTGAAGACGAGCCCCGCCGTCCAGGCGCCGAACCGCCGGGTCTCGCTCTCCGGCCGCCGCTTCATCAACGTCAGCGCCAGGTAGAGGGCGAGGAGCCCCGCCGCGATGGCGATGGCGGGATGGAAGAGGCGCAGACGGATCAGCAGGTGCGCCGTGGGCGAGAGGTCCTGCTGGAGGGCCGTGGTGAGCGATCGCGCCGGGTAGAGGGTGTCCCCCAGCGCGGCGATGGCGCCGCTGACGCCGGAGACGAGCAGGCCGCAGAGCGCGAGGCCGATGCCGCCGCCGGTCAGCCCCTGTCCCCGCACGCGGAACGGCGGACCGCCGGCGGCGAAGTGGGCGGTCAGGGTGAGCGCGGCCAGCAGCAGGAAGGTGTTGACCAGGTGGGTGGCCATGAACATCGCCCGCGCCATGGACGGGTTGTCGGCCACCAGCCGGAAGAGCACCAGGGCGGCGCCCACCGCGGCCTCGCCGGCCATGAAGGCCATCGCCCAGACGGCCGCCTGGCGCGCCGGGTGCCGCCGGGGCCGGGCCAGGAACGCCCAGACCACCAGCCCGGCGACCAGCAGCAGCGCCAGGCCGCTCGTCAGACGATGAGAGAACTCGATGATCGTCGCCACCCGCGGGGCCTGCGGCACCACCTCGCCGTTGCAGAGCGGCCAATGGCTGCCGCACCCCGCGCCGGAGCCGGTGGCCCGCACGATCGAGCCCCAGAGCACGACCGCGACATTGAAAGCGAGAGTGAGCCAGGAGTAGCGGGCGAAACGGTCCATGGGGGGATCATACCCTCCGCCGCAGCCCCAGATTCCGCTTCCTCTCTTCCTCTTTCCGCTTCTTGCTCGCCGCCCAGGAGCAGATGGGGCAGGCGTCGAGGTCGTGGTAGAGGGCGGAGCAGTATTGGCGGCCGAAGTAGATGATCTGGAGGTGGACCTTGCCCCAGGTCTCCTCGGGGAAGAGGCGCTTGAGGTCGCGCTCGGTCTGCACGACGTTCCTGCCGCTCGAGAGGCCCCAGCGGGCGGCCAGGCGGTGGATGTGGGTGTCCACGGGGAAAGCCGCCAGGCTGAACGCCTGATTCATCACCACGGACGCCGTCTTGTGGCCCACCCCGGGGAGCGCTTCGAGCTCCTCCAGGGTCCGCGGCACGTGGCCGCCGTGCCGCTCCACCAGGAGCTCGGAGAGCCGCTTCAGGTTGCGGGCCTTGGCGTCGGTCAGGCCGATCCGGCGGATCAGCGCGCGGATCTCCTCCACCGGCAGCGCCGCCATCCTCTCCGGCGTCGAGGCGCGGGCGAAAAGGGCGGGGGTCACCTCGTTGACCAGCTTGTCCGTGGTCTGCGCGGAGAGCACCACCGCCACCAGGAGGGTGAACGGGTCCTGGTGCGCCAGAGGGACGTCAACCGCGGGGTACAGCTCGTCGAGGAGGGCGGCGATGCGCCGGGCTTTGTCCTGCCGTGTCATGTCCGGGGAGGATTTTTATCACACGGCGCTCCCCGGTTGTGGGAAGAGGGAACTGGAAAGAGGAAGCTAGTACTTCGGCCCGCTCGGCGGCGGTCCCCCCGGCCGTCCCTGGGTCTTCTTGACCGCGCTCAGGATGCCGATGCCCACCAGGCAGATCACGCCGACGGCGATCCACATCGAGGGCACGTGCGCCAGATGGGCCCCCAGCGCCAGCCCGATGACCAGGATGATGAAGCCGACCAGATAGAGACTGAACGAGGATGACATTTCTGCTCCCCCTATTTTCCGGGATCCGGGCGGCCGGGGCTCCGGCCACCGCGGTCCGGGATCAATTCAAAAGGCGGGCCAACCGTCAGACCCGGCTATCCCACAGTACGTCCGTGATGCCCCGCTTCAGGTTCTCGTAGCGGGCCATGACGAAGAGGGCGTCGGAGAGGCGATTCAGGTACTTCACCACGAAGGGGCCGACCGGCTCCTCGCGCGCCAGCGCCACGGCCAGGCGCTCGGCCCGGCGGCAGACGGTGCGGGCGACGTGGAGCTGCGCCGCTCCCGGCGAGCCCCCCGGCAGGATGAAGTTGTCGAGCGACGGCAGCTCGGTCGACAGCTCGTCCATCAGCCGCTCCAGGGCGTCGACGTTGCGCGCCTCGATGACCGGCACCGGCATCTTCACCTTGTCCTCCTCCAGGATGCAGAGATCCGAGCCGAGGTTGAACAGCTCGTTCTGCACCCGCGCCAGCGTCTCGGCGAGCCGGGGGGCGAGCCCCAGGGCCATGGCGGTGCCGATCTGGGAACTCAGCTCGTCCACCGTCCCGTAGGTCTCGATGCGGATCGAATCCTTGGGCACCCGCTGCCCCCCACCGAGGCCGGTGGTTCCGTCGTCTCCGGTGCGGGTATAGACCCGGGTGATTCGCGGCATGGTCGTTATTCTCCTTCTGGAAGGGGGTGTAAGCTATCCGAGCCGGGCTCAGGGATCAACTGGCGGCTTTGAGGACTCTGACGATGACCTTGACGATCGACCTTCCCGATGAAGTCTACGAGACCCTCCAGCGCTCGCCGACGGAGGTCCAGAGAGAGGTTCGCCTGGCGGCGGCGATCCGGTGGTATTCGCAAGGCCTGATGTCGCAGGAGAGAGCGGCCGCCATCGCAGGCCTGGACCGGACGGACTTCCTGATGGCCCTGGCCCACGAGAAGGTGGACGCCTTCCATGTGGATCTTGACCAGCTCGCCCGGGAAGCCGCGCGTGACTAGTCCGCCGGTCGTCAACGCATCACCCCTCATCTATCTCGCGCATTCCGGTCTGATCGACCTGCTCCAGGCCGAAGCTTCGACTGTCTGCGTTCCTCGCACGGTATCGGAGGAGATACGTCATCGCGGTCCTGGCGATCCCACCGTTCAGATTCTGAGCCATACGTCTTGGCTGAGAGAAGTGGAACCGGTATCTCCCGCTCCCAAGGTACTGACTTGGCGGCTCGGCCCTGGCGAGACGTCCGTGCTGTCCTGGTGCCTGGCCCACTCCGGATCGGCAGCCATCGTGGACGACCTCGCCGCTCGACGTTGCGCAGAGGCCCTGGGCGTTGCCTTCATCGGTACCCTTGGACTTGTTCTCAAGGCAAAACGGAAAGGCCATCTTCCCGCCGCTCGGCCCATCGTCGAGAAGCTCCTCGCGGCGGGAATGTACCTTTCTCCCAAAATCCTCGATCGAGCTCTGGCCCTGGTCGGGGAATGAGCTTGGACGGACGGAGCCTCGCCCCTTGACGGCTCCTGCCGGCGGCCCTACGCTGGCGGCGTGAAACCGCTTTCCGGTCTCCCGCGCGGGGAGACCCCGCTTCACAGTGCCTCGCCGGACGAGGTGATGCGGACCTGCCCCAACTGCGGCCGGCGTCTCGAAGAGCGCAAGTGCAAGCTCTTCTGCCCGGAGCCGAGGTGCGGGTTCTATCTCTCCTGCGCGGACTATTACTGAGCAGGCACTGAGCAGGGCGGCCAAGGAGAGATTCAGCCCACCCTTCGCGCGCGTCTCCCCTCCGCCGCGGTGCGCCAGCCCTCCCGAACGATGGCTGCCAGTTTCGGGGGGCGGCGGCTGCCCTCCGAAAGGGCGGGTCGAAATCCTGGAGGGCGGCGACTGCCCTCCAAGGGAGCCGATCGAAATCTTAGAGGGCAACGGCTGCCCTCCAAGGGGGCGGATCAAAATCCTGGAGGGCGGCGGCTGCCCTCCAGGAGGGCAGATCAAAATCCTGGAGGGCAGCGGCTGCCCTCCGTGGGGGCGGATGGAAATCCTGGAGGGCAGCGGCTGCCCTGGGAGAGGGCAGATCAGGATCTCAGAGGGCGGCGATGGCCCCACGAGATTCCAATCCGCGCTGGAGGAGGGGCGACCGAGCGTCGTCCTTCGGCGAAGCTCCCATCCATTGAGGAGGATGAAAACGTCATGATGTCCTTCCGCGGAAACTATCTGGGCCGGCTCAGCTTGCCTCTCAGCTCCGTCTGGCTCATCGGCGACATCGGTGAAGCGAAGGGGCGGCAGGAACTTTACACTCGTCAAGCTCCCCAATTACTGCAGGCGCTCCGCGAAACGGCGCTCGTCCAAAGCGTCGAATCCTCAAACCGGATTGAAGGCGTAACCGTAGCGCCAGACCGTCTGCTCCCACTCGTTCTGGAGAACTCGAAGCCCAGGGACCGTTCTGAGCAGGAGATCCGCGGTTACCGGCGCGCTCTGGACCTGATCCACACCAGAGCCCAGGATCTGGAGATCTCGCCGCAACTCTTTCAGCGTCTTCACGCCCTGATCCAAGAAGGTAGTGGTGATGCCGGTAAGTGGAAGCATGTCGAAAACGAGCTCCTTGAATTCCGTGAGGGAGTGGCCCCAATCGTACGGTTCCGTCCCGTGGCCGCCTCAGAAGCAGTCGGAGCCATCGAAGAGCTGTGTCTTTCCTATCGCCACACCCTGAATCAGGACGTCGCGCCTCCCCTCCTAGCCACAGCGGCTCTCATTCTCGATTTCCTCTGCATTCATCCGTTCCGCGATGGCAACGGGAGAGTCTCAAGGCTCCTGACTCTCCTCGCCTTGTACCAGCACGGCTATGAGGTGGGAAGGTACATCAGCCTCGAACGGCTGGTGGAGGAATCGCGCCTCGACTACTACGACGCGCTCCTTCGCAGCTCTCAGGGATGGCATGAAAACCAGCACGATCTGTTCCCCTGGCTCAACTACTTCTTGGCGATCGTGAAGAGAGCCTACAAGGAGTTCGAGCGTCGAGTTGGTCAGGTCCAGAGTCCACGCGGCGCGAAGACCACCTTGGTGGAAGCGACTGTCGCCGAGTTCCCGGGCACGTTCACCCTGGCTGACCTCGAACGAGCCGCCCCAGGGGTGAGCCGGGATACGATTCGCCAGGTTCTCCGGCGGCTCCAGAAGGCAGGAACCGTTGAATGCCTCGGTAGGGGGCCCGGGGCGACGTGGGGGAAAAGAGGGTAGCATCTCAAAAGAGGGTAAAAGAAGAGGCATTATGCAGCCGCACCTAAATTATTGACCGCGAGCCGAGCCCGATCTCTGGCATGAGCCTACTTGCCGTCTCATTCCCCGGCCTCTATCTCGCCCTCCTCGCCCTCCTCCTCGACCGCGCGCTGCGGCGCTGGTGGGACCCGGTGCCGGCCCGTGTCTGGGCGGCGTTCGGGGTGGTGCTGCTGATCCTCTTCGGACCGGCGCTGTTCCTGGGGCGGGTTCTGCTCCCTGCGGACGTCCTCCCCGGCGTGGCGCAGCCCGAGGACTCGCGGAAGCCTCCGGCGGGCAACCTCGTCCAGCTCGATCTGGTGACCCAGATCATCCCCTTACAAGCCCAGGTGCGGCGGCAGATCCGGACCGGCGAGTGGCCGCTGTGGAACGACCTGGCCGGAGCGGGGATGCCGCTCCTCGCCGATCCACAATCGCAGATTCTGGAGCCGCTGGTCCTCGCCGCCCTGCCGCTCCCGCTGGCCGCGGCGGTCGGGGTGACGGCGGGGCTGCGGGTGATGATCGCCCTCGTCTTCCTCTTCCTGCTGCTGCGGCGGCAGGGGCTGGGGGTGGAGTCGTCCCTCTTCGGCAGCCTGGCGTTCGGGCTCGGGGGGTTCCTGCTGCTCTGGCTCAACTGGCCGCTCGGCAACTCGCCCGCCCTGCTGCCGCTCGTGCTCTATGCCCTGGTGGTGACGGACGAGCGCGGCGCGCGGCGGGACTTCCTGCTGCTCACGGTGGCGGTGTTCTCGCTGCTCGCGGGGGGGCATCCCGAGACGATCCTCTACGTGGCGATGGTGGGCGGCCTCTTCGCGCTCTCCCGGCTCCGCCGCCGCCCCGCCGGTCGCGCCGGTCTGGCGGCCCGCTGGGCGCTGGCCGGAGCGATCGCCTGCGGGCTGGCCGCTCCCCTCCTGGCGCCGGCGCTGCGGATCATCCCGCAATCCCTCCGCCATCACTGGGTGGACGTGCGCAACGCTCGGCTGTCGGCGGCCAGCCCGGGCACCGGCGGTGGAGCGGCAGAGGGTCTCGAGAAACGCCTGGTGTCCGTCTTCGCGCCGAACGCCTGGGGCAACAGCCGCTACGGGTTCTACTGGGGGGACGCCAACAACAACGAGGACGCCACGGGTTTCGTGGGCGGCGCCGCGCTGCTCGCAGCGCTGCTCGCCTTCCTCCCGGCCGCGCGGCGGTTCCGGGAGGAGCGGCTGTTCCTGACGCTGGCGCCCCTGAGCCTGCTGATCGCGCTGCGCGTCCCCGGCGTGCCCCGCCTCCTCGCGGCCCTGCCGGTGCTCAACCAGTCGATCAGCGGCAACCGGCGGCTGCTCCTGGTCGTCGCCTTCTCGCTGGCCTGGCTGGGGGCCTGCACGGTGGAGCGCTGGCGCTCAGGGGAAGGCCCGCGGCGGGGCGCCGTCCTCGCCGGCGCGGCCCTCCTCCTCGGGCTCATCGTCTGGGGATACCTGCTCTCGGCGGATGTGAGGGCGCTGGCCGCGCTGCGCGGGTTCTGGCTGGGATTGCAGCTCGCGACGGTGGCGGGCGCGGCGGCGCTGCTGGCCGCACGGAAACGGGCCTGGACGGCGTGGACCCTGGCGGCCCTCGCCGCGCTCGAGCTGCTCGTCATCCACCAGCCGGCGAACCCGTCGCTGCCGCGGCGGGCCTATTATCCGACGACGCCCGCGATCCGGTTTCTCCAGGAGAACGCGGGCGGCGGCCGCGTCGCGGGGCTGGCGAACCGGCTGCTGCCCAACGCCTCCGCGGTCTACGGCCTCGCGGACATCCGGATCTCGAATCCCCTGAAGCCCTTTCCCTACGTGCAGGCGGTGGGACCGGTGAGCGCCTCGATCCGCTCCACGGAGCACATCCTGATGGCGCCGGACCATCCCATCTACCAGCTCCTCGGGGTGCGCTGGCTGGTGGCGCCGCCGCGGATGACGTCGATCCCCGGCCTGCGGCAGGCGTTCCACGATCCCACGGCGCGGATCTTCGAGCGCACCCGGGTGCTCCCCCGGCTCTTCCTGCCGGACTCCGCCGAGAGCGCGGGAGCCAAACCCTGGCCCGTCTGGCTCGCCGATAACTCCAATTTCGCGGCCCGGGCGCTCGTCGCGCCGTCCCCGGACCGGCCGGCGGTCTGGACGGCGGCCCGGCCCGGGGATTCGACCCTGGAGATCCTCGCGATCGGTCCCGCCCGCCTCGCCGCCCGGGCGAAGCTCGCCGAGGAGCGCCTCGTCGTCTCCAGCGTCTACCAGGACGGCGGCTGGCGCCTCCTCCTCGACGGCCGCGTCCATCCCACCCAGGTGGCGGACGGCCCCTTCGTCGCCGCCTGGCTGCCGGCGGGCGAGCACCGGCTGGAGCTGCTCTACCGCGCTCCGGGATGGATGCCGGGGCTCGGGCTGGCGGCGGTCGCGATGGCGGCGCTGGTCCTGTGGCTTCTGCGGCCTCCGCTTCAAACCTCGCGCCGCAGCTCCTCGTAGGAGCGGCCGATCAGCTCCCAGAGCGCCTCGACGTGCCGCCGCTCGGTGCGCAGGTTGCCGATGGCGACGCGCAGGGTATAGCGGCCGTTCAGAGCCGTGTGGGAGAGGAACACCGGACCGGCGGCGTTGACGCGGGCCATCAGGCGCTCGTTGAAGCCGTCCTGGGCCTCGGGCGGCCCGGCCAGGCGGGCGCGGAAGCAGACCGTGCTGAAGGGGACCGGGGCTGCCAGCTCGAAGCGGGGATCGGCCTCGACGCGGCCGGCCAGCTCGCGGGCCAGGGCGCAGTGCTCGCGGATGCGCTCGCGCAGGCCGTCGACGCCGAAGGCGCGGATCACCATCCAGAGCTTGAGGGCGCGGAAGCGGCGGCCGAGTTGGAAGCCGTGGTCCATCAGGTTCGTCACCTCGGACGCCTCGGTCGTGCGGAGGTACTCCGGCACCAGCGAGAAGGCGGCGCGCAGCAGCGCCGGATCGCGCACGAAGAGCACCGAGCAGTCGACCGGCGTGAACAGCCACTTGTGGGGATTGACCACCAGCGAGTCGGCCCGCTCGAAGCCGGGCATGATCGCCCGGTACTCGGGGCAGATCGCGGCCGAGCCGGCGTAGGCGGCGTCGACGTGCAGCCAGATTCCCTCGCGCGCGCAGAGGTCGGCGATCTCCGGGACGGGATCGACGCTGGTCGTCGAGGTGGTGCCCACCGTGGCCACGACGGCCATCGGCAGCCGTCCCGCGGCGCGGTCACGGGCGATCGCCGCGGCGAGCGCCGGCACGGACATCCGGAAGGCGGCGTCGCTCTCGATCCGCCGGACGTTCTCCTGGCCGACCCCGAGGACGATGGCCGACTTGTCGATCGAGGAGTGGGCCTGATCGCTGGCATAGACGGTGAGCGCCGGCGCGTCCGGACGGCCGGAGAGGCCCTTGACCCGCGCGTCGAGCCCGGGCAGCCGGTGGCGGGCGGCGGCGAGGGCCACCAGGCTGCTCGACGAGGCGGTGTCGTTGATGTGGCCGCGGAACGCGGCGGGGAGATCCATCATCCGGCCGAGCCAGTCGCAGACCCGCTCCTCGAGCTCGGTGGCGGCCGGCGAGGTGCGCCAGAGCATGGCGTTGACGTTGAGGGCCGCGGCCAGCGTCTCGCCCAGAATGCCCGGGCCGGAGCCGGTGATGGCGAAGTAGGCGAAGAAGCCGGGGTGGTTCCAGTGGGTGAGGTTGGGCTCGATCACCCGCAGATAGTCGTCGAGGATGGCGTCGAGGGGCTCCGGCCCCTCCGGCGGCGAGAGCGGGAGCGCGCCCGCCACCTCGCCGGGCCGGACGGCGGGCAGCACGGGGCGGTCCCCCACCCCTTCCAGGTAGTCGGCCACCAGGTCGGCCACGCGGTGCATGGCGGCGCGGAATTCGTCGGCGGGGAGGTCTTTGGACATCGGCGGAGGATATACCCCGGAGCCGCCTCCCCGGAACACAAAAGGGCGGCCCGGAGGCCGCCCTTCCCATCAGATCCGTGATGGACCGTCCGCCTACTTCGAGGCGGTCCTGCTGCCGGCGCGGCGGAGCTCGTCGTCGACCACGGTGGTGATGTTCTCAATCGGCACCGCGCCGTTGATGAACCGGCCGTTGATGAACATCGCCGGGGTGCCGCTGACGCCGGCCGCCTGGCCGTCCTTCTGGTCGGCCTGGATCATCGCGGCCTTCTCGCCGGAGTCGAGGCACTTGTTGAACTTGTCGGCGTTCAGGCCCAGCCCGGCCGCCGCGGTCTTGAGCTGATCGACGCCGAGAGCCGACTGGTTGGCGAACATGACGTCGTGCAACTGCCAGAACTTGCCCTGGTCGTTGGCGCAGAGCGAGGCCTCGGCCGCCTTCTGGGCGAACTGGTGGAACGGCAGCGGATACTGGCGGAAGACCACGCGCACCTTGTCGCCGTACTTCTTCTCGACCTCCTGGATGGTGGGGGTCAGGCGGGAGCAGAAGGGGCACTGGAAGTCGGAGAACTCGACGATCGTCACCGGGGCGTTCGCGGGGCCCTTGGCCGGGCCGGTGGCGGCCACCTGGACGCGGATCGGCTCGAGCTCGAGGTCGACCTTGTACTTGGCCTTGAGGGTCTTGAAATAGTCGGTGCGGGCCTTGTTCTGGCCCTGCTGCTCGAGGTAGGTCTTGATCTGGCCCGCGACCTGCTCCTTGGGGCGGGGGATCTGGGCCTTGTTCTGCTCGTAGAAGGCGTCGACGTCGGCGTCGGACACCGTGGCCGGCTTGATCTCGGCGAGGAGCTGGTCCTTGGTGACGTGGCGGGACGCCGCCTCGGCGTCGAGCAGGCGGTCCTGGACGGCCTGCTCGAGGCTGTTCTCCAGGAGCTGGTGAACGTTCTGCTGGTACTCGCGGTCCAGGGCCTTGAACTGGTCCGCGTTGGACTGGCGGACGTCGGCCTCGGTGATCGCCTTGCCGTCGACGACGGCGAGCACCACCTGGGTGCCGATCACCTTGTTCGAGCCGGCGGCGTCCGCCTTCTGCTGCGCGCAGGCCGGCAGGGCCAGCGCGATCAGCATCAGCGCGCCCGGGATCAGAGGTTTACGAAATGCGTTCATGCGTCTTACTCCTTTTGGTGGACGGTGGATCACAGGCTGCAAACACGATCTGATGGGAATAGATTCCGATCGGCTCCAAGAGACGATTCCAAAAACGGATAGACATTTTAGCACAGGCCGCCTTCGCGGCCTTCCAATGGAACAGGTGCTCAAACCGCCAGATGGCGAGCCACCAGCCCTTCGAGGATGCGGTCGGCGGGGATGCCGCGCAGGCGCAGGTTGGGGCCCTCGAGGAGGGCCTCGGCGAGGGCCAGGCGGGGCCGCCGCCCGGCGGCGGCCCCCTCCTCGAAGCTGAGCGAGCGCAGCACGGCCGCCGCGGCGACCGCCCACGGCCGGCCCGACCGCGGGTCCTCCCAGCCGCCGGCGCCGGCGAGGGCCGCCGCCGCGGAGAGCAGGTAGATCGGGGCGCCGCTCGCGGCCCAGGCCGCCACCGCGGCGGCGAAGGCCCGGGCCAGCGGCTCGACGGCCGCGGGGTCGAGCCGCTCGGCAGGCCCGAGGAAGACGGCGAGCGAGCGGCTGCGCAGGGTGGGCAGCAGGTCGAGCCGCGAGGGGGCGAGCAGGAAGAAGTTGCGCGGCGAGGTGACGTGCGGCTCCTCGAGGTTCTTGAGCAGGGAGTTGGCGGCCTCGCCGGTCAGGCTCTCGGCGCTGGCGATGACGAACACCTGCCCGCGCGCCTCGAAGGGGGAGACCTGCGCCGTCCTGAGCAGCTCGCGGGTGGCGTCCACCGAGGTCGAGGCCTTGAGGTCGCGCTCCAGCACCTGGAAGTCGGGATGGAAGCCGCCCTCGGCGGCCGCGTCGGGCCAGACGATCCGCCGGCAGTGGCGGCAGACGCCGCAGGGCCGGGCCTCGGGCGGCGCTTCGCAGAGCACAGCGCGAGCCAGCTCGAGGGCGGCGCCACGGCGCGCCGCGGCGTCCCCGCCATCGAGGATCACCGCCGGATAGAGGGTCCCCCGGCGGGCGGAATCGAGGGCCGCGGGGAGGTTCACGCTCCCTGAGCCTCCAGCGGGAAGAGCTCGCCGAGGATCAGGCTCAGCCGCTCCTCCGTCGCCTTGACCGGGCCGGAGGAGTCGAGGACCCGGAAGCGGCAGTCCTCCTGCGCCATCGCCAGGAACCCTTCGCGCACCCGCTCATAGAAGGCCAGATCCTCGGCGTCCAGACGGTCGACCTCGCCGCGGCCCTGGCGGGAGGGGGAGTGTCCGCGGGCCCGGGCCGCCGCCGCCGGCAGGTCGAAGAGCAGCGTGAGGTCGGGCCGCCGCTCCCCCGTGGCGAGCCGGTCCACCTGGTCGATCACCCCCAGCGGCACCCCGCGCCCGTAGCCCTGGTAGGCGCGCGTCGAGTCGGTGAAGCGGTCGCAGAGCACGTGCCGCCCCTCCCGCAGGGCCGGCTCGATCACCTCGATCAGGTGCTGGCGCCGGCTGGCGAAGACGAGCAGCAGCTCGACGACGCCGTCCACCGCGCCCCACTGCCGGTCGAGGAAGACGGCGCGCAGGGCGTCGCCGAGCGGCGTGCCGCCCGGCTCATGGGTGACCAGGTGCGGGATGCCGCGCCGGGTCAGCCACTCGGAGGCCCGCCGCAGGTGGGTCGACTTGCCGCTGCCGTCGAGCCCTTCGAAGGTGATGAACAGAGGCGGCATGGGGGAGGAACATTACCATCCCGATACCGTCCCGATCGACCCTCCGGGCCGCCATCCGAGCGAGCCCGGGGGAAAACCGGCTAGGATAGACGGCGAAGAGGGACGAGGCTCCCCGCTCGAGGGGAGAAATGGGCCGGAGATTTGCATAGGCTTCCGGCGGCTTTAGGTACGATTGTGGCGCGACTTTTTAACCTTCAGACTTCAGTTGTGGAGGAGCATCCAATGGCCGAGAAGAAGGCGAGCACACCCAAGAAATCGAGCGGCTCCGGCGCCAAGGGAAAAGGCGGAGCCAGCAACAGCGCATTCATGGCTCCCCTGACGCCGGACGCGGCGCTGGCGGCGGTGGTCGGCAAGGACCCCCTGCCGCGCACCGAGGTCACCAAGAGGATCTGGGACTACATCCGCCAGCACAACCTGCAGGATCCGAACGACAAGCGGACGATCCGGGCGGACGCGAAGCTGAAGGCGATCTTCGACGGCAAGGACTCGGTCACCATGTTTGAGCTGACCAAGCTGGTCAACGCCCACCTGAAGAAGGGCTGAACGAGACGCCGCGCAGGGGAGCGGCCCGCCGCGCCCCTGCGCTCCCGCCCGAGCCCCGCTCTCCATGCACCCGGCCGTCGGCACCCCCTTCGAATGGGGGCTCTTCTTCGCCCTGATCGTGGGGATGATGGCGCTCGACCTCGGGGTCTTCAACCGCCGGGAGCACCGGATCGGGTTGCGCGAGGCGGCGTTCTGGAGCGTCGTCTGGACGGCTGCCGGCCTGGCCTTCAACGTCTGGGTCTGGCAGCGTTTCGGCCGCCCGGTCGGCCTCGAGTTCCTGACCGCCTACATCGTCGAGCGGTCGCTCAGCTTCGACAACCTTTTCGTCTTCGTCGTCATCTTCAACTACTTCGCCGTGGCGGCGGAGCACCAGCACCGCGTGCTGTTCTGGGGGATCGTCGGCGCCCTGATCTCCCGCGGTCTGTTCATCTATGCGGGCATGGCGCTGATCTCCCGCTTCGAGGGGCTGATCCTCGTCTTCGGCGCCTTCCTGATCTACACCGGCATCAGGATCTTCCGCGGCGAGGAGACGGAGGTCCACCCCGAGAAGAACCCGGTCGTACGGGCCTTCCAGCGCCTGGTGCCGCTCGCCGGCCAGTACCACGGCAAGCGGTTCTTCGTGCGGCAGGGCGGCCGGACGCTGGCGACTCCCCTCCTGCTGGCGCTGGTCGTCGTCGAGGTCACGGACGTGGCCTTCGCCGTGGACTCGATCCCGGCGGTGTTCGGCGTCACGCGCAACGGCTTCATCGCCTTCACCTCCAACATCTTCGCCGTCTTCGGCCTGCGCGCCCTCTACTTCCTGCTCGCCGGTCTGATGAGCACCTTCCGCTTCCTCGGCTACGGCCTCGGCCTGGTGCTGGTGTTCGTGGGCGGCAAGATGCTGGCGTCCCGCTGGCTCGGGATCGGCCCCGAGGTCTCCCTCGCCGTCGTGCTGGGCATCCTGGCCCTGGCCGTCGCCGCCTCGCTGCTGCGTCCGGCGCCGCCCACGGCGGAGGAAGAGGAGATCCTCCGCGATCCTTCCGAGAACGTGGAGACCGACTTCCAGCAGTCGCCGGCGGCCCGGGAGTTGGAGATCGAGGACTAAGCGGTTAGGATTCGTCCGGATTTTCTTTACCGATTCTTGCCGGAGCAGGATCCGGATCGGAGGCCCCATCCATGGTGAAGGTCTTCATTCCCCGCGAGCGCCGCCCGGGAGAGACCCGCGTCGCCGCCACCCCGGAAACCGTCCGCCGGATGGCGAAGCTCGGTCTCGAGGTCGTCGTGGAGCGCGGCGCGGGAGAGGCCTCCCTCTTCCAGGACGCCGAGTTCGAGACGGCGGGCGCCCGCCTGGTCGCCGACCCCGCCGAAGCCTGGGAGAGCGCCGACGTGGTGCTCAAGGTGACCCCGCCGGGGGACTTCCCCGGTCTGCCCGGGCACGAGGCCGAGGGCCTGAAGCCGGGCGCCGTGCTGATCGGATTTCTCGCCCCCCACCGCAACCTCGACATGGTGCGCACCCTGGCGGCGGGCAACGTCACATCGATCTCCCTCGAGCTGATCCCCCGGGTCACCCGCGCGCAGTCGATGGACGCCCTCTCCTCGCAGGCGTCGATCGCCGGCTACAAGGCCGTGCTGCTCGCCGGCTGGCGGCTCTCCAAGTACCTCCCGCTCCTGATGACGGCGGCGGGCACCATCAAGCCGGCCCGGGTGGTGATCATGGGCGCCGGCGTCGCCGGCCTGCAGGCGATCGCCACCGCCAAGCGTCTGGGAGCGGTCGTCGAGGTATCGGACATCCGCCCCGCGGTCAAGGAGCAGGTCGAGTCGCTCGGCGGCAAGTTCATCGAGCTGCCGCTCGCCGAGAGCGGCGAGGGGCAGGGGGGCTATGCCCGCGAGATGGGCGAGGACTTCCTCCGCCGCCAGCGCGAGATCGTCCAGCGCCACCTCTCCCAGGCCGACGCCGTCATCACCACGGCCCTGGTGCCGGGCCGGCCGGCGCCGCGGCTGGTCACCGCCGAGATGGTCCACGCCATGCGGCCCGGCGCGGTCATCGTCGACCTCGCCGTCGAGCAGGGGGGCAACTGCGAGCTCTCGCAGGCGGACGGCGAGGTGGTCGAGAACGGCGTCCTGATCCTCGGGCCCTCGAACCTGCCGGCCGCGATGCCCCACGACGCCAGCCTGCTCTACGCGCGGAACGTCTTCGCCCTGCTGCAGCTCCTCCTCGACAAGGAGGGGAAGCTGACGGTCAACCTCGACGACGAGGTGGTCGCTGGAGCGCTCCTGACCCACGCCGGCAAGGTGATCCACCCGCCCACCGCGGAGCGGATCGCGTCGCAGGAGGTTCCCGCCTAGAGCGCGGCGTCCGGTAATCATCCGGGGGCGCCGTCCCGGTTCCCCCGCCTCTCCGCACTCGTGAAACAAGGGATCCAATCTCATGGGCCCGGCGTTGTCCCGCCGGCCCCCTCTGCTGGACGAGGCGAATGACCGACGATGACCACGGCGGCACGGGCTCGCTCCTCGCCTCCCTGATCCGGGTGCGGTCGGAGCTCGACCGCGAGCGCGCGGACGCTCCGGCGCTGGCGGGCGAGTTGCTCTCGCTGCCGCCCGAGTCACGGGAGGAACGGTTGCGCCGGGACGCCCGCTTCCACACCTGGGGCGTCTGCGAGATCCTGCTGGCGAAGAGCCTCGAGACGGTGGATCCCGCCGCCGCGGGCTCCCTCGCCGCGCTGACGCTCGCCGGCGCGGAGCGGCTCGATCCGGAACGGCACCCGGCGTCGGTGGTCGGCGACCTGCGGGCCCGGGCCTGGGCCGCGGCCGGCGAGGCGCGGCGGCGGCAGGGGGACCTGGCCGGCGCCGAGGAGGCGCTCCGCGCCGGCGCCGTCTGCCTCGCCAACGGCACGGGGGACCTGCTCGTCGAGGCCCGCCTGCTGGAGTTCGAGGCGGCGGTGCGCCGCGCCCAGGGGCGCGGCGGCGAGGCGGCCGCGCTGCTCAAGCAGGCCGCCGTGCGCTACCGCCAGGCCGGCGACACGCTCCTGCTGGAGCGGACGCTCGCCGAGCGAGAGGCGGTCCTGCGGGAAGGAGGGCTCCGCCCTTCCTCCACTCTCGAGCTGAAGTCCGTCGTTTGAAGGGCCTGGAGGGCCATGAAAGAATGGCCAATTCTGGAGGCCCCGATGAAGAACATCACGCCTATCCTGCTGCTGCTCGCCCTGTTCCTCGCGCCCGCCGTCCGGGCCGCTTCCGTGCCGGCGCCGGCCGGCGCCGGCGGCGCGGTGGCCGCGGCCGATCCGCAGGCCGTGGCGGCCGGGCTCGAGATCCTGCGCGCGGGAGGGAACGCGGCGGACGCCGCGGTGGCCACCGCCCTGGCGCTCGCGGTGGTCTACCCGGAGGCGGGCAATCTCGGGGGCGGGGGCTTCGCGGTGCTGCGGATGGGCGGCGACTTCGCGACGCTCGACTTCCGCGAGACGGCGCCGGCCCGGGCGCGGCGCGACATGTATCTGGACGCCCAGGGCCAGCCGGTCGAGAACGCCTCGCTCGTGGGGCCGCTCGCCGCCGGCGTTCCGGGCTCGCCCGCCGGCCTCTACGAGCTCCAGCGGCGCTACGGGCGGCTCCCCTGGACGCGGGTGGTGGCCCCGGCGCGGCGGCTCGCCGCCGACGGCTTTCCCGTCGACCGTCACCTCCACAACCTCCTCGGCCAGGAGGAGACCCGCAAGCTCCTGCTGCGCTTCCCCGAGAGCGCCCGGGTGTGGCTGCCGGGCGGCGAGCCGCCGGCGATCGGCAGCGTGATCCGGCTGCCCGATCTCGCGGCGACGCTCGGCCGCTACGCCGAGCGGGGACCGAAGGCGATCACCACCGGCGCGGTCGCCGCCGCGGTCGCGACGGCGTCGGCCGCGCACGGCGGCGTGCTCACCGCCGCCGACCTCGCGGCCTATCACCCGGAGTGGCGCCGCCCCCTGACCTTCGAGGCGTTCGGCTGGACGCTGGTCTCGATGCCCCTGCCCTCCTCGGGCGGGGTGATCCTCGGCGAGACGATGGGCATGCTGGAGCGGCTGGGCTGGGGCAAGCTTCCCCGCTTCGGCGCCGAGCGCGACCACCTGCTGGCGGAGGCCCTCCGCCGCGCCTTCGCCGACCGCTTCCTGCTCGGCGATCCGGCGACCACCCGGGCGACCGAGGCACAGCTCCTCGCGCCCGGCTGGATCGCCCGGCGGGCGGAGCAGATCGACCCCCGGCACGCGACGCCGTCGGCCCAGGTCCAGGCCTGGACGGGCGCCGAGGCAGCGGCCGGCGGCACCGAGACCACCCATCTGGCGGTCGTCGACCGTGACGGCAACCTGGTCTCCCTCACCACCACGCTCAACAACCTCTTCGGCTGCGGGCTGTGGGTGCCGGGAGCGGGGTTCTTCCTCAACGACGAGATGGACGACTTCGCCACCGCGCCGGGCAAGCCGAATCTCTTCGGCCTCATCCAGGGGGAGGCCAACGCCGTGGCTCCGGGCAAGCGGATGCTCTCCTCGATGGTGCCGGTCATCGCGTGGAAGGGGAAGGAGGCGTATGCCCTAGGGGGACGCGGCGGCTCGCGCATCCCCACCAACACGCTCCAGGTACTGCTGAACCTGCTGGCGGACGGCGACTCCCTCCAGGCCGCGCTCGACCGCCCGCGCCTGCACCACCAGTGGCTCCCCGACCGCCTGGAGGCCGAGCCCGACGCGCTCTCGCCCGAGACGCGGGCCGAGTTGGAGCGGCGCGGCCACACCATCCAGGTCAATACCAACACCGCCAAGGTCCACGCCGTCCACCTCCTCCCGGACGGCCGCGTCGAAGCCGCCTCGGACCCGCGCGGCACGGGGATCGGCGGGGTGGTCGAGCCGGAGCGCTGACGGCGTACCTTTTCCCGGACGGTTACGCGCGGATACCGGCGGGAACCGTCCGTTCGATCGGACGTTTCCCTCTCATCTCTCCGGGCGAGCCGAGCGGCACGCCCTTTGCGGTACGTTTCATCATGCCCTGGAAGTCGAACCGCGCACCGGCCGCCGTCCTCGCCGCAGCATTCGCGACGTCCGTGGTGATCGCGAGCGGCGCGCCCGCCCAGACGCCCGAGTTCTCCGAGCAGCTCGTCATCCGGGAGCGGGAGATCGTGCTCGACCTCCCCGACACCGTCTCCGGCAAGGCCCTGCGCCCCGGGGACTTCCAGGTCCTCGTCGACGGCCAGCCGCGCGAGGTCACGCGGGCGGAGCCGCTCTCCCGGGAGGGGCCCGCGCCGTGGACGGTCCTGGTCTACGTCGACCGCGTGCTGGCGAGCCCGGGCACCACCTACTACTCGGGGGTGTCGCTGGGCGAGCGGGCCCGGGACCTGGCCCGGCTGGGCGCGGTCGAGGTGGCCGTCGCCGCCTCCGATCCCGATACCGTGCTGGCGCCCACGCGGGAGCCCCTGGCGATCGATCAGACGCTCGCCCGGCTCGCCGGCACGGCCCGGATCGAGCGCGACCACGCCGGCGACAAGCAGCCTCCGCCGCCGTCCGATCTCCAGGTCCGCCGGCAGCTCGACAAGCTCCTCGCCTTCGTTGCCTCCCGCCGCCCCGCGCGGCCGCACGTCCTCTTCCTGGTAGCCGACGGCGCCGACCTGACGTCGGCTCCGGCCGCCGCCTACCGCCGCACCGCCGACCTCCTCGCGGCCTATGGATGGGTCGTGGTCTCCATGGCGGTGCGCCCGCCCGATCCCGGACATCCAGTCTCGCCCCGCAGCGAGGTCGACATCTTCCGCGAGGGGGCCGGCCCGTCGGGCCACTCGATCAGCCCGCCGCCGGTCTTCAGGGGCCGTTCACCGAAGAAGACGACACTGGCCTACCCTCGCGTGGTCGACCTCTTCACCGATCCGAAGATGGCGACCCTGCACACCCTCGCCTCGACCACGGCGGGCGCGATGGTCGGCTACGACGTCCAGCTCCCGGCGGTCCTCGCGGAGTTGCCGCGCCGCTGGACGATCTCGATCTCGGAGCCCGACTCGCCCGTGGACGGACGCCTCCACGCGCTGGCGGTGCGGCTCCCCGGCCGGAAGACGGAGGCGCGGGCGCCGGCCTGGCTCCGCTCGTCGACGCCGGAAGACATCAGCCGGGCCCGCCTCGAGAGCCTGTTCGCCGGGCATCCGGTCGAGGGCGACCTCCCCCTGAGCGCCAGCCTCCGAAAGGTGGGGGACGGCGTCGAGCTGCGGCTCGCCCTGCCATCCCTGCGCTCCCCCGGCGCGCCCCCCTCCGGCCCCGTGCGGATCTCCTACGCGTTCCCCGGCCAGGACGGCCCCACGGCCATCCACCACGAGACGCTCGCCGCCGGGGACCTGGAGGGCAGAGGGTGGCGGCACAGCGCGAGGATCGTCCCGCCCGCCGACGCCCGCAAGATCGCCGTGGTGGTCGAAGCCCTGGGTCCGGAGAGGTGGGGAGGCGCCGTGCTGGACCTGGAGAGCCTCAGGCCCTAGCCGGTGGCCCGCAGCCCTTCGGCGGCCTGGTCGAGGGCCGCGCGCACGGCCTCCCCCAGCACCTGCGGCGAGAACGGCTTCTGCAGGCAGACGGGCGATTCCGGCCCGCCGTCGGACAGCAGCTCGTCGTTGTAGCCCGACATGAAGACGACCCGCGTCTGCGGGCGCTCGGCGCGCAGCCGCTGGGCGAGCTCCGGCCCCTTCATCTCCGGCATCGTGACGTCGGTCAGCAGCAGGTGGACGGGGCCGCGGTGGAGCCGCGAGATGACCAGCCCTTCCTCGCCGGATCCCGCCTGGAGCACCCGGTAGCCACGGCCGACCAGGATCTGGTGGAGCACCGTCCGCACCTCGTCCTCGTCCTCGACCAGCAGGATCGTCTCCGATCCCCGGTCCGACCCGCCGGGCGCCACGCCGCTACGGACGACCTCGGTCTCGCGGGTGACCGGCAGGTAGATCGAGAAGCAGGCCCCCTGGCCCGGCGCGCTGTTGACGAAGATGTGGCCGCCGCTCTGGCGGACGATGCCGTAGGCGGTCGAAAGACCCAGCCCCGTCCCTTCCCCCTTGGTGCTGAAGAACGGCTCGAAGATGCGCGCCTGGGTGGCGGCGTCCATGCCGAGGCCGGTGTCGGTCACCGTCAGCAGGACGTAGCTCCCCGCCGGCACGTCGGCGTGGGACGCGGGCGACTCGGCGGTGACCTCCAGCGGCGTGGTGCGCAGGACCAGGTCGCCCCCCGCGGGCATCGCGTGGCGGGCGTTGACGGCGAGGTTGACGACGACCTGCTCGAGCTGCCCGGAATCGATCTTGACCTTGCCGAGCTCCGGGTGGAGCTCGGTGCGCAGGTGAATGTCCTCCCCGAGGAGCCGCTGGAGCATCTTCTCGAGCCCCGAGACCACCCCGTTGAGGTTCATCACCCGGGTCTCCATCGGCTGCCGGCGGGCGAAGGCGAGGAGCTGCTTGGTGAGCGCCGCCGCCCGCTGGCCCGCCTCCTTGATGCCGGTGAGGTTGCGGGCGAGGAACGGGTCCTCCTCATAGCGCTCGAGCAGCAGGTCGCTGTAGCCGAAGATGGCGAGCAGGCAGTTGTTGAAGTCGTGGGCGACGCCGGCCGAGAGGCGGCCGATCGCCTCCATCTTCTGCGAGTGCAGGAGCTGGCGCTGCAGCGTCTTGTTCTCGGCCTCGTCGCGCTTGCGCTGGGCGATGTCGCGGATGGCCACCACCGAGACCTCCTCGCCCTGGAAGAGGTAGTGCTTGCCCGCCATCTCGATGTCGACCGTCGAGCCGTCCCGCCGGAAGCCGACGCTCTCGCGCGCCAACCCTTCGAGGTCCACCTCGCCGGCGACGAGGTCGGCGAGCCGGTGGCCGAGGACCTCGTCCGGCTCGCGGCCGAAGATGGCGAGGAGGGCATGGTTGACCTCCAGCACCACGCCGTTGCGGACGATGGCGATCCCCTCGAGCGTGGCCTCGAAGAGGGTGCGGAAGCGCTCCTCGCTGCGCCGGATCTCCTCCTCGGCCGCCTTGCGCTGGGCGATCTCCTGCTGCGCCTTCTCGTAGAGGCGGACGTTCTCCGCCATCGGGGCGACCTGGTTGGCGACCGTCGACAGCAACTGGATGTCGCTCGCTGGGAAGAAGTCGTCCGGATCGCGGCGGCCGATCAGCCAGACGCCGGTGGTCTGCGCCTGGAGGACGAGCGGGATCACCAGCCGCACCCAGGAAAGATGGAGAGCGCCCGGGCCCTGCGGCAGGTAGCGGCCGCTCTGGGCGAGCACCGCCTGGAGGTCCGCCTTGGTCGGCTTCGGCGAGTCCGCCGGTACGGCCTGCTCGTAGAGGATCTCCTGGCGCCCCTCCTCGAAGAGGTAGAGCGCCGACTGGCGGATCAGCAGGGTCGGCAGGATCTCCTCGGCGACGACCCGCCCCAGGATCTCGCGGTCGAAGGCGGTCGGGATGCGCTCGGAGACGATGCCGATCACCTCCTCCGGCGAGTGCTTGATGCCGAAGACGTAGCGGTCGACCAGCGCCTGGAAGCGGTCCCGCAGCAGCGGCACGGCCGCCATGTAGGAGAGGGAGACCAGCAGGAGGATCGCCAGGAAGTCGCCGCTGAGGATATGCCAGCGGCTGCTCAGGGCGAAGAACACGATCGTGTAGGAGGCGAACAACAGGGCCGAGAAGGTGTAGGTGCCCAGCAGGCGGTTGGCCCGGAACTCCAGCGCGCCCAGGTGGTGCTTGTAGATGGCGTAGATGTAGCTCATCGGCAGAATCGGGATCGACGCCGCCGCGATGTCCAGCATGTAGGGGTAGAAGGAGCGGACGTTCCTGCCCGCCAGGGCCATGTGCTTGAACCAGACCATCAGCACGCCGTGGAACATCATGAACGGCACCAGCCCGAGGATCACGCCGTACAGCATGATGCGCGCGGCGACCCTGGTGGCCGGGTCGATCGGCAGGAACAGGCGGACGAGGAGCAGGCCCACGGAGACCAGGACGCCCGCCAGGGTGTACCAGACGACCAGATAGCTGAGGCTGCCCTGGAGCAGCAGCAGGGCGTCGAGGCCGGCCAGGCCCGCGGACGCCGCGTAGAGGGCGAGCTGAAGCCCCCGCTGCAGCCGCTTCCCGAGCAGAGGGTTGGGCAGGATGGTATGGAGATGGATCGCCAGCGGCGTGAAGAACCAGATCACGGTGTGGAAGACGAAGGCCGCGTTGGCCGTGCGCGCCGCGAACCCCGAGGCGATCCAGACGGCGGTCACGTAGCTGAAGAGCACCAGCACCAGCCAGCGCTCGTCGCGGGGGCGCAGGAAGATGATGACGACGGTGCCCATCAGCCAGAAGATGAGCGGCGCGATGATCGAGTAGAGGGCCTGGTTGAACTCCACGCGCTCGCCGCGGATCCGGATCACGCGGTCCAGCGGCCGGCCCTCCCGGACCAGGCTCACCCGGACGGCGCCGTCGCGACCGAACAGGTCGGGGATGGAGAGCCGGCGGTCGCGCGCGAACCGCTGGTAATCGACGCCCCCGATCCGCAGCACGCGATCGCCCACCTCGAGGCAGGTGTCGGGGGGGCCCTCGCAGGGGTACGCCGAAACGACTTTCCAGTCGGCGTTGCTGAGGGTGAAACCGACCTCGCGAGAGGTGGCGCCCCGGTAGGGAAAATAGAGACAGGGGAGCAGCACGAGCAGGGAGACGAGAACCAGGAGCAGGTCCGACGTCTTGCGGACCGAAGAGGATTGCCGGGCGTTCATGGTCTTCGCGTGCGGGCAGAGGAGCGACCGGCGCACCATCGCGCTCAGGTCACTCGCCGCCGGCCTGGGATCGATAATTTCCGCGGCTCTTTATAGCAGGCTTCGCCGGCGCGGTCCACCCGCGGCGGCCGAACGGCCGCGTGCCCTCGGAGCCCGGAACCCGCCGGGGGCCGCGCGGACGTTCGCCCGCAGACCGTGAAGGCGCGATCAAGCCCGCGCGGTCCCCGCGCCCGGATCGGTCGGATCGTCGACGGGCGGCCAATCGAGCCACTGCTGCGCCGCGCTCGCCAGCATCTCCCTGCGATCGAGGCCGCCCACCCGGCGGAGGGCGTTGAAGAGGATGCTCGTCTCATCCTTGGCTGCGAAGCGTGAGCTGAATTCGTGCATGGACATGATTCATCCCTCCCGTGGGAAAATTCAAACCTTTCGAGGCTTGAGGTTCAAGTCTGGAGGAACCGGATGGACTGGTCCCCGGGGGCGGTCCGCGCGCAGGATCTCCCGGAGGACGAAAAACGGGGGGCGAGGAAATCGGGTCCGCAGGAAGATCTTCGATCGGCGAGGGCCGGAAAATCTTGACTGCGCTGCTCGACGCACCGGAACAGAACGTGAGCATTGCGAGAACCCTTTCGGGCGTTCTCCAGCTACAACACCAGAGGACGCTTCAAGTATAACGCCACGACAACACGAAATCTCAAAAAAACGCACGCTTTCAACAGAGCGCCAGCGCCGTGGGATTTTCCACTCCGACTTTCTCCAGCAGCCGGTAGAGTGGCCGCGTGTGCACCTCGATGAGGCGTTCGATCGGTTCGGGGTCGCGCAGCGGAACGCGCGCGAACAGCTCTTGCAACTCTCGCGAAAATTCGACTAACTTGAGAGTGCAATAACTCACCGCGCCGCTGCGGAACAGGACCTTCTGCGCCGCGGCGAGCGCTTCGGGATCCGCTACGCGCAGCGACAGCCGCAGGAAGTCCTCACGCTCGGCATGCGGAACGGTCATTGCGTAGAGCAGCGGCAGGCTGTTGGAGCGGCGCTGCCAGTCGGCGCGCGCCGGCGTCTCCAGCACGTCGGTCAGATCATCGCTGACCTGGATGAAGCGGCCCAGGATTCGCCCGAGGCGCGCCAGTTGGTCCGCGGTCACCACCGGCGAGCCGCCCAGTAGCGCACCCATCCGCAACGCCTCGCCGAACAGCGGCGGCGTCTTGCCTTCCACCACCTGCCAGTATTCCTGCTCGCTCGCGAGCTCCCGCGTATCCAGGTTCTGTCCGTAACAGGTCGCGAGCGACATCTCCGCGAAGCTCGACTGCAGCGCGGCGCGAGTCTCGGCGGAGGTCTCAGCCTGGCCGAGCAGCAGGTGCCCGGCGGCCTGGAAGGCCAGCGCCGCGTTGGCCACCGGTCCCACCCCGAGGCGCAGATGGTCCCCCTGGGGATCCTCGTCCAGCATGTCGTCGACCAGGTGCAGACTGATCACCGAGCAGAAGACGGCCGCGGCCGCGGGAAGGGCCATCTCTTCACGGCCGCCGACCGCCCGGCAGGCAGCGCCCGGATGCTCCCAGACCGAGATCGACTCCCGATGGACCACCCGCTCGACGAACTCGAGCATCTGGGGCCACGCGGCGACGACCCGAAGATTGCGAACCCGCTCTTTCAATTCATCGAAAATCATTGCAAAAGCCCTCAAGCGCAAAATCTTTGACCAAACCCCCGGGAGCTACAAGCTCCCGGGGTCTGGATGCTGCAGCGGGTCGGCACGAATCCATCAAGCAGCTTTCGTGCCGATCTCGATCAACGGCTTACGCCTGCAAGGAGTAGGGCGCGTCGGCACCGGCCGGCGGCCAGGCAACCCAGTCGACGAGCACGTCGTCGGTCCCTTGGGCGAACAGGGTCTGGATATCCTCCACCAGGCTCAGGTTGCGAAGCGCCTGGAAGAGGCTGCCTTCTTCGCCGGCAGCGACCCCGTTGGACGTAAGCTTGGAATGAAAGTCATGAATGTGCATTGGCGTAGCTCTCCCCTGTGAAAGGATGCGATCCCTCCACGTTAAAAGGTTGGTGTTAACAGACGACAAAAAGGACAGGGACGGTGTCAGCACCGTCAGGCGAGGCAGGCAGGCATGTCAAGTCCCCCCATAGAACAATTAAAATGAAAACAACACGACGGAAACGCAGAGCGTGCGCACGTCCGGCCAGTAAGTGCGCCCAGTGAAGAAGACCGGGACACCTCCCGCCGATTCAATCGATGACTTTTCTGATCGGTCCGCTTCAGGTCGCGGATGGTGCGGCGCCGAGCGGCTCGAGCACGGCCGTGCGGTCGGACGAGGTGCCACCCTTGAGGAGCAGGGCGAGCTCGCGGCCGGGCAACGGCCGCTGGAAGAAATACCCCTGCGCGTAGTCGATGCCGAGCAGGCGCAGCACCTCGGCGTCCTCGGCCGTCTCGACGGCCTCCATGACGGTCGCCGTGCCGGCCCGCGCGGCCATCTCCGCCGTGCTCTGGACGATGATCTGCTTGAACGGATCGTGCGCCAGGCCGCGGCAGAAGGTGCCCGAGATCTTCAGGAAGTCCGGGTGCAGATCCTGGAACAGATTGAGGTTCGACGAGCCTTCGCCGAAATCGTCGAGCGCGATGCGGAACCCCCGCTCGCGCAGCCGCTGCAGGGTGGCCGCGAAGGCGCTGGGATTGACGATCGTCTGCTGCTCGGTGAGCTCGAGGGCGATGTCCTTCTCCTGGATGCCCGCCGCGTGGACCGCGTCGCAGAGCCGCGAGGCGAACTCGGGGTTGGTCAGCGACCGGGGCTGCACGTTGAGGAACACGGTCACGGTGTTGTCGAGGTGGATCACCTCGGCCAGGGCGGCGCGGATGCAGATCATGTCCGCTTCGAAGAGCAGCTCCTTCTGCGCCGCATAGGCCAGGAAGACCGCGGGGCTCCCCAGGACCGAGTGGGCGGGCCCCCGCGCCAGGCTCTCGACGCCGAAGACCTCGAAACGCGGCGGATCCTGCAGCTTGACGACCGGCTGCAGCACGGCGCGGATCGGATTGGCCGCCATGAACTCCTCGAGGAGCTCGACGTGCTGCACCTCGCCGTCCCCCTCGAGCGGGGTCGCGGGGTTGAGCCGCGCCGCGCGCCGGTCCAGCAGGTAGCCGCGCAGCCGCGTGAGCCCCTCCGACTTCTCCAGCACGGCAGTGACCCCGAGGACGGAGCACAGCTCGCGCACCGCCTGATCGACGTACCCGCTCAGCACGTACACCGCCGTGTCGGGGAAGTTCGCGGTCACGAAGCGGACGAGACGCATGCCGTCCAGCCCGCCGAGATGCGAGACGGACAGATCGGTGATCACCACGTCGAAGCGGAAGCAGCGGAGCAGCGCCTCGGCCGCCTCGATCTCCCGGCAGGTGGTCAGCTCGATGCCGGGCAGACGCAGGCATGCCGCCAGCGTGTCGACCACGATCGACTCATCGTCGAGAATCAGGACCCGAAGCACGGCGTCAATATCTTCCCGTCCGGTGGCGGGGTTACCGCCCCAAGCGTTTCCTACGAAGATCGGCATTCAACGACTGAGAGATCTGGTGGAGGGTAGCCTGCCGATTCCGGGAAGTCAACCGCCCGTGCGCTCCCAGAGCACGCCGTCGCCGGTGCTGGAGACCGGCCGGTAGAACCTCTCCAGGCGGCCCCTGAAAGGGTGGTCCGGCGGCAGCCGCCAGGTGTAGACGTAGTCCGCGAGGCGCTTCCACGTCTTCATCGGCAGACGCCCGGGCTCGGCTTCGATCCGCCCGGTGTCCGGCATCGGCGCGGAGTCCTGGAAGCGGGTCGGAAAGTGGGTCGACGTCGCCTCGTAGTTGTCCCAGTCGATCAGGCCCTTCTCGAGCGCCTTGTAATCCATGGCATGGCCCAGGAAGTCCAGCCTGGCGCCGCGCGCCTCGTGGCTGAAGAGCAGCGGCAGGACCCGGGAGTTGGGCCGCACCGGGTCGAGACCCGCGAGGTAGCGGTCCATGTCGCCGCTCAGCGTGCGGTACCAGTGGATCACGTCCCCGAGGTTGAGCAGGGCGACCACGGCCAGCGTGGCGACGCCGATGCGGCGCGCCCGCTCGCCGAAGGGAGGCGCGAGCCACGGGATGAGGATCAGGTAGGGGTAGAGGCACAGCCGGTTCTTGAGCATCGTCCCGCCCGACATCCCCTCCGGGCTCAGGAAGTAGATCAGCGTGAACACGCCGGCCAGGAGCAGGAACGCGTGGCGCTCCCGCCAGGGGCGGCGGAACCCTTCCCGCCAGAGGGTGAGGAGGAGGAGGACGAGGAACGCCGGCGCCAGCCCCTCGGCGAGCTGCCGCTGGAAGTCTCCGAAGGTGTACAGCGCGCCGAGGCGGACGAAGTAATAGAACAAACGCTTGAACGGCCAGTATGAGGCCAGGGTGTCCCCCCCCTCCATGGCGAAGTACCAGATCGGCAAGAATCCCTGGGGCGCGAGCGCCGCGACGTGCCCGAAGTGCCGCCGCCAGTCGTCGCGCCGCAGCGTCGCCAGCCAGAGGACGGCGATCGCGAGCAGGGAGAGCGCGAAGGAGAGGATGTGCGAGAAGTAGCACAGCCAGAGCAGCAGGTTGATCCCCACCACGTAGCGGACGCTGCCGGGCCGCTCGCGGTACCGCCACCAGAAGCCGAGGACCCACGGGAACAGCGCGAGGCTGATCGAGAAGTTGTAGAACCCGAACTGGAACATGAAGTTGAAGACGAACGGGAAGGCCAGGAAGGCGCGCCAGCGGCTGCCGGGCTTCACCGATCCGGCGAGGTACCACACCCCCGCCAGGAAGGTCAGCGCATAGCCGCTCACCAGCAGCTTCTCGGCCACCAGCGGCGGCACCGCCCGCATCAGCAGCGCCATGAGCCCGTGGCCGATCCAGTTCGGGTAGGGCTCGGCGTTGATCTCGTAGAACTGCCGGAACAGGGGGAACTGCCGGACGTTGCCGTACTGCCGGAGGATCCAGGCGTTGTAGGTGTGGCACGGCCCGTCCACGGTGGGCAGGTAATGGACGATCCAGAACGGGACGATGTACAGCAGGCTCAGGGTGAAGAAGAGGGCGCGCAGCCAGCGCTCCTCCCGGGGGGTTTCCATCGTGGGCTGCATCGCAGCCGGGCAGGATATCTGAAATTGTCTAAGATCCGTCCTTCAGAAAGACTTTTCCCACCCGGCGGTAGGCCTCGCGGAAGGGAATGCCCTCGTCCAGCACCAGGCGGTAGGCCTCTTCCGCGGCCTGGAGGCCCGGATCGAGACGGATGCGCTCGGGGTGGAAGCGGACGCCGGGCAGGGCGGCGGCGAGGATGGCGAGCGTCTCCCCCGCGAGGTCGATCCCCCGGAACAGCGGGGCCTTGAGAAGCTGGAGGTCGCGATGGTAGCCGGACGGCAGCCCGGCGGGGATGGCGAGCGCCTCGGCGAGGCAGGCCCGCGCCGTGGCGGAGCGGCCGCGCACCAGCTCGAAGACGTCGGGATTGCGCTTCTGCGGCATGATCGAGGAGCCGGTGGTCATCGCGGCCGGGAGGCTCACGAAAGCGAACTCCGAGGTGGCGAAGAGGACGAGGTCGGCGGCGAGCCGCCCCAGGTCCTGCATCAGCAGGGCGATCTCGAAGAGCACCTGCGATTCGGCCTTGCCGCGCGAGAGCTGGACGGCGGTGACCGGCTCGTGGACCGCCGCGAACCCGAGCTCCCGGCGGGTCGCCTCGCGGTCGACCGGCAGGAGCGGCACGCCGTACCCGGCCGCCGATCCCAGCGGGTTCTTCTCGATGCGGCGCGAGCAGGCGGCCAACCCCTCGGCGCCGTCGCGCAGCTCGGCGGCGAACCCACCCGCCCACAGCGGCACGGAGCTGGGCATCGCCTGCTGGAGATGGGTGTAGCCCGGCAGCGCGGTGGCGGCTTCGCGCCGCCCGAGGTCGTCGAGCGACGCGGCCACCTCGCCCGCGCCGGCGGCGAGGGCCGCGACGGCGTCCCGCAGATAGAGGCGGAGCGCGGCGAGGATCTGGTCGTTGCGGGAGCGCCCGAGGTGAAGGCGGGCCCCGGCCTCGCCCGCCCGCCGGGTGAGCCGGGACTCGAGCGCGGTGTGGACGTCCTCGTCCGCCAGACCGATCTCCCACTCCCCCGCCGCGTGCTCCTTCGCCAGGGCCTCCAGGCCCTCGCGGATGGCGGCGAGGTCCGCCGCCGAGAGCAGGCCGGCTGCGTGGAGCATGCCGGCGTGGGCGACCGAGGCGCGGACGTCATAGGGGACCAGGCGGGCGTCGAGGCGATGGTCCTCGCCGGCGGTGTAGCGCAGCACCCGCTCGTCGAGCGGCTCGCCCTTGTCCCACAGCCGCGTCAAGCCACCGCCTCCACGAGCCCCTCGGCGTAGGCGCGCACCAGTCGCGCGTAGAAGCGGGCCCCGGCCAGGATCTCGCTCTCGAGCACGAACTCGTCCGGCGTGTGGGAGCGCTCGCTCCGTCCCGGACCGCACTTGATCGCGGGGATGCCCTGCAGGAAGACCATGTCGGAGAGCGCCGCCGAGCCGAACAGGCGGGCCTCGGGCCGGGCTTCCCGAGCGGCCGCGACGAGCGGCGCGGTCTCCGGCGTCTCCCGCGGCCGCAGGCGGTCCGAGAGCACCCGCACCTCGCCCGTCACCACGCCACGGATGCGCTCCAGCACCTCCCCGGGCTCGAGGGCCGGCGTGGTGCGCACGTCGAGCACCGCCATGGCCTCGTCCGGCACCACGTTGCGCGCCGTGCCGGCCCGGAGCTGGGTGGGCTCCAGGGTGATGGGCCCGAGGCGCGGATGGGGCGGGCCGAAGTCCACCCCCTCGAGAGCCACCAGATCGCGGGCCAGCCGCCGCGCCGCGTTCGCCGCGCCGAGGGCCGCCGCGTTGGCGGCGTGACAGGCGTCCCCGCGGGCGACCAGCTCGAGGACCATCAGCCCTTTCTGAGACACCGCCAGGTCGAGCCCGGTGGGCTCCCCCACCACCGCCGCCATGGGCGGCGTGCCACGGCGGGAGAGCTCGGCGAGCACGGCCTCGGTACCCGTCCCCCGCGTCTCCTCCCCCTCGACCAGGGCGAGGGCCAGGGTGAAGGGGAGGTCGGCCTCGCGGAAGGCGAGGAAGGCCGCCGTCATGGCGGCGACCGCGGCCTTGGCGTCGTTCGAGCCCAGGCCGTAGACCTTGCCCGCGACCGACTGGATGTCCCACGGGTCCCGCGTCCAGCCGGCCGACGGCGGCACGGTGTCCAGGTGGGTATCGAAGAGCAGCAGCGGCCCCTCGCCCACGGTGGCGAGCAGGCTGGCGCCGAGAGGCCCGAGCCGGGTCACCGCGACGCCGTTGCGCCGCAGCAGATCGCTCAGGGCGTCCGCCACCGCGGCCTCCTCGCCGGAGACCGAGCGGATGGCGGTGATCGCCCGGTGGAGCGCCAGGATCTCCCGCTCGGGGAGCATCAGCGGGCTCCCATCCCGGCCATCTCGGGCTTCTCGTGGACCGCTCCCGCCGCGGCCTCGGCCGGGGTGAGCGCCCGCACGTCCGGCACCACCAGCGTCCCCACTCCCTCGTTGGTGAACACCTCGGCCAGCAGGCCGTCCGGCAGGTCGTGCGAGAGGATGTGGACCCGCCGCACGCCCCCCTGGATGGCCGCCTCGATGGCCGAGGTCTTGGGGAGCATGCCGCGCACCAGCCCGCCCTCGTCCTTGAGGCGGCGGAGCCCGGCGAGATCGGTATAGGAGACCAGCGAGCCGGGGTCGTCCACCCGCTCGAGGATGCCCGGCGCGCCGGTGAGGAAGAGGAGCTTCTCGGCGCCGAGGGCGACGGCCAGGGCGGAGGCGATGGTGTCGGCGTTGATGTTGAGCACCGTGCCGTCCTCCGCAGCCGAGAGCGGGCTCACCACCGGCACATAGCCTGAGTCCATGAGGTCGCTCAGCACCCGCGGCTCCACCGCGGCGACGTCCCCCACGAACCCATAGTCCACCAGCTCGTCCCCCACCCGCACGGGGGGCCGCTTGCGGGCCTTGATCAGGCCGGCGTCGACCCCGGAGAGCCCCACCGCCGGCAGCCCCAGGCTCCGGCAGACGGCGAGGATGCGGGTGTTCACCGAGCCGTTCAGCACCATCGCGGCCACCTCCAGCGCCTTGGCGTCGGTCACCCGCCGCCCTTCGACGAAGCGGGCCTCGGCGCCCAGCGCCCGGGCGAGGTCGGTCGACTGGGTGCCGCCGCCGTGCACCAGGACGACACGGATGCCGACCTGGTGGAACACCTCGATCTGCTCGATCAGGGCGCGGGCGGTGGCCTCGCGCTCCAGGGCGCCTCCCCCCGCCTTGATGACGAAGGTCTTCCCCTTGAAGATCCGGATGTACGGCACCGCGTGCTTGAGGGCCGTGGCCTCGGCGGTGCGCTGACCGACGTCTTTCATCGCTTCTCTCCTTCTCTATCCGCGCAGCAGGCGGTGGAGCACCGCCATCTGCGCCCACATGCGGTTGCGCGCCTCGTGGACCACGACACTGCGCGGCCCGTCCAGCACGGAGTCCCTCACCACCACGTTGCGCCGCACCGGCAGGCAGTGCATGAACCGGCAATCCGGCGCGGCGGTCGCGAACCAGTCGTCGTCCACGCACCAGTCGCGCAGCCCGGCGCGGCAGGCGACCTCGGCCTCCGGGTCGCCGTAGTGCCGCGGCGAGGTCCAGGACTTGGCGTAGATCACCCGCGCTCCGGCGAGCGCCTCGCGGCGGTCCGCGGTCTCCTGGACGGAGCCGCCGGAGAGCTCGGCGGCGGCCCGCGCCCGCGCCATCACCGGCTCGGGGAGGGCGAACCCCTCGGGCCGCAGCACGGTGACGTCCATCCCCCGCAGGGCCGCCATGTGCACGGCCGCGGCCGGCACGGCGAGCGGCAGCGGCTTCGGGTGCCAGGCCCAGGTGAGGACGAGCTTTCCCCCTCGCGCCGGGAGGTCGAGATCGTCCATCGTCTTCCAGTCGGCGAGCGCCTGGCAGGGGTGATCGATCGCCGACTCCAGGTTGATCGCCGGCACCGGGCAGAACGCGACCATCGAGCGGAACGCCGTGTCGGCGAGGTCGGCCACGAGGTCCGTGCCGCCCGCGAAGGCGCGGATGCCGAGGGCGTCGCCATAGCCCGCCAGCACGGGGATCGCCTCGCGCACGTGCTCGGCGGCGGCGGCGTCCATCACCACCCCGTCGCGGGTCTCGAGGATCCACGTCCCCTGCCCGGGCGAGATCACGAACGCGCTGCCCCCGAGCCGGGCCATCCCGGCCTGGAAGGAGGCGAGGGTGCGCAGCGACGGGTTGAAGAAGAGGAGCGCCAGCACCTTCCCCTTCAACGCCTCCGGCTCCGGACGGCGCTCCAGCCGCCGGGCGAGCCGCAGGAGATCCTCCACCTCTTCGGGCGCCAGATCGGCGAGGGTGAGGAATCCCTTCAAGGCCGGATCCCCGCCAGCGCTTCCGCCAGCGTATGGACGTGGGACTCCTCCAGCACCAGCGGCGGCAGCAGGCGGACGACGCCGGGGTCGCCGCTGGTGCCCGCCAGGATCCCCTTCTCCAGCAGCTCGTCGACGATCTCCCGGGCCGGCCGCGAGGTGCGCAGGCCGAGCAGGAAGCCATCCCCTTGGATGGAGCGCACCGGCCCCACGGCGCAGGTCTGGCGGATCAGGCGCGAGAGCGAGCGCACCCGCGCCAGCAGCCCCTCGGATTCGATGGTATCGATCACCGTCTCGATCAGCGCGCAGGCCAGCGGGCCGCCGCCGAAGGTGCTCCCCAGGTCCCCCTTGCGCAGCCCCGCCGCCACGGCGTCGCTCACCAGCACCGCCCCCGCCGGGAAGCCGCCGGCCAGCCCCTTGGCCGTGGTCAGCACGTCCGGCGTGACGCCGTAGGCCTGCGCCGCGAACGGGTGGCCGGTGCGCCCCATGCCGCACTGCACCTCGTCGAAGAGGAGCAGGGCGCCGGCGTCGCGGGTGAGC
>DASWRX010000352.1:0-5602 GCA_036402955.1 Thermoanaerobaculia bacterium
GTCACGGCCTATGCTCAGATCCGTCAATCCTCTCCGAGGTAAAACCACCAACCGGAGAGCCGGATGCGGGAGATCCGCCAGTCCGGTTCGGAGGGAGGGGGGACCGGGAAATCAACCGGCCCTCCCTACCCCTATCATGCCTGGGCTCCTTTGGAGCCCCCAATTCCAGAGGCGGCGGCTCACCCGAGCAGATACCGCTCGTCGTATTCGATTCCGTGCTTCTCGAGCAGTGTCACCAACTCATCCCGAAATAACACTTTCGCATGATGGCTCTCCTGGGTCTGGATGTATTGCCGGACCTTCCTCGCCTGGGACTCACTGACGGAAAACGCTGCATAGCCGGTCTGCCATTCGAAACGGGTTGCCGAGCCTTTCGATTCGTTCACCCACTTGGACGAGTTCGACTTGATCAGTCGCACGATCTCCGCAATCGCCATGTCGCTCTTGAGCTTCACCAGGAGGTGGATGTGGTCGGGAACTCCGCCGATCTCCAACGAGGTGCCTCGTTCCCCGCGGATGATGCCGCCGACGTATTCGTAGAGCCGCTCACGCAGCCCCTCATGGATGGCCGGCATGCGGTCCTTGGTGGAGAAGACGATGTGGTAGAGAAGGTTGGTGAAGGTGCTCGCCATGGGAACGCTTCCTCCGCCCGCAGGGGCTCACAAGGGAACTGGTCAGACGGCTCACTCCGGATCTTGCAGAACGGTCTCTTTGTTTCGAGAACCAGGAAAATGATATCCGAGGGGGGATGAATAGCGCCGCCGCCGGTTCCTCGATGAGGCTCGCCTGAGGCTCCAGCGAGCACCTTTCCTTATGAGCGAAAACCCTCGCTCAACGTCACACGGAAGGGAAACGCACCCATGAAGAACACCATGACCGTCTTCACCCTGATGCTTGTCCTCCTCGCCCTGGTTCCCTGCTGCTCCTTTGCCGCGGGCACTCTCGCCGCCGCGTCCGCCGCTCCGCAATCCCCTGCTCCGGTCGTTGCCGGTACCGCTCCGACGGCCCAGCAGCCTGGCCAGGACTTCATGGCGTGGCTCGAGAGGCAGCCAGGACAGAGCCGCCAGGAGCGCGCTAGCATCTGCGTCACGTGCCTTCAGCGCGGCGAAGATTGCTGCTTCGGCGATTTGAACACCCGGTACTGCGGCAGTCCCGGTTGCTGAAAGGGGGTCGTACGTTCCGCGGCTGTGCTGTGCCAGAATCCTTAGCCATGGCCAAGGACCCCCTGGAGATGCTCCGGAAGCTCTGCCTCGCCCTGCCGGAGACGACCGAACGGCTCAGCCACGGCGAGCCGGCGTGGTTCGTGCGCGGCAAGAAGACTTTCGTGATGTTCGCCAATCACCACCACGACGACCGGCTGGCGTTCTGGTGCGCCGCTCCGGACGGCATGCAGGAGACGCTCGTGACCTCGGATCCCGAGCGGTTCTTCGTTCCCCCCTACGTGGGGCACCGCGGCTGGCTCGGCGTGTATCTGGACGTGCCGGCTGACTGGGACCAGATCACCGATCTGGTCGTCGAGGCCTACCGGCGGGTCGCTCCCAAGGGATTGGTGGCCGAGCTCGACGCCCGCGAGCCGGAGTGACGGGGCGGCCCGTCGGAAGGTCCCGACGGCCCGTCGGAGTTCCCGCCCGACTCTTTTTGTTCTCCCCGTGGACGGCCTGCTTCCCGGGCCGCGCTCCCATCCCGTATCCTTTCCAGGCCATGATTCCCACGAGGTTGAAACCATGACGACCTTCTCCCGCGCGTTCCGCTCGCGGCGCCCTGTCCTGGTGGCGGCCGTGATCGCCCTTTTCCTACTGAGTTGCAGGAACGGCGCGAACGCCGGCAGCGCGGCCGCGAAGGCTACGCCGGACAAACCCGCGCAGGCGGCCAAGGTCGATTTCGGCTTCCAGTTGCCGACGGTGGATGGCCGCAGCCTGGGCCCCAAGAGCTTTCCCGGGCAGGTGGTGGTGGTGGATTTCTGGGCCACCTGGTGCATGCCTTGCCGTCTCCAGGCGGAGATCCTCGAGCCGGTCTACCGGGACTACAAGGGGAGAGGCGTCCAGTTCCTGGCGGCCAACGTGGGGGAGCCGCCGGCCGACGTGAAGAAGTTCCTCAAGGGCAAGCCGTTCCCGTACCCGGTGCTGCTCGACGCGGATCAGGCGAACGCCACCCGGCTCGGCATCTTCGCTCTCCCCACGCTGCTGGTGATCGACAAGCAGGGGCGGATGTCCTACTTCCAGGCGGGCATCGCGGACGGCGACACCCTGCGGGAGATGATCAAGAAGGCCGGGGCGTAGCCCGGCGACCGCAGCCCGGCGACAGACCCGCCGGGCCACGGAACACCACACCCTCCTACTGCAGCACCACCAGCACGACGCGGCGGTTCTGGGAGCGACCCTCGCGGGTCTTGTTGTCCGCGATCGGGGTGGTCTCGCCGTAGGAGATGACGTTGATGCGGTGGAGCGGGAAGTTGTGCTTCTGGTTGAGGTAGCGGCGGACGGACTCGGCCCGCAGCAATCCCAGCTCCTCGTTGTACTTCGCCGAGCCGACGTTGTCGGTGTGCCCCTGGATCTCGACGTAGACGTTCTTGTTCTCCTGGGCGATCTTGCTGGCGAAGTCGTCGAGGGCCGCCTGGCCCTCGGGGGAGAGGTCATGGGTATCGAAGCCGAACTTGACCTTCTCGTCGGTCAGCACGGTCTCATAGAGGAACTTGCCCTCGGCGAGCTTGCCCGCCTCTTGGGCGCGGCGCAGCGCGTCCTGGGCGGTCTGCGAGACCTCGCCGATCCTCTTCTCATGGGTGTCGAGGCGGGTCTGGGCCTTCTCGACCTGCCCCTGCACGTCGTCGACGCGGGTGTTGACGGCCCCGGTCTCCTGCTTGACGTATTTCTTGGTCGCGCAACCGGTGGTGCCGACGAGGGCGGCGGCCAGCGAGACAGCGACGATCCAGGGTTTCATGGTCATGGGTGGTCCTCCTTGGTCGTTTGGCGGGAGATTTCTCCAACGGCGGGAACGCCTCCCGGTTGCGGTTCAACCGCCCGCGCGGGGTTCCGCGGGCGGGGTGCCCTTGTAGCCGCGCCGGAAGACGACCGTCCGGCGGTCGCGACTCTTCTTGACCTCGACGGAGAGCGGGCGGAACTTGACCGGCCCGTCCCCCGTCGAGAACCCCAGCACGTATTGATGCCTGACGTCATCGAGGATCTGGGCGAGCGCCTTCTGGAGATCCTCACGATTGGAGATCGCATAGTACCGCCCGCCGGTGACGGCCGCCAGCAGGCTGAGCACGTCGGCGTAGCGGTAGATCTTCTTGCCTTCCTGGCTCAGCTCGTAGGGATTGCCCGCGTCGAGCCCCAGCACGTAGGTGGGGAGATGGGCCTCCTGCACGACCGCCCGCGCCTGCTCGGGGGTGAGATGGCTCGCGTTGTCCACGCCGTCGGTGATCAGGATGGCGAACCGCTTGGGATTTCGCCCCTCGAGCGAGATCTGGGGCATGCGGGCCACCGCGTCGTGGAGGGCGGTGGTGCCGTAGGCCCGCCAGCGGTCGCTCGCCTCGCGCAGCGCCGCCTGGTTCTGGGTGAAGGGGACCTCGACGGCGAACAGGTCGCTGGCGAAGGTCGCGATGGCGATCTCGTCGCCGGGGAGGGACTTGTCGAGGAGGAAGCGCAGCACGTCGCGGCTCTCCTCGAGCTTGCCGCCGTTCGCCATGCTCCCCGAGAGGTCCTGCAACAGGACGACGCTGGCGGGGGCGTCCGACCGGCGCTCGAAGCTCTCGATGGCGACCGGCTTGCCCTCCACCCGGAGCTGGAAGTCCTTTTTATCCAGGTTCTTGGAGAATCCCGCGCCGGAGCGGACGACCACCGGCACCAGCACGAGGCCCACCGAGACCTGGTCCTGGAACTCCGGGGTCTGTTGCGGTTCCTGGGGAACGGCGCGTCCCGACTCGGCCGCCAGGAGACCAGCCGCGAGCGCCAGGACCGCCGCGAGGCGCGGTGCTACTCTCATGGTGAGGCCCAAAACTGCAAGAGGTGGGCCATCGTGGGGAGATCCCTTCCTGGAGGTACATATGGATGAGACACCGGACGAGACACCAGAACCGGCGGCGGACGAGACGATGGGCGAGCGGATCAACATCCGGAACATTTCAATCAAGTGCGGCAACTGCAACACTTACCAGACGCTCCTCGCCTACAGCCGGCGGGACGACTGGAACGTCTATACCTACGAGTGCGAGAACGACACCTGCGATCCCAACGTGACCCGCACCATCGTCGAGGTGCCACACGACCTCGACTCCTTCGCCCGCCGGGATCCAGGATGGCGAGGGGGCGGCAAGCACGGGGAAATCGGGGACGGGAGCGGGGCGGAGTAGGGTCCGGCGCGTCGTCACATAGCGACTTTACTATATTTCGCCTGCTCCTCTGCCAACGCGTGGTGCCCGATGAGGTCTGGCGCCACGCGTTCAGAGCGCACCGCGATCCTGGGATCGGCGTGATATTCTCCTCTTCAGGTGCCAGCCTGGAAGATTTCGCACGTCATGGACACGAATCTGGACATGATCGCCATCAAGGCTGCCGCGAAACGAGAGCTCCGGGGTCTGGATGGGATCGAAGGCTTCGGGGTGGGAGACCATCGCTTGCGCGTCTACGTTCGCGACGCCGACGCCGGCCGCCGCCTCCCCAGCACGTTCCACGGTGTGGATGTCGAATGCGTCGTGACTGGGGACATCGCCGCCCGGGCCGATTCCCGCTGACGCTGCCTCTCCTCTCCTGCCGGCCCTTGGGGCTCGCCTCCGGTCCGTCCTTCCTGGCACGCCCTGTGCTAATCTCCCGCGCGTCGCGGGTTTCAGCTCCTTCGCTTCGCCGTTCAACCGTTTTCTCGTGAGGGAATCATGAAAAAGATCGTCCACGTCGTGGGCACGGGCACGATTGGGGAGCCCCTGCTCGGTCTCTTCACCGACTTCCGGGACAAGATGGGAATCGATGAGGTCACCTTCCACAAGCGGACGCCGCTCGCGTCCGACCGGGCCAAGCTGAACCACCTGATCCAGCGCGGCGCCAAGCTGGCGGTGGATGAGGACGTCCGCTCGGAGTTCGAGAAGCTGGGTCATGAGGTGAGCTTCGAGTCCCGCGAGGCGCTGGAGCGGGCGACGGTGATCGTCGACTGCACGCCGGCGGGCAACGAGAACAAGGAGAAGTACTATGAGAACCTGAGCGGTCCCAAGGGCTTCCTCGCCCAGGGGAGCGAGTTCGGCTTCGGCAAGCCCTACGCCCGCGGCATCAACGACGAGGTGCTGGTGCCCGGCGACGACCGCTTCCTCCAGATCGTCTCCTGCAACACCCACAACATCACGACGCTGATCAAGACGATCGCCCACCAGGACGGCAAGTACGGCCTGAAGAAGGGGACCTTCGTCTGCATGCGGCGGTCGAACGACATCTCGCAGGCGGACGGCTTCGTTCCGGCCCCGAACGTCGGCAAGCACGAGGATCCCGAGTTCGGCACCCATCACGCGCGCGACGCCCACCACGTGTTCGAGACCTTGAACCTCGACCTCAACCTCTTCTCGAGCGCGGTGAAGCTCAACACCCAGTACATGCACTCGATCTGGTTCAACCTCGAGCTC
>DASWRX010000353.1:0-5156 GCA_036402955.1 Thermoanaerobaculia bacterium
TAGCCCTTCTCGGCGAGGAGCTTGCGGGCGGCGGCGGTGAGCTCCACCGTGACCTTCTTCTCGGCGAGCTGCGCCGAGAGCTCGCGGACGAACTTGTCCACGATCTGCTCCATCACCGCCGGCGACAGGGGATTGAAGCGCAGGCGGGCGTCCAGGCGGTTGCGGAACTCGGGGCTGAAGAGGCGCTCGACGGCCTTGTCGGCGTCCGTGTCCTTGGCGGTGCGGGTGGGGAGACCGGTGCCGTGGTCGCCATGGTCCGCGAAGCCGGGCGAGCGGCCCGCCATCTCGCGGGCACCGACGTTCGAGGTCATCAGCAGGATGACGTGGCGGAAGTCGGTCGGCTTGCCGTTGGCGTCGGTCAGCGTGCCGTGATCCATCACCTGGAGGAGGATGTTGAAGATGTCCGGATGGGCCTTCTCGATCTCGTCCAGCAGCAGCACGGCGTGCGGGTTCTTGGCCACCGCCTCGGTCAGCAGGCCGCCGCGGTCGTAGCCGACGTAGCCGGGCGGCGCGCCCACCAGGCGGGAGACGGTGTGCGCCTCCATGTACTCGCTCATGTCGAAGCGCAGGAAGGAGATGCCCAGCACCTCGGCGAGGCGCTTGGCCACCTCCGTCTTGCCGACGCCCGTGGGACCGGTGAGCAGGAAGGCGCCCACCGGCTTCTGGGCGTCGCGCAGGCCGGCGCGGGAGACCTTGATCGCCGAGACCAGCCGCTCGATCGCCTCGTCCTGGCCGAATACCGCGTTGCGGAGCTCCTCCTGGAGGCGCCGGAGCTGCTCCTTGTCGCTCCCCTTGACCCGCCGTGGCGGCACCTGCGCCATGGTGGCCAGCACCTCCTCGAGATCCGCCTCGGCGACCTCGCGGGAGCCGTCGCCGCCGGCTTCCCGCAGGGCCACCGCGGCGCCGGCCTCGTCCAGCAGGTCGATGGCCTTGTCCGGCAGCTTGCGGTCGCGCAGGTAGCGGTCGGCGAGCAGGGCGGCGTTGTCCATCGCGTCCTGGGTGTAGGTGACGCCGTGGTGCTTCTCGTAGCGGCTCTTGAGGCCGACGAGGATGCGGGTGGTCTCCTCGATCGAGGGCTCGGTTACCTCCACCTTCTGGAAGCGGCGGGCGAGCGCCTGGTCGCTGGTGAAGGTCTGGCGGTACTCCTCCCAGGTGGTGGCGCCGATGCAGCGCAGGGTGCCGTCCTGGAGGGCCGGCTTGAGCAGGTTCGAGGCGTCCATGGTGCCGCGGCCGGCGCTGCCCGCGCCCACGACGGTGTGGATCTCGTCGATGAACAGCACCGGGTTTTCCAGCCCGGCGAGCGCCGCCAGCACGGCCTTCAGCCGGTTCTCGAAGTCGCCGCGGTAGCGCGTGCCGGCGATCAGCGAGCCCATGTCGAGCCGGTAGACCCTGGTCTTCTTGAACGGCTCGGGGACGTCGCCGCCGGCGATGCGGAGCGCCAGGCCCTCGACCAGCGCGGTCTTGCCGACGCCGGGGTCGCCGACGTAGATGGGGTTGTTCTTCCGCCGCCGCTGGAGGATGTGGAGGGTGCGCAGGACCTCCTTGTCGCGGCCGATCAGCGGATCGATGCCGCCCTTGCGGGCCAGCTCGGTGAGGTCCTGGGCGAAGGCCTTGAGGGGATCGCCGGCGGGCGCGCCGCGGCCGCGGCCGGCCTCCTCGTCCTCGTCGTCGTCCTCTCCCGCGGCCTGGCCGGCGCCCTTCCGGGCACCGCCGCCATGGCCGCCGTTGCCGTCGAAGTACGGGGGCTGCTGGAGGCGCGAGACGCCGTGGGCGATGTAGCTCACCACGTCGAGCCGGCTGACCCCCTCGTTCTCGAGCACCATGACGGCGTAGGAGTCATCCTCCTCGAACATCGCCACCAGCACGTCCGGACCGTTGATCTCCGCCTTGCCCGTGCTGTCCGCGCGGGCGGCGGCCAGCGCCAGGACCCGCTGCACGCCGAGCGTGAGGCGCGGCTGGCCGCCGGCGTTGCCCACCGACTCCAGCTCCTCGGAGAGGTACTCGGTGAGGGTCTCGCGCACCCGGCTGAGGTCGGCGCCGGCGTGCTGGAGCACCTCGGCGGACTCGTCGTCGAAGGTCAGGGCGTAGAGCAGGTGCTCCAGCCCCGCGTATTCATGGCCCATCCGTTCCGCCTCGGCGGTGGCGACGGTGAGGGAGATCTGCAGGTCGTCGGAGATGGAGATATTCATTCGTCGTCGTCTCTTCCTTCTTCCGCGGGCTCCAGGGTGAGCTTGAGCGGCATGCCGTGGGCCCGGGCCTCGTCGGTGACCTCGGCCACCTTGGTCTCGGCCACCTCCCTGGAGTAAACACCGGCGACGCCCACTCCCTTCCTGTGCACCTGGAGCATGATCTGGGTCGCCTCGGCCGGCGCCTTGTGGAAGTGGGTGGTCAGGACGTGGACGACGAAGTCCATGCTGGTGTAATCGTCGTTGTGGAGCATCACCCGCCACTTGCGCGGGCGCTTCGTCTTCGGCCGCTCCTCGAGCGACAGCTCCTCGTCGCGTTCGTAATCGTCATCCCAGGGCTGCGACATGCCCTAACGGTATGCGGATCGGGGCGGGGAGGGCAAGGCGGGGGGATTTACTGGATCAATCTCTGGCGTCTGGCGATCTCCGTCGCGGTGCCGACGATCAGGAGGAAGAGGTGGGAGTGGAACGGCCCTTCCACCTTTTGCTCCTTCTGAAGTTTGTAGGCCATCTGTGCCAATCGCTTCCTGAGGGTTTCCAGGGATGAAAGGGACGGGGAGCCGGTCGGCGCGCCGAAGCAGTCGAGGACACAACGGAGGACACCCGTCGGATCTCCATTGTGGATATGGGGATCGAGCCCATTCAGGTCGCTCAAGCTCGCCTGGAGCCTGAAGGATTTCTCTTCAAGGACGAAAAAACTGTGAGGACTCTGCCGTGAGAGCGTATATGCGATTCCGAGCTCGAACGGCATATTGAAGCGCGGCACCTGGAGATCACCAGAAGACCGACCCGGCTGAGGTCGTGGATCGAGGCTCCGCAGCCGGCGATGAGGCTGAAGATCCGATCCAGCCGATTGAGACCTCCGCTGGGGATCTCCAGAACGCAACGCGGCTTCCGGCCCAGTCCAGTCAAACCGGCGATCAGAGTGATGAAGAAGGGACTGTAGTCGGTGTCGAAGGGAACGTTCAGAAAGACGCTCTGCTCGTCACCCGGGGGTAAGGCGGCCGTCGAAGACATTCTGGGCGGGGGGCGGTCTATTCGCGCTTCTTGGAATGACGACCTATAGGGAGCGGATCGACGCAGGGATCGACCGGCATCGAAGCTTGCTCGATAGGATTCCCGCGGGGATCCCAGGGTTCCTGCAGGAGCCTCTCGACGATCTCCATATCCTCCCGGGACACGCCGAGGGTCCTTCGGATCTGTTCCGCGGTTGCCGGGGGCGCGATGTGTTTCGCCATGACGCGATTTTACCAGAACTCGGGTACGTGGGGGAAGGTCGCGGTCCGGGCCGGCGTTTCGCACCGGCTCGGACCCGAGGGGGCTCAGTGCCCCCGCACCCAATCCAGAATCGGCTGCCACGCCAGCGTCCTGGCGTCCCTTGCCAGGAACAGGTCGGCGTGGCCGAAGTCGGAGAGGCGCTGATCGGCGGCGGTCTTGTGGACCACGTGGATGGTGACGTCCGTGCTGCCGAGGAGCGTCGTGGTGTAGATGCCGTACTCGCCGAAGCCGCCGCCGGCGCCCATGTAGAGCACGGGGACGGTGATCGCGGCGAGGTGGTCGTCGAAGGGCACGTCGGGATGGCCGCAGGTCGAGGCGTCGGCGTCCGCCAGCTCCTGGTTGGGCTGGTAGGGCGCGGCGGCGATCTCGAAGTGGAAGAGGTCGGCCTCGTTCGAGTAGAGGAGGCCGGTGGGAACGCCGTTGGCGTCGAAGGTGCCGCCCGTGAAGTGGTAGAACGGCGTCGGCTCGAGGCCGCCGAGGAGAGCGAAGGTCGCCTCCCCCACGAACAGCCCGGCCTGATGATTGTTGAAGCCGGGGACGAAGGCGGACGCGCCGTTGGGGTCCGCGACCGCCGCGTTGCCGATCGCCGCGATCAGGCCGCCCGACGTCGCCGCGTAGTGTCCGGCCGCGACGGCGGCCGCGGAGGCCTGCTGCCGCGTGCAGGCCCGCGCCTGGAGCTCCGGCACGTCGGTCTTCAGATAGATGTCCACGGGGATGAAGCCCCGCACCTGGCGCAGGCCCGGCGGCAGCCGGGTCTCGTCGCTGAGATAGGCGTAGCCGATCTGTCCGCCGCGGCTCCAGCCGAGCAGGAACACCTTGCCGAAGCCGCTGCCGGTGATCGCCCGGGTGACGCGGGCCACCCCGATGGCGACGCCGACGTCGTGGGCGTCCTGGTCCAGCCCCCAGGTCCTCATGAACGAGAGATCGGTCACGCTGGCCGGCACGAAGGTCCAGCGGTAGTCGATCCCCCAGACGTCGATGCCGTTCTCGGCCAGGAAGACGGGGATGGGCTGGGCGCCGGCCAGGAACGCGGCGCGGAAGTTCCAGATGTCGCCGGGAGCCAGGAACACCGCCCGCGAGGCGTGGACGGGAACGTTGGGAGCCGTCTCCTTGACCACGCGGTGCACGCCGATCTGGTCGTAGGGGCCGGAGCCCACGCGGACCGTAAAGAAGTACTCGGCCACGTCCGCCGTGAGAGCGCGGCGCTCGATGCTGGAGATGGGGGAGCCGGACTTCGCCAGGGGCTGCGCCGCGGCGAGCGCGGGCAGCGCGAGGGCGCCAGCGAGGAGCCACAGGATCGTTTTCTTTCCGAGCTGGACCATGGGCAGTCGACCTCCTTGAATGATTCGCTCTGAATGAGCCCGCGCCTGGAATGGCCGTGGCGGGGTGATCCCCCTCATGGATTGTGCGGGCTGGGGGCGGAAGGGGGACGGCGGGCCGGCACGTCGCCGGGCCTACTGCACCTGCTCCTTCGTCTTCAAGAACTTCAAATCCGGCCACTCCTCGCCCGCCGTCTTCAAATGCCAGGCGTTCCTGGCCAGGAAGACGGGAGAGCCGTTGTGGTCCTCGGCCATGGCGCCGTGGTTGGCGTTGGTGAAGCGCTTGAGGAGCTGGTGGTCCGCGGTGTCCACCCAGCGGGCGGTGAACAGGGTGGTGCCCTCGAAGTGGACCGGGATGTTGTACTCGGTGCGG
>DASWRX010000354.1:0-1621 GCA_036402955.1 Thermoanaerobaculia bacterium
TCAGCGTGTCGGCCGCGTTCTTCTCGCCCAGCCACGCCTCCAGCTGCTCGTTGAGCCACCAGGTGGCCTCCATCGCCGACATGAACACCTGATGGCTGTGCGGGTCGAACAAGATCCGCTTCAGCTCGGCGATGTCCGCCAGGATGAAGTCGAGCAGCGCCGCTCCCGACAACGCCTCGATGTCGCGCTTCAAAGCGGCGACGGACGCCTGGGTGCGCCCGATCAACTCGGCGACGATGGCCGGATCGGCCTCGATCGGCGTGGGCCCGCTGCCGGGCGGAACCCAGGCGGGACCGTCGTCCGGGATCGGCCGGATGAAGTCACCGCGTTCGAGGACGGTCTCGAGCGCGTCCCTGATCAGCGGATCGCCTTTCCCCATGACCTCCAGGAGGCTGGTTCGGCTCGCCGGCGAGGCCAGGGCCCGGGTGACGTCGACGAAGAGCCGCCCACCGGCCTCGGCCATGGGCCGGGGGGTTGTCATCTGCCAGAAGGACAGCCCCAGGGGCTTCATGGCGTCGGTCATCATCTGCGCATGTCCGACGGAGATGTAGACGTGGTTCTCTCCGTCGCCGGCCGCCGGGATGGGGAACAGGGTGGTGATCGGCCGGCTCTGGACGATCTGGAAGCCGTCGTCGACCAGGCACCATTCGATGTCCTGGGGGCGGCCGAAGTGGGCTTCGATCCGCCGGCCGAGCTGCGCGAGCCGCACGACCTGCGCATCCGTCAGCGCAGGCTGATCCTGCAGCTCCGGGTCGATCGCCTGTTCCTGCGTCCCGCCCGCCGGCGAGGCGTGGATGGCGAGCTGCTTGGTGCCGACCGCCTTGGCGACGACCTCGCCGTCGCGCACCTTGTAGACGTCCCCGTTTGCCAGGCCGGAGACCAGGGCCTCACCGAGGCCGAAGCTGGCCTCTACGGAGGCGACCCTCCGGTTGGACGTGACGGGGTCGGCCGTGAACAGGGTGCCGGCCGCCTGCGGGAAGACCATCTGCTGCACGACCACCGCCATGCGGACCTTCCGGTGATCGAAGCCGTTCCGCATGCGGTAGGACATGGCCCGATCGGTGAAGAGCGACGCCCAGCACCGCCGGACGTGCTCGAGGATCGCGGTCGGGCCCACGACATTCAGGTATGTGTCGTACTGGCCCGCAAACGAGGCGGTGGGCAAGTCCTCCGCCGTCGCGCTGGATCGGATGGCGTAGGCGGCTCGATCGCTTACACGCGCGAGCGGGCGCGTGATCGCCGAAGCCAGATCCTCGGGAATGGCGACGGCTTCGAGCGCCTGACGAATCTCCGCGCTGAGTCCGCGTAGGCGGTCGGCATCGTCAGGCCTCAGGCGCGCCAACCGCTCGAGCCGATCGCCGATCGATGGCGCTTCCGCGAGGATCCGCTCGAAGGCATCCGTCGTCACACAGAAGCCGGGCGGCACATGGATGCCCTCGATCCGCGAAAGCGCGCCGAGGTGGCCGCCCTTGCCGCCAACCACCGATGCCTGAGACTGGTGGATCTCCCGAAGATCGAACACGTAATGACCCATCCACTCGCCTCCCTCAACTCTGTTGCCAGCGTGCGGCGAGCGATTATGGGGAACTGATCAGCGCCTCATGAGAGACTTCGATGAGGT
>DASWRX010000355.1:0-1804 GCA_036402955.1 Thermoanaerobaculia bacterium
ACGTGGGGTTGGACCCTCGCTCAGGCGTTAGCGGCACCAGTTCCTCACGGGCCAGCAGCGCCCCGTAGGCGGCGGCCGTCCGCACGCCTTTGGCGGTCAGGGTCGGATACTCCGCGACGAACTGTTCGGCGCTCATCGCGGCGGCTAGGGAGTCGAGCACCACGCTGACCGGCACGCGAGTGCCGGCGATCACCGCCTGGCCGCTCAGCACGGCCGGATCGCTGGGGATCAACGCCAGTCGGTCGCCAGTCGGTCGGCACTCATGCACCCGTGGCCCGCGCCCGCGATCCACGCCCAGCACGCCGAGCCCCTGACCGTGCGGACCTCGTCGAGTCGGGACCCTCGATGCCTACCGCGACCGCATGACCCTGCCCGAACCGCTTGACGTACTGGAGGAAAACGGGAGAGGCGCCGGAGCAGGTCAGGAGACCGAGCAACTCGAGGGAAGTCGGCGCCAGGTGATCAGGACCGGGGGGCAGGGACTGGATAAAAACAGGAACTTCGCCGAGCACTGTCACTAACCGGCTGGAAATGGCGCCTTCTCCAGTGGGCTTCCGCGCCCAACGCCGGCGCACGAGGCCAGACCATGAGGAGGGCGACATGGGCGACGCGCAACGACCTCGGGAGCCGGTGTCCAGCGACCCGCTGCTGCTCACACCCGAGGAGGCCGCCACGGTGCTCCGCCTCGGGCGCACCACGGTCTACGCGCTGATGAAGGCCGGGGAGCTGCGGGCGGTCCACATCGGCCGGAGCTGCCGTCTCTCCCGCAGCGAGCTCGAACGTTACGTTCGCGGTCTGGAAGCCCCCCGCATCACTCCTCGGGCGCCGCGACGGACCCGGACCAGCACGGACCAGCGTGGACTCTTCGAGCTCGGCCCGACGTCGCCCGATGCCGCGTGAGTCCACAACCGCTCCGCCGGTGTCGGAGCGCTCGGCCAGACTGACACTCAGCCCACGACCCAGGGGTAACCGATGGCGGGACGCGCCTCGAACGGCGAGTCGACCATCTACAAGGGCGCCGACGGCCGCTGGCACGGCTACGTCTCCGTCGGCTTCAAGCTCGACGGCAAGCTCGACCGCCGGCACCTCAGCAGCAAGAGCCGCGGCGTCGTGGTCGCGAAGGTCCGAGAGCTCGAACGCCAGCGCGACACCGGGACGGTCGGCGAGACCTCGACCCCGAGCGTCGCCTGGTGGCTCGAGCACTGGCTGACCGCCATCGCCCCGCGCCGCGTGCGCCGTGGGACCCTGGAGAGCTACGAGTCCGCCGTCCGCAAGCACCTGATCCCCGGCATCGGCCGGCACCGCCTCGAGCGGCTGCGCCCCGAGCATCTCGACGAGCTTTACACCGCCTTGCTCGAGGACGGCTACTCCCCCGCCTCCGTGCTGCGCCACCACCGCATCCAGTCCCGCGCCCTCACCGTGGCTGCCAGCACTGTCGACGCAGCCAGTCGAAGTCGGCGAATCAGAACGGGCTCTTTGATCCCAATCCCAGGGATGCGGCCTGACCTGTGCAGAACGGGCACCGTGGTCAGACCGGTGCTGAACACTGTCCGCCGAACCATCAGGAAGAAGGCCGAGAGCGGCCGGACGGCCGCCGGCCCCGGCGATCGGAGCGGTCCTATGGCGAAGCGAGGGAACGGCGAGGGTTCGATCTTCAAGCGGGCCAACGGACGGTGGTACTCGGCCCTGACCTATCGAAACGACTTCGGCGAGGTGAGGCGGCGGGAGGTCAGCGGCAGGACGCAGGCGGAGGTGCGGGCGAAGCTCCGGGAGCTGCGGGAGCGCCTCGAGGCTGGCGCCCCCG
>DASWRX010000356.1:0-2289 GCA_036402955.1 Thermoanaerobaculia bacterium
CTCGCCGCCCATGTAGGCGACGGCGTTCAGGCGCAGCGCGGGCGCGTGACGGCGGAGGTCGAAGAAGCGGTAGGGGCGGCGCAGGAAGGTGCGGAAGATCAGGTAGAGGGGACGCCCCCGCGGGACCCGCCGCCACGACCACTCGAGCAGATGGGAAGAGACGTCCTCGAACGCCGCGCCGGCCACCCCCTCCACCCGGCTGAGCACGAGGTGGGCCCAGTAGCCGCCCGAGCTCACCCCCCAGACGTGGAGCGGCTTTCCACCGTTGCGCCGGCGCAGGAACTCGAGCGCCGCCTCGACGTCGAGATCGAGGAAGCCGGACGGCGGACCGCTGCCGCCGAAGCCGGGGAAGTCGACGGCCAGCGCCTCGTATCCCGCCGCGCGCAGCGCCTGGATCCGGCCGCGCCGGTAGAAGTAGGATTTCCCCCACGGCAGCCAGGGGTGCAACAGGAGGACGGCGCCGCGCGATGGGACGCCGTCCGGCGCCGGATACCAGGTCGCCGTCAGCATGCCGCGCCCCCGCGTCCGCTCGATCGCGACCGCCTCGAACGGCGTGAGGCCGGCCGGCGGCTCCGGCTGCGGCGTCATCGTCATCCGGGGGGACATCAGGAAGAAGAGCCGGCCGGCGAGCCACTCCTCCCAGGCGGAAGGGCGGGGAGGGGGTGCGATGGCGTCCACGGGGCGAGAGACTATCCGAGCGAGAATATCCCGAGCCGCGTTACGGCCGGCGGGCGCGGCGGGACGGGGGGACGGCGTGCACCAGCCGCGTGTTGCCGGCCGAGCGGAACGCCGCGGCGGTGGCGAAGGCGAGAGACTCGCAATCGATGTCCGAGCTGTTGCCGAGCACCATCACCGCCATGCCGTCCCTGGGGAAGTGGAGGTAGTAGGCGGTGAAACCCAGCCAGTTGCCCGAGTGGCCGTAGTAGGTCTCGCCGGCCTCGGTCTTCCCCACCCACCAGCCGAAGCCGTAGGTCACCACGGTGCCGTCGTTCAGCACGTTGGGCTTGAGCATCTCGGCCAGGCTGGCCGGCCGGATCAGGCGGCTGCCGAACAGCGCCTGGTCGTAGCGGGCGAGGTCGGCCACGGTGGAGTAGACGCCGCCGGAGCCGTAGAGGAGATTGAGCGGGCTGTCGTCCTTCAGGACCCACTGGCCGAAGCCCCGCTCGTAGCCCAGGGCCCGCTTGGCCCGGCGCAGGCGGGCCTCGTCGAAGACGAAGGAGTCCTTCATTCCCGCCGGACGGAGGATCCGCTCCTCCACGAACTTGGGGTACGACCGGTGGGAGACCCGCTCGATCAGCGTTCCCAGCAGGTCGTAGCCCGAGTCGCTGTACTGGAACTGGGAGCCGGGCTCGAAGTCGAGGCGCTTCCAGCGGGCGAGGAGCCGCAGGGCGTCGAGGCCGGTCGGCGTGCCGCCCCGCTCCTCGAGGGCCGGATAGGTGTCCGGAATGCCGGCCGTGTGCTGGAGCAGGTCGCGCACCGTGACCTCCCGGGCCCAGCCACGCATCTCCTTGAGGTACTTGGAGGCGGGCTCGTCGAGCCGCACCTTCCCCGCCTCGACCAGCATGAGCACCGCCACCGCCGTGATCTGCTTGCCCACCGAGGCGATGTGGAACGCCGTGTCCGGATCGATCCGGACTTGCCGGTCCAGATCGGCGAGGCCGTGCGCGGACTGGTAGAGGACCTCGCCGTTGCGGGAGACCCCCACGGCGACGCCGGGCCGGTCGCCGTCAAAGGCCTCGAAGATCTCCTGGAGCCGTTGCGGCAGCGTCAGGCCGGGAACGTCGGCGAGCCCCTCCTGGACGACCGCCCGAGCCGCCAGCGAGAGAAACAGGCAGGCGGCGAGCCACATCAGAACGGCGCGGGTGATCGGGTGACTCCAGGACGGTCTCCAGGACATGGCGAGCTCCCGCGCCGGAGAGTATCCCAATAGACGCGGAGCCGCCCGAAAAGATTGAGGAACGCCGAGCCGGCGATCCGGGACTCCCACCCGGTTCGCCGTTCGCGCCCACCGTCACGCCGGTCGCGCCCCCTGGTTTTCCGGCCGGCCCCCCTGGAAATCCGGTGTTGCCCGATGGATTTCCGGTCGGCCCCCCTGGCAATCCGGCCGCGCCCTCCAGAAATTCCTCATTGCCCAATGGCTTTTCGATGCCGCCCTCCAATGGGCAGACGCGGCCCCTCAGGGGGGCGGTCTCAAAATCCATTGGGCAGCGGCGCGCAGCCAGGGGGCAGGACCGAAAAGCCAATGGGCAGAGGCGCCCCGTCAATGGGCAGAACCGGAAACTCAGGGGG
>DASWRX010000357.1:0-9721 GCA_036402955.1 Thermoanaerobaculia bacterium
GAATCGAAGGCGACGCCGGACGTCAGCTTTGCGGCGATCCAGGCATTTCTCGATGATCTGAAAACCCTGCAAGGGTCATTATCGAAGGGACAGGCAGCCGCACTGGCAGGCGCACAGAGTGCTAAAGTCTTACGGCCAAGCGCACGGGCAATCGAGCCGACCGAGCAGGAAAAACAGCAGGAAAACGATTGCGCGACGCTCAACGACCTGATTCAGAAAGCATATACGGCCTTGCAAAGGCCGGGGCTGACGGCTGAAGAGTTACAGAGCTACGTGAGCGAGGCCTACGGCCACAAGGGAGTCACGGCTGCCCGGGGCCATTTCGTTGCTGCGCAAACATCAATACAAGATAGTATCGATAAAGCGAAAAAATCGCTTGCCGACATCCGTGACAAATACAGTTCTCTTGGCAATGATCCAACCAAAACGTGCAGCACCATCACCGGTCAGATTCTTGTTGATTATATAGAGGTTCGCAGCACCGCCGACCAGATCATCGCGAAGAAAGAGGCTCTCAGCCAGCAGATCGGCGGCCTCGTGAAGATCCTCCAGCCGTTTCTCGATCCGAACGTCTGGTATGGAAGAGACCTAACCGACTACGTGATCAAGCCGTCGGTCACGCCGACCTTCGCGGAGCAGCAGAATCTTTCCGCGTCGGTCAAGGTGCGCACCGTGCAGCTCAACGGCAGCTCGATCGTCGTCAGCACGGATGATGCGAACATCATCGCCACTACGTTCGTCGTGCGCAAGAACACCTTCTTCGTCGCCGAGCGCGCGGCCGCGGTGATCTACAACAACCTCAAGTATCCGCAATACGGCACGGCCAAGAACGCGAACGGCGACATGGTGGTCCAGCGCACGGCAGACCATCAACCGATCGGCGGCGCCCTGATGCTGAACCTGGTCATGCGCCTCCATGGCCCGTCCGTCGCCTATCCCTTCCTGCAATTCGGGGTCAGCTCGGCCAAGGAATTCCCCGGCTTTCTGGCGGGCCTCGGTTTGCGCTTCGCCGCTCCGTTCAACTTCAGCATCAGCGCCGGCGGCATGATCACCCGCTACAAGGACCTCGACGGCAAGCTGAAGGTCGGCGACGTCGTGACCGGGACCGACGACATCAACAAGCACCTGACCTACAAGACCTCGCCCGTGGTCATCTACGGCGCGATGCAGTTGAAGTTCTGAGACGGCGACGAAGCGCCCGGACCTACCGCGGCGGCCCATCCTGCAGGTTCGGGGACGGGCCGCCGCGCAGCTCGCGCCAGCGGGCGTACTGCGCGGCCTTGGCGGGGTCGGGATCTTCGTGTCCGTTCAGCCAGAAATCGAACCAGTCCACGGCGGTCTGCTGGGAGAGGTAGCGATGGTAGGGCCTCCTGAGGACGTGCGGGGCGTTCTCGCGCCGCAGCCAGAGCATCTCGACCGGTTTCTTCAGCCGGCGCAGGGCGGCGTACGGCTCGTACTGGCGCAGGAGCTGGAGCCTCTCGAAGGCCGAGATGAGCAGCGGCGCCGTGACCTTGTCGAGATTGAAACCCGGTGCGTTCGCCGCCCAGCTCGCCAGGCCCGGGCCCCACGGCTTGCCGCCGTTGACCGTCTCTGACAAATCCTGGGCGAAGCTGTCCTCGGCAAAGATGTACTGGGTATAGCTCATCTGGTTGCCGTCGGTGATCGCCGCGGCGGCGAACAGGCCCGGATCGTGGGTGAGCGCGTAGAGGGTGTGGAAACAGGTGAAGCTGAAGCCGATCACCCCGACGCGGCGCGGATCGATCAGCCCGTCCGCCGCCAGGCGCGCGACCGCCGCCTGGAAGCCGTCCAGTTGAAAGGGCGCGTCCGCCGGCGTGAAGATGTGCGTCGACGGCATGTCCATCTGCAGGACGACGACTCCCCGGGCCACCAGCGCCCGGCCCCCGCTCCCCGTGGTGAACTGACCGTCGACGAAATACCGGTCCAGGCGATAGCCGTGGGTCTGGATCACCAGCGGATACCGCCGCTTGGGATCGAGGTCCGGAGGCAGGGCCAGGAGGCCGGCCCAGGAGACCCCGTTCCGGTCCCGCCAGTGGTAGGGAGACACCTTGCCGAGCGCCAGGCCGGCGAGTTGGGGATTGGGGTCCCAGAGGACGGCCGCGGCCGCGTCGCCGCGACGGCGCCCGGAGAGCACGGGCGAGCGGTCGAAGGCTTCCTCGACCGACAGCTCCACGCCGTCGGCGGATCTTCCGGGGGGCGCCGGCAATCGCATCCACTCGCCCGCGCGCAGGCCGAACGTCTCGGGAGGCGGCGGCTCGCGGGAGCCGGAATAGGTCAGCGTCAGCTCCTCCGCCGCCGCGTTCCACGCGATGTCCTCGATCAGGTAGCTCCTCGCCTCGCGGACGGCCGGCAGCGCCAGAGGCTTGATGGACCGCAGCGCGCGCGTCGCCACGTCCACGACGGCGATGACCGGGCCGGCGGGCCGCCGGCCTCGCCGCCCGTCGCGGGCGGCAGGAAGGTGTTGCACAGGATGGCGCGCCGGCTGTCGGCCAGCCAGAACGCCGTGGTCGGCGCCAGGTAGCCGAGGCTGCGCGCCGCGGGAGCGTCGACGAGCGGCGATGCCTCGCCGGTCCGCAGATCGACGCGGACGAACTGTTGCGGCTTGTAGAAGTTGTCCTCGGCCACCGCCTGCCGGTCTCCGGGCTGGAGGCGGGGGCTCCCCATGTCCGGCTGCGGCGGATAGGCCTCCCAGCCCGGGGGAATCTCGGCAACCGGAGCCAGCGTGATCAGGGAGCTCTCGTCCGGCGCGATGGCGAGGGTCGGGGAGACGGCCCAGGAGGTGGGGAACAGCTTCAGGGGCCGGCCCCGCCAACGGAACGCGAGCGGCAACTCGCGGCCGTTCCGCTGCACGTGCAGAGCCGTGGCGTAACTGCCCACGGAGTCCCATTCCCCGTCTTCGAGGCTCAACGGCTCCGGATACAGAAGCGACGCGAGGCTCTTCTCGGAGACGACCACCATCTCGTCTCCGGGCGGCATCACGGGGGGCGCGGTGATCACGGTGGTATAGGCGATCGTATCGCCCCGGATGTCGTAGGCCGTGACGAACGCGTCGCTCCCAGTGACGGCCGTCAGGCCGCCGGTCTTCACGTCGGCGATGAACAGTCGCTGGTTCGGGCCGCCGTTCTTGCCCAGGAAGGCGACGCGGGCCGAATCCGCCAGCCAGCGGACGCCGGAGACGACCGGCAGGTTGGAGGTCGCGCTCAGCGTCGCGAGGGCCCGCGGCACGGGCCGGACGGCCGACCTGTGCCGCACGAAATCGTCCGTGGCCTGGCGATCGAAGAGCCAGATCGTCGATTCGATCCGGTCGCCGGCCAGGATGCCGCGCTCCGTGATCAGCAGGAAGTACCGGCGATCGGGAGAGAAGACCGGAGCGACGCGCGCCGTCCCCTCCAGGGAAACGCTGTAATCGACGATCGACGACAGCTCGATCGCGTCCCGCACGGTGAACGCGCGCGGATCCGCGCCGTCCGCCGCACGGGCCGGGAGGCCGCGGAGCGGCAGGACGAGGAGCGATAGCAGCACGGTGGACGCGAGGCGGCCTGGCATGTCTGTTCTCCCGAAGGCCAGCGATCTTTTTGTGGTTGGGGCGGGAAATACGCTGAGCCCGTTCGTCACCATCTACCGCTGAGGTCGCTCCAGCTCCCCGGCCACCAAAGAGTTCCCAGGCGGGATCGGACGGGATGAGTCGGTCGCCCGAGGTTGCCCCGAGTCTATGGACGGGATCGATGGGCTGTCAAAGGTCGCCGTCAGGGTGAGCTCGGGATAAAGTCCAGGTTTACAGTATCAAGACGAAGCTGCCGCTTGTCCTTCGGCGCCGGCAACGTGGAGCTGGTGGTCAAGGTGCTCGATGCCGATATCCAGACCGGTGCGGTCAGGATCTACCAGAACCCCCAGGGCACCGCCTTCGCACCGCTCCAGGACACGGGGGCGTTTTCGAGTTGCCGTGAGGCTGCGCGTGGACGACCTCATGCTCCCGTCGCTACGCCGGGTGGGTCGAGCGCCCCGACCGAAAGGATTTCTCCGCAAGCGGCACCCGTCCTGGTCTCCAGTAGCTCGTCGAGCATGAACGCAGGCCTGCCGCCCTTTAGAAGCCGATGGACGAACAGGGCGATCCCGGCGCTTCCCGTCCCGAAGTCGCAACTGATCCGGGCCAGGCTGTCTCCTGGAAAAGCCAAGCCACCGGGCCTCGGAAGCTGGAAAAGCAGGATTCCCGCGAGCGCCCGGCGAGCCGCCGTGAGCGCCAGCTCGCGGTCCTCTCCCAACTCCGCGAGGTCGAGATGAAACTCGCCCAAGCCGGCCAGTCCGAAGAACCGGCCGGGGAAGATGGTGTACTTCCGGTCGACGTCGATGAAAAGGTCGGGGAGGAGGCTGGTCTCAGCGATTGAGTCGCCGAGTGCCTGGCGATATCGCAGCAGCGTCATGCCGATCCCGGCGCTTCCCCACCGCCAGTAAGGAGTGTAGGTCGGCTCACCCTCCTTGGCTTTCCAGGTCAGGCCTCCATCCGCGTTTCTGAACCCTTCGGCGGCGACGAACCGAAGTCCCTTGTGCCCGAGGCTCAGGTACCGCTCGTTGCGAGTCACCAGGTACAGGTACAGCAGAAACAGACTCACGCCGCTCGCCCCGTGGGCCAGCCCGCAGCAGACGTCCCCTTGAGCGGACGGCCACCAGCACCTGTCTTCTTCCTCTTTGCGGGAGGTTTCCAGGAACCTGCCGGCCTCCTCCGCGCGGGCCAGGTAGGCCTCATCGCCCGTCGCCAGGAAGAACCGGAGCTGCGACATCCCCCAGCCGGAAGCGCCGTGGAACAGGTCTGGCGACCGCCACTTCAGAGGGTGTCCGTTCGCCATCCCCATCACCTCCTCCGCCCGTTTCCGCAGGCCCAGCTCCAGCAGTACCCAGGCGATCCCGCTGAGCCCGACGTACAGTCCAGGAGGGTACTCCTCGGGGACGAGCGGGCGGCTCTGGATCCAGTCCAGTACATCCTGAGGGACCTTCCCGGTGATGCGCTGAAGGGCGTAGGCAACTCCGCAGGCGCCGTGGGCCACGCTCAGGGGATTCGTTTCGAAGACCTCGGGGTCCGCCGGGAAGAGCCGGTCCTGTCGCGAAAAATCGGCCGTGGAGAGGATGAAGCCCGCCATGCGGTCCAAGAGCCCCGCGCACTCCTCGTCTCGACCGGCCTCGAAGGGGTGGTGCTCGGGCTCGCTCGGCGTCTGATCTTCCGCCAGAGCCTGGAGAGCCGCCGACAGGTCGGGACGCCGGGACCGGTCCTGAACCAGGAGGTCCTGGATGACCGTGGCGAGCTCCGCGGACACGCCGATGTCGCGAATCATCGCTTGCAGAAAGGGCTCGTGCGCCCGCGGGTTCAGCATCAGCAGGCTGTTGGCGGGGAACAGCCCGGCCAGCATCAGGCCGCCCAGAGCGAAGTAGTCGTCCTCACGCCGGGCGGCGCCTTCCTCCACCACCTGGGATGGCGCGAAACCCGGGGTGTAGAGGACTACGGGAATGTCGATTCCCTGCTCGAAGGCCCCTTCGAAGTCGATCAGACGGACCTCCTCCCCATCGCTCATCACGATCACGTTGTAATAGGACAGATCGCTGAATACGATACCTCGCTCGTGCACGGTCTGGAGAGCTTCGATGATCCGGATGAACAGCTTGCGATAACGGCGGAAGAACTCCGCCACGTGCTCGCTGGAGGCGCGGGTCCGTAGCCCCAGGCTGTGCTGGACCAGGAAACTTCGCAGGACAGTCCCTTCCACGAACTCCTCGACCAGGTAGTAATGCTCCCAGTCTTTGAAGAAATCGAGCGGCCGGGGAGCGATGCCGGTGTCTTCCAGCAGGGTCAGCAGCCGATGCTCCTTTTTGAGCAGCCAGACCGCGTCCGTTCCCTGGGGAGAGACGTTGGTGAACGGCCTCGCCTCTTTGATCAGCACCTTCCGGCCGGTCTCCTGGTCGAGAGCCACGTAAACTCCTCCCGGGTTGGAGAAGCCGATCACCGATTGCACCGCATATCGGCCGTGCTTCAGGGTCCCCTCCGCATCCGGGTCGGAGAGCTCCGGCCCGGATGCAAAGGGATCGGACATTCCTTCGGGTAGGTTGAAGAACGGCAGCCGCTCGTCGTCGACGACCTGTCCGTCCTGGAGTTGCAGGATCGGGATTCCCCGGCCGGTGACGTCCAGGCGGCGGGTGGGCAGAATGCCGCCGTAACGATAATGGACCACGCCGCTGTCGCGGTACCGGCGGTCAGAGAGAATGTAGGGGCCCGTGTAGCCGATCAGCGCCTGATGCAGGCTCTCCAGGAGTTGCCCGCACTGCGCGGTGTCCGCAGGGTAGATGGTGACGAACTTCCCCGCCCCCCCTCTCGACCAGCGTTTGCCGTTCAGCAACAGAAGGATCGCCTTGTCGGCCGCAAACTTGAACGGCACCTCCGCGCGGACCAGCAGCCTCGCGGCGGTGGTCAGCACCGCCGGCGAGTTCGCCGGTGTGGCTGAGAGGTGAATCTTCCAGCCGTGCGGTGGCAGCTCGACTCCCGGCGGGGAGCAGTGCAGCCAGATGCTCTTCCGGCTCAGCCGCCAGTCGTCCGGGACAATGCGCCGGACCGGCTCCAGGAAGTCACCCGCCCTCGCCAGGTAGCGCTCGAGCGGCTCGAAGAACTCCGCATCTGCGTGAAGATAGAAAAAGCTGTCCTCGACAAGCATTCGTTCCTCCTGAACCAGGTCGAAAAATGTGCCTCCCGGCCATCGGGCCGGGAGGCCGATTCGCTGGACGGACGACCCGCCGACAGGAGGGGTGGCCTGAAGTCACTGGTCTAGACGACGGGCTGGCTGGCTTAGAGGGCCACGAAAAGCGGTGGCGGTTTGCAACCGCTGTCACTGTAGCTTGAGCACACACACGCGCCGAAGCTCGAGGTGCTCGCCTCAGCGGTCGGAAGATCGATTCCCACGGACTCGAGACCTGTTGCCTGCAATTTCTGGAGCAGAAGAATGCGTGACATTGTTGTTCTCCTTAGTAGTTCAAGCATTTGCCACCCAGCTTACAAACCAAGCATGATCCGTGCCTGCAATAATACTGTCTGCGATAATACTGGCATCGTTCTTGAAAGTTGTTTCAGACGGCGGGAGGGCCGTCGCTAGCAGGAGGTGTCGATGTCGAGCGCAAGCGGGTGGGGGGCTCTGGCCGACGAGGTGAAGCCCGCGTGTCGCCGGCTGGCCCGGCACCCCGGCTTCTGGGTTCCCGCCGTGTTGACGCTGGCCCTGGGGATCGGCGCCGCCGCGGCGGTTTTCACCGTGCTCGACACCATCGCCCTGAAGCCGCTCCCCTACCCCCATGCCGACCGGCTGGTGAGACTGCAATCGGCGGTGCCGCTGACGGGTGGCCCTCCCATGGGACTCGCCAAGGCGGAGTTCCTCTTCTTCCAGAGCAGCGCGCACGCCTTTCAGGCCCTGGGGCTCTATCTGATCGACCGGGCCACCGTCGGAGAGGCGACGGGTGGACAGCCGCCCGAGCAGATCTATTCCGCCGCGGTGAGCGCCGGGGTTCCGGGCGTGCTCGGGGTCCGGCCTCTCCTCGGCCGCGCGCCGGCGCGGGAAGACGGCCTGGCGGAAAGTCCCTCCGTCGCCTGGCTCGGTGAGGGGTTCTGGCGGCGGCGCTTCGGAGGGGACTCCGCCCTGGTGGGCCGCACGGTCCTGATCGACGGGCGTCCCGTGCAGGTGGCGGGCATCCTGCCCGCGGCGGCACGGCTCCCGGAGGAGATCCAGCTCCGGGAGATCCGGGTCGACGTCTGGACTCCACTGCGGCTCGACCCCGCGGAAACGCCCCAGGCCAGCCACCGCTTCCGCGCCCTCGGCCGCCTCAAGCCGGGAATCGACCTGCCGACGGCTCAGGCCGAGCTGACGCGGCTCACCTCGCAACTCCTCCAAGCCTTGCCGAGCGTCTACTTTCAGGCCTTTTTTCGCAAGACCGGCTTCTCTACCCAGGCCGTGCCCCTCCGCGACGATGTGCTCGGCGATCAGATCCGCATGCTCTGGATTCTTTTCGGCGCCGTGGGTCTCGTCCTGCTGGTGGCCTGCGCCAACGCCGCCAATCTCTTCCTGGCGCAGGTGGAGACGGAACGCCGCGAGATGGCCGTGCGGGCCGCCCTGGGCGCCGGCCGGGGCCGCCTGGCGCTCCACTTCCTCCTGCAGGCCCTGCTGCTCTCGCTCCTGGCGGGGGGTCTGGCGCTCTGGCTGGCCCACGGTGCGATCCGCCTCCTGGTGGCCCTCGCTCCCGTCGATCTGCCGCGGCTTTCCGAGGTCCATCTCGGCCGGGAAGGGGTGCTGTTCACGGCCCTCCTGGCGTTCGTCATCGGCGGCCTCTTCGGCCTGCTGCCGTCGGCCCGCCGGGGCCTGGAGAGCGAGCTTCTGGGCACCGCGGGCCGTGGCATGACGATCTCGGGCCGCCAACGCGCCGCCCGCAACGTCCTGGTCGTGGCGCAGGTGGCCTTGTCGCTGGTTCTCCTGACCACCGCCGGCCTCCTGTTCCGCAGCTTCCACAACCTCGTCTCGGTGCGGCCCGGCTTCGAGGCGCGAGGCGTGCTGACATTCCACGTCGTGCTGCCGAAAGCTCGCTATGAATCGTTCGCGGCCGTGGACTCGTTCGAGCGGGAGCTCGCGACCCGGCTCGCGGCCCTTCCAGGGATCGAGGCAACCGGCTTCACCTCGGCCCTCCCGCTGACGGGGTTCGACGGTTGCTCCTCGGTCTACGCGGAGGGCCGGTCCGTCACGCCTGGCGAGGGCCCCCCCTGCCTGCCCATCTTCTTCGTCGGGCCGGGATACTTCCGAGCCCTCGGGGTCCCCTTGCGGGGAAAGGCCCAGGAGTGGTCCGACGGCCCGGGGAGCCCCCCTGTCGCGGTGGCGAGCGAAGCGCTCGCCCGGCGCCTGTGGCCCGGGCAAGACCCTCTCGGCAAGGCGATCGGAGGAAATCCTTCCGCCTCTTACCGCGTGACGGCAGTCGCGGGAGACCTGCGCGCCAACGGCCTGGAGCACCCCCCCATCGAGGCTCTTTACCTTCCTCTGGCGGCGGGCTCCCGCTCGGAGCTGGGGCAGCCGCTCCGGGACGTGACGGTGGTGGTGCGGACCGGGTCGGAACGGCCCGAGCGGATGGCTCCGGAGATCCGGCATGCGGTGGCCGACCTCGATCCCGGGGTCCCGGTCGCGGAGGTGCGCCCGATGCAGGAGATCCTCCGCAGCTCCACGGCAAGGATCTCGTTTTCGACCTTGCTCCTTGCGGTCTCGTCCGGGGTGGCCCTCCTCCTCGCCGCTCTGGGGATCTATGGCCTGCTCGCCTTCCTGATGGCCCGTCGCCACCGGGAGATCGGCATCCGGCTGGCCATGGGAGCCCGGCGGGAGCAGGTGCGCCGGCTCGTTCTCTTCCAATCCCTGCGCCTCGCGGCGGCGGGCGTGGCGCTCGGCCTCGCGGGCGCCGCCCTGACGACGCGGCTGCTCCGGTCCCTCCTGTTTGGAGTCGACCCGCTGGACCCGGTCACCCTGGGCGCCGCGGCGGCCTTCCTGGTCCTGGTCGCGGTGGCCGCGAGTTGGATGCCGGCGCGACGGGCGATGGCGGTGCCGCCCCTGGAAGCGCTAAGGCACGAATAGTCGTGTGCTGGCGATGAAGAGAGATGGAGCGGGAGACGGGATTCGAACCCGCGACCAACAGCTTGGAAGGCTGT
>DASWRX010000358.1:0-6123 GCA_036402955.1 Thermoanaerobaculia bacterium
GGGCAGGCCGGCCAGCGCTACGAGCACCTCTACAAGGAGTTCAACGGCGACACGGCGTTTCACGACGGCGAGGGCAAGGAGGATTTCCTGGTCCATCGCGATGCCACGCTGGGCCCCGTCAATCCGCACCGGATGCCCTACTATCTGCTCATCGTCGGAAGCCCGAAGCTCATCCCGTACCTGTTCCAGCACCAGCTCGACCTCCAGTACGCCGTGGGGCGGATCTGCTTCGATACGCCGGAAGAGTACGCAATGTACGCGCGGAGCGTGGTGCAGGCGGAGACCGGCGCGGTGAAGCGCGACAAGCGGGTGTCCTTCTTCGGCGTGAAGAATCCCGACGACCTGGCGACGAGCCTGAGCGCGGACAACCTGGTCTCGCCTCTGGTGGAACACCTCCGGACGCCTCTGGAGTGGCAGGAGAGCAAGGATTGGCAGGTGGCCGCCGCCGTGGCGGAGGAGGCCACCAAGGCGAGGCTGGGCCGGATGCTCGGCGGGGAGGAGACGCCGGCGCTCCTGTTCACGGCCAGCCACGGCATGGGCTTTCCCTGCGGCGATCCCATGCAGCGAACTCACCAGGGCTCTCTCCTCTGCCAGGACTGGCCGGGACCGCAGGCGTGGCGGAAGTCGGTGCCTCCGGAGCTCTATTTTTCGGTGGATGACGTGGGACCGGACGCCCGCGTCGGCGGCCTGGTGGCGTTCCATTTCGCCTGCCATGGGGCGGGAGTGCCCGCGACCGACAACTTCGCGGCGCACAACGGCCAGCCGCCCCGCGTTCTGGCGCCCGAGCCCTTCGTCTCGCGCCTGCCGCAGCGTCTGCTCGCTCACCCGGGAGGCGGGGCGCTGGCGGTGATCGGTCACGTGGAGAGGGCCTGGGCGTATTCCTTTCTCTCCAAGACGTCGACGAGCCAGGTGGAGGCTTTCGAGAGCACGCTCCGGCTGCTGATGGACGGGTATCCGGTGGGATTTGCCATGGAGTACTTCAATCAGCTTTATGGTGAGCTGGCGGCCGATCTCATCGCCGCCGTTCAGCGCTCGGACTACGGAGACAAGGTCGATCCGGAGGAGATCGCCGGACTGTGGACGGCGAGCAACGACGCCCGGAATTACGCCGTGGTGGGCGATCCCGCCGTGCGGGTGGCGGTGGGGTAGGCGGGGAAGGAGTCGGGATGGATTCGGCAGACGAAGGACGCGGCCGGTGGGCCCTGCTCGTCGGGATTGATCGGTATCCGAATTTCGGCCAGAGTTGGCAGCTCGACGGATGCGTCAACGACGTCGGAATCATGCGGGACGCGCTGATCCGGCAATTCAGCTTTTCCAAGGACCGGATGACGGTTCTGCTCAACGAGCAGGCCACGCGGGACGGCATTCTCGCTGCCATGGAGGATCTGGTCGGGCGGGTGGGGCAGGACGATATCGTCGTGGTCCATTACAGCGGCCACGGCTCCCAGCAGACCGATGGACCGGAGCAGGACGAGCCGGACGGTCTGGACGAGACCCTGGTCCCCTATGACAGCGGACGGATTCCGAAAAGGAACCGGGACATCACCGACGACGAGATCCACGAGTGGCTGCAGCGGTTGACCGCCAGGACCCCCTTCGTCACGCTGATCATAGATTGCTGCCATTCGGGAACGATCGTCCGGGAGAGGAAAAACCGGTCGATCCCTGCGGACCGCCGGCCGCACTCCGAGCTCGCCGTGGGCGCGGCCGGAGCCTCGAAGGTCCTGCGGGGAGGAGGCGGGGCAGGAGCCTCCGCGGGCCTGCCGCCGACCGATCGCTACGTCCTGTTCGCCGCCTGTGGCAGTTGGCAGGTCGCCAATGAGATCGCGGTGGGCGCGCCGGAGAAGGTCGCTCATGGAGTGTTGACCTATTTTCTGGTCCAGGAGCTGATGGCCCCGGGCTTCCAGGGGGCCACCTGCCTGGAGATCTTCGAGCGGCTCTCGCCGCGGCTCCGCGCCGAGTGCGATACGCAGAGCCCGCAACTCGAGGGGGCGCAACACCGGCAGTTGTTCGGCGTTTCGAAGGTCGAGCCGATGAGCTACATTCCGCTCCTCGAGCGCGAACGGGACCGGGTGGTCCTCGGCGCGGGCGCGGTCTGCGGCGTGACCGTGGGCTCGCGCTGGAACGTCTATCCGCCGGGAACGAGGTCGGTTTCAGGGCCTGATGCCGTGGCGTCTCTCGGCACGGTGGAGATCGTGACCGTGGCGTCCGTCACCAGCGAAGGCAAGATCCTCGACGAGATCCCGCGCGGAGCGGAGATCCTCCAGGGGTGCCGGGCCGTGGAGACCGTCCGCTGTCTCAAGGGAGCGCGCCTCGCGGTCGAGATCGTGGCGCCGGCGGGGAACTCCTCGGCGGCGGCGCTCTCGCGGCGGATCGCGGGCTCGAGGCTCCTCTGGCAGACCCGTTCCGGGGAGTCCGCCGGCGGAGCCCGGGTCTTTCTGCTGGGACCGGGGATCCGGTCGCAACGCGTCGATTCCGTTCCCGTGCTCAAGGAGCTGGATCTGTCCCAGGAGATCTGGGCGACCGTCGATGACTATGGAGAGCTTCTGATCCCGACGGTGCCACGCTGCCAACCCCAGGCTCTGGAGATGCTGGCGGAGAACCTGGAGAAGGTGGCCCTGCTGCGCAGTGTGGTCGAGATCCGGAACGACGGCAGCCCGCTCGCGGGTCTCATCGACTTCGAGCTTCTCCGGCTGGAAGCGGGCCGAGGCGTCGCGCCCCCATTGAACGAGACGGGCCAGAAGATCTTCCAGGAAGGGGACCGCGTGGTCCTGGAGGTTCGCAACCGTTCTCCAAAGCCGCTGTTCATCTACGTTCTCGACGTCGGCCTGACGGGGAAGGTGGGGCTCGCCTATCCGGACCTGGGGACGGGGAAGCTGCTTGAGCCGGGGCCGCCCATCCAACTGGGGAGGCGGCCGGGAGAGGAGCTGACGCTATCCATCCCGGAAGGTTTCCCGTTGCTCCGGAGAGTCAGCGAGAAAGGGCCCGTGGAAGGGATGGAGACCCTGAAGCTCTTCGCTTCCACCTCCGAGGCCGACTTTTCCGTGCTGTTCCAGCCCGGCTTCCGGTTGCGGAGCGGAGTGGCGAAGGGCCTGGGAGAGGTCCTGGCCGCCGTCTCCGGCGGTGGCGGGTACGGTGCCATGCGGTCCGGAGACGAAGACTGGACGACCGTGGAGAGGAGCTTCCTGCTGCGGGTGCGTCCGTCCGAGTCGCCCGGCTGAGCCCCGCCGTTCCTCCTCCCTCCCCATCCGTCATATGCTCCCAGGTTGCCGGCTGCGGAGGGACGTGTCACCCTCCGGGGACGGCGCGCGGGAGGTTCGATCCTCCCGCCTGGACATCGAGGAGGCCCTGGGAATGAGCAAGCCGTATCAGGCTCCACTCAACTGGTACACGGGTGGAGAGGCGGATAGCGACGTCAACGAGACCGAGGAGTGGCTGACCGCCTTCGAGCAGGTGGTGCAGATCGAGGGGCGGGAGCGCGCCTGCTTCCTGCTCAAGAAGCTGCTCGAGAAGGGCTATGAGAACGACGTCGTCCTCCCCTTCACCGGCAACACCCCCTACATCAATTCCATCCCGAAGGCCGAGGAGCCCGCCTATGGCGGCGACCGCGCCGTCGAGCGCCGCATCAAGAGCATCGTGCGCTGGAACGCCATGGCCATGGTGGTGCGGGCCAACAAGAAGTTCTCCGGCCTCGGCGGCCACATCTCGACCTTCGCCTCCGCGGCCACCCTCTATCAGGTCGGTTTCCACCACTTCTTCCGCGGCCGTGGCGAGAACGGCTTCGACGGCGACATGATCTACTTCCAGGGCCACGCCTCGCCGGGCATCTACGCCCACGCCTTCCTCGAGGGCCGCCTCTCGGCCGCCCAGTTGGACAATTTCCGGCGCGAGCTCGAGCCGGGCGGCGGCCTGTCGTCCTATCCCCACCCCTGGCTGATGCCGGACTTCTGGGAGTTCCCCACCGTCTCGATGGGTCTGTCGCCGATCAGCGCCATCTATCAGGCGAAGTTCAACCGCTATCTGCGCGACCGCGGCCTGCGCGATCCGCAGAACCGCAAGGTCTGGGCCTTCCTGGGCGACGGCGAGACGGACGAGCCCGAGACGCTGGGGGCCATCACCCTCGCCTCGCGGGAGAAGCTCGACAACCTGATCTTCGTCGTCAACTGCAATCTCCAGCGCCTCGACGGCCCGGTGCGCGGCAACGGCAAGATCATCCAGGAGCTGGAGACGGCCTTCCGCGGCGCCGGCTGGAACGTCATCAAGGTCATCTGGGGGAGCGACTGGGACCCCCTCATCGAGGCCGACAACACGGGCCTGCTCATCCAGCGCATGAACGAGGTGCTGGACGGCGAGTACCAGAAGTACGTGGTGGAGCCGGGCTCGTACGTGCGCAAGGAATTCTTCGGCAAGTACCCCGAGCTGGCGGAGCTGGTCAAGAACTACTCGGACGAGGAGCTGCGCAATCTGCGCCGGGGCGGCCACGATCCGGTGAAGGTCCATGCCGCCTTCAAGGCCGCCATCGAGCACGAGGGATCGCCGACGGTGATCCTGGCCAAGACGGTGAAGGGTTACGGTCTGGGCGAAGCCGGCGAGGGCAAGAACGTCACACACCAGCAGAAGAAGCTCACGGACGACGAGCTGCGCTTCTTCCGTGACCGATTCGAAATTCCCATCGCGGACAAGGACCTGCACGAGGCGCCGTTCTACTGTCCGCCGGAAAACAGCCAGGAGATCCAATACCTGCGGGAGCGCCGCCGCGTCCTGGGCGGCCCGGTGCCGGTGCGCCGGGTGCGGACCGAGCCCGTGCCGATCACGGCCGAGGACACCTGGAGCCGGTTCTTCGAGGGGGTGGACCGGGACGTCTCCACCACCATGGTCTTCGTTCAGATGCTGACCCAGCTCCTGAAGGACAAGGAGATCGGCAAGCGCATCGTGCCCATCGTCCCGGACGAGGCCCGCACCTTCGGTATGGAGTCGCTGTTCCGCCAGTTCGGCATCTACTCCCACGTGGGACAGCTCTACGAGCCGGTGGACAAGTCCATGCTGCTCTATTACCGGGAGGCGACCGACGGCCAGATCCTGGAGGAGGGAATCACCGAGGCCGGCTCCGTGGCGTCGTTCATCGCCGCCGGCAGCTCCTACGCCACGCATGGGATCGACATGATCCCCTTCTTCATCTTCTATTCGATGTTCGGATTCCAGCGCATCGGCGACCTCATCTGGGCGGCGGCGGACCAGCGCACCCGCGGCTTCCTGCTGGGCGCCACCTCCGGCCGCACCACCCTGAACGGCGAGGGGTTGCAGCACGAAGACGGCCATAGCCACGTGCTGGCGAGCGTGGTGCCGAACCTGCTCGCCTACGATCCGGCGTTCGCCTTCGAGCTCGCGGTGATCATCCGCGACGGCCTCAAGCGAATGTTCACGGACCGGGAGGACATCTTCTACTACATCACCCTTTACAACGAGAACTATCCGATGCCGCCCATGCCGGCCGGCGCGGAGGAGGGGATCCTCAAGGGAGCGTACAAGCTCCAGCCCGCCGAGGATGGGGACGGCAACCGGCCACGGATCCACCTGCTGGGCAGCGGCTCCCTGTTGCGGGAAGCCCTGCGGGCGCAGAAGATCCTCGCTGAGCGCTTCGGCGTGGCGGCCGACGTCTGGAGCGCCACGAGCTACAAGGAGCTGCGGCGCGACGCCCTGCAGGCGGACCGCTGGAACCTGCTCCATCCGGATCAGGAGCCGAGAAAGCCCTATGTGGTCCAGATCTTCGAGGGGGACGACCGGCCCATCGTCGCCGTCACCGACTACATGAAACTGGTGCCGGACATGATCTCCCGCTGGCTGCCCGGCCGGCTGCTCCCCCTGGGCACGGACGGTTTCGGGCGCAGCGACACCCGCGAGGCCCTGCGCCGCTTCTTCGAGGTGGACGCCGAGTGCGTGGTCGTCGCGGCCCTCTGGCAACTCGCCCAGCGGGGTGCGGTGGACCGCTGCCTGGTGAAGCGGGCCATCGAGGAGTTGGGGGTTGACCCGGGCAAGCTCGATCCGCTGATCAGCTAGGCTGTCATGAAGAGGAAGACTCTGCCGGCTCTGGCGCTCGCCCTGCTGCTGCCCGCTCTGGCGGCT
>DASWRX010000359.1:0-2926 GCA_036402955.1 Thermoanaerobaculia bacterium
CCCGGAGCCGAAGGGGAAGTATCCCGTCTCGCGCACCAGCCGCACCACCGCCTCGTGGGTCACCTCGACGCCGTTGGGCGTCCCGGTCGAGCCCGAGGTGTAGAGGACGTACGCCAGGCTCTCCGGCGGCACGTCGGCCGAAAGCTCCTCCTCCTCCGCCTCCGCGGCGGGAGCCTGGGCCCCCTCCACCATCGTCCGCATCAGGGCCCGCGTGTCGCCGTCGTTGGCACGGTAGACGCCGGCCAGCCGATCGACCAGCGCCTTCGCCGGCTCGTCGGGGGCGAAGCCAGCGCCGAGCCGGCGGGCGAGGTGCCGGGCCGTCGCCGGATGGACGGCGAGGAGGTCGACCGCGAGCTGCGGCGCCTTGCCGGGCAGCGACGCCAGCGAGCGGGTCGTGCCGACGACCGCCATCGGCGCCGCGTCCTCCAGCAGGAGCTCCAGGCGCTCCCGCGGATAGGAGAGGTCGATCGGCAGGTAGGCGCCACCCGCCTTGAGAACGCCCAGGACCGCCGCCACCATCTCCGCCGAGCGCTCCAGGTAGAGGGCCACGCGCGACTCCGGCCCCACCCCCAGCCGCCGCAGCCGGCGGGCGATGCGGCCCGCCTGACGGTCGAGCTCGCCATAGGTGAGCGCCCCCCCGTCCCAGACCACCGCCACCGCGTCCGGCCGCGCCGCCGCCTGCTCCTCGAAGAGCTTGTGGAGCGTGCGGCGCGGGAAGGCTGACGCCGTGTCGTTCCACTCGACGAGCATCTGGTGGCGCTCGGACTCGCCGAGGAGTGGCAGGCGCGAGAGCGGCAGCTCCGGCGCCGCCGCGGCGCCGGCCAGGAGCGCAGCATAGTGCTCGAGAAGGCGCGCCGCGGTCGCAGCGTCGAAGAGGTCGACGGCGTAGTCGAGCGTGAGGAGGAGCTGCGGCTCCCTTCCTCCACCCTCGACCTCGCGGACGGCGAGGGCGAGGTCCACCGCGAGCTTCCGCTCGCCGGAGGGGAGGCGCGCCGAGCCCTCGGCCGGCGGCGCCGTTGTCAGCCCGGCACCCGGCCCGGCGAAGAGCACCTGGAACGGCAGGCCGCACGCCGGGTCCTGGCCGGTCCGCAGCTCGCCGGCCGGGGTCTCGAACGGCAGATCGGCATTCGCGAGCGCCGCACGCAGGGCGCCGTCCGCCGACGCCACCAGCCGGGCGAACGGCGGATCGCCGGTCCACTGGATGCGCAGCGGCAGGGGGCTCGCGCGAGGCCGGTCCCGTCCTGCCTCGGCCCGCGTGAGACCGGTGGCCCCGATGACGAGATCCTCGGCGCCGCTGTAGCGCGCCAGGAGGGCGGCGAGGCCGGCGAGGAGGAGCACGTCGAGCGAGGCCCTCTCTCGCCACGCCGCCTGCCGCAGGCTCGCCGTGGCAGCCGCCGTCAGGCGCAGCGCGCGGGTCGCGCCGCGGAAGCTCGAGACGGGAGGGCGCGGCCGGTCCGCCGGCAGCTCCAGCATCGAGTAGTGGTCTGCGGGGGTGAGATCGGTGGTCAGGGGGGATTTCATCTCGCTTTTAAAACCTTTAACCTTACGCGAAAAACACAAAGTCTCCACGGCCCCCCGCGTAAGGTCAGTATATAGAAGTGCGACGGAGGGCTTGGGCGTGGACAGCTCCTTTGAGGGCCTAACAAAACCGGCGTCGCCAAAAGGGCTTCCCTCCTCCTTCGGCGCCTCGCGGCGGGCCGGATTATCGTGCCATCATCGCCCGATGAAACCGCGGTTTGAGAGGAGACGCCATGACGCCCACGGCGCTGAGGACGGCTGAGCTGGGCGCCACCGGTCTCAAGATCACCCGCGTCGGCTTCGGCGCCTGGGCGATTGGAGGCGGTGGCTACGAGGGGGGCTGGGGACCGCAGGATGACGAGGACTCGATCGCGGCGATCCGCCACGCGCTGGCTCTAGGGGTGAACTGGATCGACACCGCGGCGCAGTATGGCTTCGGGCACTCGGAACGGGTCATCGGGCGCGCCCTGGCCGGTGTCGAACCGCGCCCCTACGTCTTCACCAAAGGCGGGCTGCCCGAGGGACCGGGGAGGACCAAGACACGGAGCCTCCGGCGCGACTCGCTGCTGCGCGAGGTGGAGGGCAGCCGCGAGCGCCTCGGCGTCGAGGCCATCGACCTCTACCAGATCCATTGGCCGGTCCCCGATGAGGAGATCGAGGAGGGCTGGTCGACGCTCGCCGAGCTGAAGGAGCGCGGGGTGGTGCGCCACATCGGCGTGTCGAATTTCAACGCTAGACAGCTGCGGCGAGCGCAGGCCATCGCGCCGGTGGAGACCCTGCAGCCGCCGTACTCGCTGATCGACCGCCGGATCGAAGTGGAGCTCCTCCCCGTCGCCGAGCGGGAAGGGATCGGGATGATCGTGTACTCGCCGATGGCCTCCGGCCTGCTCTCCGGCGCGATGACGCGGGAGCGGATCGCGGCGCTGCCCGCGGACGACTGGCGCCGGCGCAGCGAGGAGTTCCGCGAGCCCCAGCTCACCCAGCACCTCGAGCTGGTGGAGCGGCTGCGGCGGGTCGCCGCCCGCCACGACACCACGCCGGGGGCGGTCGCGGTGGCCTGGACCCTCCGCAACCCGGCCGTGAACGGGGCCATCGCCGGCTTCCGGCGCCCTGAACAGGTCGATCCGATCGTGGCGGCGGCGAACCTCACGCTGGACAAGCACGACATCGCCACGATCCTGCGGAGGAAGTGAGACCGCCGGGGTGGGTCGCGGGAGCGCGCTTCACGCCTTCTCCGACTTGCGCCGGTAGTGCTGGGAGATTGCGCCCGACGCCAGGCGCTCGGTCGATAGGAGCTCGAGGCGCTTCGAGCGCGTCACTCCCTCGAACAAAGTGGGACCGTGGCCGGCCATGACGGGATGAACGAGGAAGCGATATTCGTCGATCAGGTCGAGGGCCTCGAGCGCGC
>DASWRX010000360.1:0-7422 GCA_036402955.1 Thermoanaerobaculia bacterium
AAGCGCCGGCTCCCGGGGAGCCGGCGCTTTTCGGACCCACGGCTTTTCGGACGAACGAGACTCCGCCTTCTCTACCGCTGGGAGCTGACGGTCGTCCCCTTCGGATCTCCATGGTCCCGGCCGCCCGGCGTGACGCACGGGTGCTTGCGGCCGTTCGGGTCCATGTCTCCGCCCGCCTTCAGCCAGGTGGGCCATCCGGCGGGCGCCAGGCTGGAGACAGCCCATTGCCAGAGATCCGCGAGGACCCCCGCCGACGTCGCACCCGCGGCGAGCGGCCGGGCCTGAGCGGCGCCGGACGCCAAGACCGGGAGCAGGACGAGGGCGGCGATTGCGGAGCGCATTCTACGGGACATGACAATCTCCTCTCCGGTGGCCCACAGCCGCAACCTTCATGGTCATGGCGGGACCCCTGATCAAAAGGGTGACACTTTTTGCGTCCGGAGGGTACAGCGACGAGGCCCCGGGTTCGCCCGGGGCCTCGCGTTGCGGAGCGGAAAGGACTGGATTAGTAGCGGACCGTGCCCGGGCCCGGCGAGCCGGCGGCGACGGTGGCGTGCTGCCCCAGGTACTCCTGGACGACCGTCGGGAGGCTCTGCTCCAGCCAGCGGGCCATCTCTTCCTCGTCGCGAAGGATGCTCTCGCAGACCTGCACGACCTGGCTCTCGCCCAGGGCGCGGGCGGCCACGATCAGCGCCCTGTAGGAGGCGATCTCGAAGTGCTCGGCCGCGTAGTCGGACAGAGCGTTCTTGACCAGCTCGTCCGGCGAGACGCCGGTCGAGCGGCCCTGGAAGAAGCCGGAGACCGACCCCATGGCCGTCTTCACCGTCGAGATGCTGCCGCCCAGGCGCTCCACACACTCGCGGACGCGCTCGGCGTGCATCCTGGTCTGCTCGAGGTGCTGGGAGATCATGCGGTACATCTCCGGGCGGTCCTTGACGTCGCTCGCGTGGTTCTCGAGCACCTGGACCAGCCCCTTCTCCATCGCGTAAGCATCGTTGAGCCAGCCGATGAGGGTTTCCCTCGGATCTTGATTCGCCATACTGCAACTCCCTTCTACTGCTGTTGATTCCTGTTGGGTTTACCGGACGCCCAGGAAGGCGCCTCCGGAGGTCAGTGCAACATGTGTGCCCCTTTCAGGCGCTCTTCCTCACCTCCTCCGGCGGGGGCGGTATCTCCGGCCGGCGCTCCTGCAGATTGAACCGGTTCCCCTCGCTCAAGACGTGGAGCTTGACGTCGAAGACCGACATCGTCTTCTCCATCTCCTGCTCCGGCTCCGCCAGGTTCGAGTAGGAGACCTTGCTGCCGTCGAGCACGTAGGCGGCACCGGCGCCGACCACCTCGAACCGTTCGTTGTCCGTGAGGATGATGGCGGTGTTCTCGTCGAGACCGATCCCCAGGGTGCGGGGGTTCTGGGTGATGGCGCCGAGCAGCCGCCCGAGCCGGCCCCGCTGGGCGAAGTGCTGGTCGATCACCGCGTTCTTGATCAATCCCAGACCGGGAGCCATCCCGAGGATGGTATTGACCTTGTGGGATTCGTCGCCGTCGCCGGAGATCAGCATGGTCTCGCTCATCACCGAGGCGCCGGCGGAGGTCCCGGCGATCGTCCCTCCCTGCTCGTAGATCTCTTCGATCCGCCGGTACACGTACGAATCTCCGAGCTGGCTGGTGATCTTCAACTGGTCGCCGCCGGTGAAGAAGACCACGCTCGCGCCGTCCAGGAGGCGGACGATCTCCTCCTGGAATCCCTCCTCGCGGACCCGGACGTCCAGCCACTCGACCTTCTTGACCCCCAGCTTCTTGAAGATCTCCCGGTAGTCCTTCCAGGTCTCTTCCGGCTGGGCGGTGGCAACGGTGACGACCACCAGCCTGCCCGTCCCCACCCGGTCCGCGACCTGCTGCAGGACGGTCCGCTCCGCGTCCTTGCGCTCGCCGCCACCGATGATGATCAGGGTGCCCTTCTTCGTTTCAACCTTTGCGGGACCCCGCTTTTTCTGCGCCTTCTGCGCCTTCTGCGCCATGGCTCTGGCCCTCCTGAATCATTTCTCTCCCACCCTGTGGAGCTCCCGCGAGCTCGTCTCGACGACCTTCTCCACGATCCCCAGCTTTCCCTGTTTCACCAGGCGCCGCCCCCGGGCGATCACCTCCACGACCTCGAGCGAGTCCTTCCGCAGCACCAGGAGATCGGCATCCCTGCCCGGCTCGAGCCGTCCCTTGCCCGCGAGCTTCAGGACCGCCGCGGTGTTCGCGGTCACCAGCGCGAGCACCTTCTCCAGCGGCATGCGGTACTCGAGGACGCACTGCTGGACGACCTGGTAGAGCTGGCGCGGCGCGCTGCTGTCCGAATCCGAGGAGAGGGTCAGCCTCGCGGGGTCCCCTCCGCGGTCGAAGTAGCGGCGGACCCAGCCGCCCATGTCCTCGGTGGCGGAGTCCATGTCCACGAACGAGCCCCGCCGGACGAGCTCGATCCCCTCGTCCTGGAGCTCGGGGCTGCGGTTGAGGTGCGTCGGATAGAGGCAGCCCGGAGAGATCTCCGGGTACGCCTCCAGCAGGTCGAACAGCGGCTTCAGCCGCCGCGGGCCCTCGCCGACGTGGAAGTGGGTGATCCCCGCCTTGCCCGACAGCATGCCGCCGACGTGGGCGTCCACCACCACCCGCGCCAGCTCCTCCGACGTGGGCTGGGGAGCCCGGTGATCGGAGATGGCGATCTCGCCAACGCCGATCACCTCCTCGACGATCATCAGGTCATTGCGGACGGAGCCGCTGAACGTCGCCGGCGGGATGCCGTAGTGCCCCGTGTACAGATAGGAGCTCATCCCCTCCTCCCGCAGACCCTTCACCTTGGCCAGCAGGCTGATCAGGGGCCGGGTGGTGGCATCCACCCCCAGCACCCCGACGATGGTGGTGATCCCGCAGGTCACGATCTCGGAGACCTGGATGTCGGGGGTGCGGCTGGCGAACCCCTCCTCGCCGCTGCCGCCGATCAGATGGCTGTGCGGATCGATGATCCCGGGAGTGACGAAACAGCCGGAGGCGTCGATCACCTCCAGCTCCAGGCCGAGGATCGGGGCCGCCACGCGAGGATCGGTCTCGCCGATGCGCGCGATCTTGCCGCCGGCGAGCAGAACGGGCTGGCGCCCCCGGGGCTCCGGCCCGTAGACCTCGCCGTTCTCGATGAGAGTCAACATCTTCTACTTCTCTTCCTTCTCCTTCTACTCCCGGCTTCCGCCTACTCCTCCCTGCCGACCAGGCTGACCGTGCTCGCCTGCGGCCCCTCGAACCCCTGCTCCTGGGCGAAGCGGACCCGCGCCCCCACCTCCAGGCTCGCGAACCCGGGGGGATCGAGGACGGAGTTGCGGTGGAAGTAGATCTCCTGGCCGTCCGGAGCGCCGATGAAGCCGAAGCCCTCCTCCTGGAACAGCCGGATCACCTGCCCCTCCGGAGGCAGCACCTGGCTCTTCACGTCGCCGCGCCGGCGCTGGGACCACGTCTCGACCTGCCGCTCGGCGGCATCGAAGGCATCGCGGACCGCCGCGAACAGCTCCTCGCCGCTCTTGTCCGCCACCAGCTCGGAGCCGGGGACTGTGACGTCGACCCGCACCCGGAAGGGTCCCCCCTCCTGGTGGTGGTTGCCCGTGGGGCGCTCGACCGCGATGCGGCAGCTCGTGATCCGGTCCGAATGCCGCTCCAGCCGGCCGGCACGCTTGCGCAGCTCGGCCTCGAGCGGGGGGGAAAGATCGATCCAGCGGGTGGAAATCTCCAGGGGTACCTGCATGCTCCACTCTCCTTTCCTTGGGCGGGCGGGCTCGCGGGGAGCCGCTCGCCGGAGACGACCGAGGAGCCCGCAAGGCGCATGCCACCGAAATGGATCCCTCGGAAAGACACTTACGGGAAGAGCGGCCGATCGGCAAGGTGCTACCATCGAGCGGTCCTCAACCTTCACCGCATGGCTTCGTATCTATCGGTACGACTCCTCCGAAAGAATGGATACCCCCATGGTCGAATCTTTGAAATCTCCACGGTTTCGCTTGCAGTTCCCCTTCCTGCAGCAGCTTAGGGGCCGGGCCGGCAAGGCCGGCTTGCGGCTGCTGCTGCTGCTGCTGCCCCTGATCCTCCTGCGGGCCTGCCTGATCACCTACGTGCCGCCCAACATGGTCGGCGTGCGGCAGGTCTCCTACGGCCCCGGCAAGGGGCTGCAGAAGGAGCGGGTGGGCTTCGGCTACCGGCGCCAGATCGCCGGCTACGAGACCATCCACACCTTCCCGCGCGACATCCAGGTGGTGGAGTTCACCAACAACCCCTCGGAGACCAGCGCGCTGCACCGCCAGATGCCCGCCATCAACGTGCCGACGGTCGACGGCTATCCGGTGGACGTCGACGTCTCGGTCCTCTACCGGCTCAAGGACCCCTACAAGGTCGCCTCGAAGTTCGGGTTCGGCAAGGGGTACGAGGAGTCGGTGGTCATCCGCTTCACCGACTTCCTGGTCAAGCGCTACCTGGGCGACCTGCGGGCCGAGCAGTTCTACCACGAGGCGCGGCTCGAAAAGGTGCGCGCGCTCAAGGCCGACCTCACCCGGCGGCTGGAGCCCGACGGGCTGGCGCTGACCGACGTGGTGATCCGCCAGTACGACTATCCGCAGACTTTCCAGACGCTGACCGAGCAGAAGAAGATCCAGGACCAGAAGGTGCTCGCCAACCGCGAACTCACCAAGCAGGCGGAGGTGCAGACGCGGCTCAACCAGACGACCGCCGAGGGGCAGAACCTGATCAACGTCAAGACCTCGGAGTTCAACGCGCAGATCACCGAGATCAACGCCAAGAAGGACCTCTACGAGCGCCAGAAGCGCGCCGAGGCCGACCTGCTGATCAAGTCGGCCGAGGCCAACGGCACCGAGCAGCTCAACCGCGCCCTCGAGGGCGCCGGCTCGGCCAAGCTCCTCAAGCTGCGCCGCGGCCTCGCCCTGCTCAACAGCATCAAGGGACCGATCTACATCAACGAGGACCCCACCGACCTCGGCAAGATCAGCTCGGACAAGCCGGAGAAAAAACCATGACGCCCCATCACCGTCTCACGATCCTGGCCTGCGGCCTGCTGCCGCTCGCCGTTACCCTCGCCGGCTGCACTCCGCACACCACGGAGGCGACCGAGGTGGGAGTGAAATTCAACAAGCTGACCGGCGGGATAGAGATCATGGCTCCAGGCGCCAATTACTTCTTCCTGCCCTTGGTGAACGACTGGAAGAAGTACGACGTCTCGCTGCGCAATCTGACGATGACCGCGGCCGTCAACTCGGGCGACCGCCAGGGCAAGGACGACCTCCGCTTCAAGACCCGGGACGGCAACGACATCGACGTCGACGTCACCGTCCGCTGGCGGGTCGATCCCACGCGCGTCGGCTACCTCTGGAGGAACGTGGCGCCGAGCACGGACGACGTCCAGGACCGCCTGGTGCGCCCGGAGGCCCGGGCCTACGTCCGCGACGTCCTCAACCGGCTCGTCTCGGAGGACTTCTACAACCCGACGCTCCGTTTCGCGGCGGCCAACAACGCGACCACGGTCCTCGGCGACAACCTGCGCCGCCACGGCGTCATCGTCGAGCAGGTGATCCTGGGGAACTTCACCTTCAAGACCGAGTACCAGAAGCTGATCAACTCCCGCAAGGAGGCGGAGAAGACGGCCGAGAAGCTGGAGGCCGAGATCCTCGCCACCCGCGAGGCGAACCAGGCCAACCTGCAGTCGAAGGTGGCCGAGCTCACCGAGACCCTCACCCGCGCCCAGGGCGGCTTCGAGCAGGCCAAGCGCAACGCCGACGCCTATCTCATCCAGCGCCAGCAGGGGGCGCAGGCCATCTTCGCCGAGAAGACCGCCCAGGCCGAGGGCATCCGCAAGGAGCGCAACGCCCTCAACAGCAGCGCCGGCGACGTCTACGTCAACCTCCAGCTCATCGACGCGCTGCGCCAGAAGGAGATCCGCCAGATCCCCAAGCTGCCCGGCGGCAACGTCATCATCGACGGCAACAAGCTCCTCCAGCAGCTCGGCGTCACCCGCTACGAGATCAACCGGCAGAACCAGGCCGAGGAGCCGCCGCCGGGCAAGCCGTAGCGGCGGCACGGAGAGACCCCATGCTGAACCTGGCCGGCACGTCCTACGACTATGGCAACGTCCTGTTCGCCGTGCTCCAGGAGTGCGAGCACAAGCGGCGCGCCCTGCTGCCCAACGAGGCGGCGGCGCGCCTGCGGGAGATCGCCGGCGCCAAGCTCGCCGAGATCCGCGAGAGCTACGTGGAGTACGGCGGCGCCGACGGCTACTGGCGGGATCTCGAGCGGGAGGTGATGGAGACCGCCCTGCCGCAGTACATTCCGGCCGCGGTCGAGCAGAACCGGCTGGAGAAGACCGGCTACGACGTCTGGCGGCAGGGGGATCCCGCCGCCCGGGCCTCCTTCGCCCTCCTCGGGCTGGTGCTCGGCGGCCTCATCATCGCCGCCCCCTGGATCCCCATCTTCGAGGACGCCTTCGCCTTCCTCCTGGCGCTGGCCGGCCTTCTCTATCCGGAGATCAAGAAGACCTTCCTGGACTTCCGCCACTCCCAGCTCCTCAACAAGCTGATCGCGCGGGCGGAGAAGTACCAATACGACAGCCGCATCCACTACACCACCGCGGCGAAGCTGGAGGCGGAGCTGGACGCCGTGGGGACGAAGACGCACCACACAGGGCCGCGGGCCGTCGAGACGCCGGCGCCGATGAGGAAGCAGGAGCGCTCGTAGGGATTGCGAGGGCCGGCCCTACCCGAACGGATTCTCCACTCGCACCCCTTCATACGTCCGCCCGGCGGGAAGCGACTCCGAGAGTACGCGGGTACAGTCCGCCCGGCGGGCGGCTTCGAGGATGGCGGCGTCCCAGGGGGAAAGCTCCTCGCGCTCGGCGAGACTGACGGCGGCGGAGACGAGGTCGGTGTCCACCTCCACGAGATGCCACTCGCGGAGGGCGCGGACGTAGTCGGCGGCCTCCATGGTAGAGAGCTTCACCTCGGCCCGGCGGGTGAGGACGTCGTAGAGCTCCACCAAGACCTGGGTGCTGGTGGCATAGCACCCCTCGACGAACCCGCGTTCGACGATGGAGCGGGCCAGCCGCTGCTTCTCGGGGTGATCGGCGCAGACTGCATAGGCGAGCACGCTGGTGTCGACGAAAGCGGCGAGCTCACCTTTCATGGAGCCGCTCCCTTCCCGGGAGGGCCTGCCCGAGGCGGACCTGGGGCTTGTCGAGGAGCTTCTTGACGTCGTGCCAGGCTTCCAAGCGCTTGCGCTCCTGCCGGACTATCTGCTTGAGGAACTGGCGGACCATCTCGTTGACAGACGTATGCCGCCTCACCGCCACCGCGTGCGCCTCCTCCAACAGCTCCTGCTCGATGCTGAGAGCCAGCGTCT
>DASWRX010000361.1:0-8553 GCA_036402955.1 Thermoanaerobaculia bacterium
GGGAGGAAGTGGAATGAACGTCGAGGATCTCCGCTTCGACGACCGCGGCCTGATCCCGGTCGTCGTCCAGGACGTCGGCAGCGGCGCCGTGCTGATGCTCGGCTGGGCGAACCGCGAGGCGGTGGAGAGGACGCTCGCGACCGGACAGGCGCACTTCTGGAGCCGCTCGCGGCAATCGCTGTGGAAGAAGGGGGAGACCTCCGGCCATATCCTGGAGGTGGTCGAGGCGGTCCTGGACTGCGATGGCGGCGCCCTGCTCCTGCGCGCCCTGCCCGCCGGGCCCACCTGCCACCGCGGCACGCGGAGCTGCTTCGAGCCCAACCCGGCGCGGCTGGAGCTCGGGTGGCTGGCGGCCGTGCTCGAGTCGCGGAGCGAAGCGGACCCCGCGGCCAGCTACACGGCGCGCCTGCTCGCCCAGGGCATCGAGCGGATCGCCCAGAAGGTGGGCGAGGAGGGGGTCGAGACGGCGATCGCGGCGGTCTCCACCGTTCTCCGCGGCGAAGGGGAGGTCGGCGACGGCGGCGCCGGCAGAGACCGCCGGCGGGCGCTGGCCGGAGAGGCGGCCGACCTGCTCTATCACTTGCTCGTCCTCCTCCAGGCGAGCGGCGTCGATCCCGCGGAGGTGAAAGACGAGCTCCTGAAGCGACACGGTTTTGCCCCGACGGAGCACTCCTGATGCGTAGCTCGAACAAATTGCTGTCTTTGCTCTGGAGGTCATCCCATGTCTGAGGGGGTTCCGCGCCGGCCGCGCCGTGCCGTGCCGCACGTCCGCGAGTTCCTCGCCGACAGCCTGACGCCGCTCGCCGTCTACCGCCGGCTCGCCGCGCTGTCGCCGTACCGGTTCCTGTTCGAGAGCGTGGCCGGCGGCGACCGGGTCTCGCGCTTCAGCTTCCTGGGCGCGGCGCCCCGGGAGATCTACCGGCTCTATCCCGACCATCTCGAGGTGGAGCGCCGCGGCCAGCGCGAGCGCCTCCCCGGCGAGCCGCTCGCCGCCCTCCACGCGGCGGTCCACGCCATCGGCTCCGAGTCCGGTCCGCTGCCGTTCACCGGCGGCTTCGTCGGCTACTTCGGCTACGACCTGATCCGCCTGGTCGAGCGGCTGCCGGACCGGCCGGCCGATCCCTTCGATCTCCCCGTGGCGCTGCTGGCCCGCTTCGACACCCTGGTCGTCTTCGATCACGCGCACCAGCGGGTGCTGGCGATCGCCAACGAGATCGAGGGCGAGGTGAGCCTCGACGAGGCCGAGAAGGAGCTGGCGCGCCTGTCGCGGCTGCTCACCGAGGAGGCGGGGGGCGGCGGCGTCGCCATGCCGGGCCAGCCGCCCGGGCCGGCCGCCACCGACCTGCCGAGCCTCGACAGCGGCTCCTTCCGCCGCGCCGTGCTCGCCGCCAAGGAGCACATCGCCGCGGGCGACATCTTCCAGGTCGTGCTCGCCCGCCGCTGGCGGGTGCCGCGGCGCATCGAGCCGCTGGCCCTCTACCGCGCCCTGCGCATGGTCAATCCGAGCCCGTACATGGTGCTGCTCGAATCGCCCGACGTGGCGCTCGTCGGCGCCAGTCCCGAGATGCTGGTGCGCAAACAGGGCCGACACATCGAGACCCGGCCCATCGCCGGCACCCGGCCGCGCGGCATGGACGCCGACGGCGACAAGCGCCTGGCCGAGGACCTGCTGGCCGACCCCAAGGAGCGCGCCGAGCACGTGATGCTGGTCGACCTCGGCCGCAACGACCTCGGCCGGGTGGCCGCGCCGGGCAGCGTGCGGGTGCCCACCTTCATGGAGGTCGAGCACTACAGCCACGTCATGCACCTGGTGTCGAGCGTCGAGGCCGAGCTGGCGACGGGGAAGGACGCGCTCGACGCCCTGCTCTCCTGCTTCCCGGCCGGCACCGTCTCGGGCGCGCCGAAGATCCGGGCGATGGAGATCATCGACAGCCTGGAGCCCGAGGCCCGGGGGCCGTACGCCGGCGCCGTGGGCTATCTCTCCTTCTCGGGAGACCTGGACACCTGCATCGCCATCCGCACCCTGGTGGTGCGCGAGGGCGAGACCTCCGTCACCGCCGGGGCCGGCATCGTGGCCGACTCCGATCCCGCCGCCGAGGAGCGGGAGACCAAGAACAAGGCGGCCGCGCTGCTCACCGCGGTGGCGCTCGCCGAGGAGCTGGAGAGACGGTCATGATCCTGATGATCGACAACTATGATTCGTTCACCTACAACCTCGTGCAGATGCTCGCCGGCGCGGGAGCGGAGGTCGAGGTGGTGCGCAACGACGCCGCGAGCGTCGAGGCGCTGCTCGCCCGCGGCCCCGAGGGGATCGTGCTCTCGCCCGGGCCCGGCCGCCCCGAGGACGCCGGCGTCTGCCTCGACCTGCTGCGCCGCCGCGCTCCCGTGCCGCTGCTCGGCGTCTGCCTCGGCCACCAGGCGCTGGGGATGGCCTTCGGGGCCACGGTCGACCGCGCCCCGCGGCTGATGCACGGCAAGACCTCGCCGGTGCGCCACGGCGACGCCGGCCTCTTCGCCGGGCTGCCGAACCCGTTCGAGGCCACCCGTTACCACAGCCTGGAGGTCAAGGAGCCGACGCTGCCGCCCGAGCTCGAGCCGCTGGCCTGGGCGGACGACGGCACGCTGATGGGGATGCGCCACCGCGACCTCCCCTACTGGGGCGTGCAGTTCCATCCCGAGTCGGTGCTGACCGCCTCCGGGCCGCACCTGCTGGGCAATTTCCTCGATCTCTGCCGGCAGGCGGATCTGGAGGGGGCCGATGCCGCTTGAGGTCCGCGCCGCGCTGGTGCGCCTGACGGCCGGCGAGAGCCTCACCCGCGAGGAGACCGAGGACCTCTTCGGCCAGCTCATGGACGGCCAGGTGACCGAGACCATGAAGGCGGCGCTGCTGGTCGCCCTGCGCATGAAGGGGGAGGCGGTGCCGGAGATCTCCGGCGCCGCCGCCGCCATGCGCCGGCGCGCCATCCCCATCCCGCACCGCACCGAGGGGCTGGTCGACACCTGCGGCACCGGCGGCGACGGCCGCGGCACGTTCAACATCTCCACCGCCGCGGCGCTGGTGGCGGCGGCGGCCGGCGTGCCGATCGCCAAGCACGGCAACCGCTCGGTCTCCAGCCGTTCCGGCAGCGCCGACGTGCTGGCGGCCCTCGGGGTGAAGATCGAGAACGATCCCGAGACCACCGGCCGCACGCTCGACGCCGTGGGCATCGCCTTCCTCTTCGCGCCGCTGCTGCACCCGGCCATGCGCGAGGTCATGCCGGTGCGCCGCGAGCTCGGCCTGCGCACCATCTTCAACGTCCTCGGGCCGCTGACCAACCCGGCCGGCGCCCGCCGCCAGGTGATGGGGGTCTACGCCGAGAGCCTGGTCGAGCCGATCGGCCAGGTGCTGCGCGACCTCGGCGCCGAGCACGCCCTGGTGGTCCACGGGGACGGTCTCGACGAGATCACCACCACGGGCCGTACCCGGGTCGCCGAGGTGCGAGGCGGCGAGGTGCGGATGCTCGAGCTGGAGCCCGAGCGCTTCGGCCTCCGCCGCGCCCGCCTGGAGGACCTCGCGGGCGGCGCGCCGGAGGAGAACGCCGCCGCCGTGCGCCGCGTCTTCGGCGGCGAGAGGGGGCCGCTGGCGGACATCACCGCCCTGAACGCCGGCGCCGCCCTCTACGTCGGCGGCGCCGCCGCCACCCTGGAGGAGGGGGTCGAGCGCGCCCGCGAGACCCTCGCCTCGGGCGCGGCCGAAAGGAAGCTGGAAGAGCTGAGGAGCTTTTCGGGATGAGCGACCGGACAACAGCGCCGGACATCCTCCTGCGGATCGCGGAGCGCCGCCGGCAGCGGATCGCCGAAGTGGGCGGCGCCGCCGCCGCGGGCTGGGAGGAGGGGACGCCGCGCACGCCGTCGAACAACGCCTTCCTGGGGCACCTGCTGGCGCGGCGGCGGGACCCGGCGATCATCGCCGAGGTCAAGATGGGCTCGCCGCGGCTCGGCTCGCTCCACGGCCGGGTCGATCCGATCTCCCAGGCCCGCCTCTACGCGGCGAACGGCGCGGCGGCGCTCTCGGTGGTGGTCGAGCCCGACTTCTTCCATGGCGGCTACGACCTGCTCGCCGCCTGCCGGGCGGCCTCGGGGCTGCCGGCCATCGCCAAGGACTTCATCGTCGATCCTGTCCAGCTCGCCTGGGCGCGCGACGCCGGGGCGGACGCCATCCTGCTGATCGCCGCGCTCTACGAGGCCGGGGAGATGGCCCGCTATGCCCGCCTCGCCCGCGGCCTCGGGCTGGTGCCGCTGGTCGAGACCCATGACGCGGAGGACATCGCCAAGCTCGGCGGCGAGCCGTGGGAGATGGTCGGCATCAACAACCGCAACCTGCGCACCTTCGACGTCGATCTCCAGAATTCGATCTCGCTGCTGCCGGGGCTCCCGCACGAGGCGGTCAAGGTGGCCGAGAGCGGCATCCATGACGCCCTCGACGTGGCCCTGCTCGCCGAGAGCGGCTTCGACGCCTTCCTGATCGGCGAGACGCTGCTGCTGGCGGACGACCCGGGAGCGGCGCTGCGCGGGCTGCTGATCGGAACGGAGATCTGATGTCCGTCAACGTGTCCGTCAAAATAAAAGTGTGCGGCGTCACCGATCCCGCCAACGCCGCGGCGGCGGTCGCAATGGGCGCGGACTATCTGGGGTTAAACTTCTATGCCGGCAGTCCGAGGTTCGTCACCGTGGAGCGGGCGCTGGAGATCGCCGGCGCGGTGGGCGGCCGGGCGCCGCTGGTGGGCGTGTTCGTGGATGCGCCCAGGTCCGAGATCGAGGAGATCTCCGGGCGCGTCGGTCTCGATCGCGTGCAATTCAGCGGCGGCGAAGGGCCGGCAGCGGTGGCCCCGTTCGCCGGCCGGGCGGTCAAGGCCTTCCGCACCGGCGGCCCGCCCTCGCGCGAGGAGATGGACGCCTACGGCGAGGTCTGGGGAGTCCTGATCGACGCGCCCCACGCCATGCTCTACGGCGGCACCGGCTCGGCGTGGGATTATGGGGCGATGGATGGTCAGGAGCTCGCCGGCCGGCGGCTGTTCCTGGCCGGCGGCATCGGGCCGGACAACGCCCGCCGCGCCGTCGCGGCGGCCCGGCCCTGGGCGATCGACGTCTGCTCGCGGGTGGAGTCCGCCCCCGGGATCAAGGACCTCGAGCTGCTGCGGCGGCTCTTTCTGGAGGTGAAGCATGGCGAGAACCCGACCCCTCCCTGACCCGGAGGGTTATTTCGGCCTCTACGGCGGCCGTTTCGTGCCCGAGACGCTGATGACGCCGGTGGCCGAGCTGACCCGGTTCTACGACCGGGCGCAGCGCTCCCGGGTCTTCCGCCGCGAGCTGACGGCGCTGCTCAACGACTTCGCCGGCCGCCCGACGCCGCTCTACTTCGCCGAGCGTCTCTCCGAGGAGCTGGGCGGCGCGCGCCTCTTCTTCAAGCGCGAGGACCTGCTCCACACCGGCGCCCACAAGATCAACAACGCCCTCGGCCAGTGCCTGCTCACCCGGCTGATGGAGAAGGAGCGGGTGGTCGCCGAGACCGGCGCCGGCCAGCACGGCGTGGCCACCGCCACCGCCGCGGCGGCGCTCGGCCTCGCCTGCGTCGTCTACATGGGCAGCGAGGACATGCGGCGCCAGCGCGTCAACGTCGACCGCATGCGCCTGCTCGGCGCCGAGGTGGTGCCCGTCGACTCCGGCAGCCGCACGCTCAAGGACGCCATCAACGAGGCGATGCGCGACTGGGTCACCAACGTCCGCACCACCCACTACGTGCTCGGCTCGGTGCTCGGGCCCGATCCATTCCCGCGCATGGTGCGCGACTTCCACCGGGTGATCGGCGACGAGGCCCGCCTGCAGCTCAGGCGGCAGACGGGCTCCGACGCGCCCGACCTGGCGATCGCCTGCGTCGGCGGCGGCAGCAACGCCATCGGCTTGTTCACCGCCTTCCTGGAGGACCGCCGGGTGCGCCTGATCGGCGTCGAGGCCGGCGGCCGCAGCGGCCGCCGGGGCGAGCACGCGGCCCGCTTCGCCGGCGGCGCGCTCGGCGTGCTGCACGGCACGCGCACCTTCGTGCTCCAGGACGAGGAGGGGCAGATCGCCCCCACGCACTCGGTCTCCGCCGGCCTCGACTACCCGGCGATCGGCCCCGAGCACGTCTGGCTGCACCACGAGGGGCGGGTCGAGTACACCTCGGCCACCGACGAGGAGGCGATCGCCGCCTTTCACCGCATGGCCCGCACCGAGGGGATCCTGCCCGCCCTGGAGAGCTCGCACGCCATCGCCGAGGCGATCCGGCGCGCCCCCCGGCTCTCGCGCAAGCGGGTGATCCTGGTGAACCTCTCGGGGCGCGGGGACAAGGACGTGGAATCCGTGCTCGCCTGGGACCGGGAGCACTCCGCCGATGGCAACGTCAACGTGGAGTCGTTCGCCGAGGCCGCGGCCCGGCGGGGAGAGACGCGATGAGCGCGATCGACGAAGTCTTCTTCAACTGCCTCCACGAGGGCCGGGCGGCCTTCATCCCGTTCATCATGGCCGGGGACCCGAATCTCGCGGCCACCGCCGAGCACCTGGAGGCGCTCGCCGCCGGCGGCGCCGACATCATCGAGCTCGGCGTGCCGTTCAGCGATCCGATCGCCGACGGTCCGGTGAACCAGCGGGCGGCCACGCGGGCCCTGGAGGCGGGCACCAAGCTCTCGGGCATCCTGCAGCTCGTGGCCCGTCACCGGGACAAGCTCGGGGTGCCGGTCGTCCTGTTCACCTACTTCAACCCCATCCACGCGCGCGGCGTCGAGCGCTTCGCCGAGCAGGCCGCCGCCTCCGGCGTGGACGGCGTGCTCTGCGTCGACCTGCCCCCGGAGGAGGGAGAGCGGGAATTCATCCCGGCCCTGCGCGAGCAGGGGGTGGACACCATTTTCCTGCTCGCGCCGACCAGCACCCGCGACCGGGTGAGCACGGTGAACGGCGCCTCGACCGGCTTCGTCTACTACGTCTCGCGCACCGGCGTCACCGGCGAGCGCGCCGCCCTGGATACCGACCTGGCCCGGGACGTCAAGCGGCTGCGCAAGCGGCTCGATCCGCCCCTCGCCGTGGGTTTCGGCATCTCCACCCCGCAGCAGGTGGAGGCGGTGGGGGAGATCGCGGACGGCGTGGTGGTCGGCAGCGCCCTGGTGCGGCTGATCGAGGAGAAGGGGGCGGACTCCGGGCTGCCCGCCCTCCTCGAGGGGCGGGTGCGCGAGCTCTCGGCCCCCCTGCGGCAGCGCGGCGAGAGGCGGCGGGCTTGAGCGGGCGCGGGGAGGAGCGGGAGATCGCGGCGCTCGTCCACGGCCGCTACCTTCTCGACATCCCCGCGGAGCCGGAGGGGGCTCCGCTCCTGGTGGGCTTCCACGGCTACGGCGAGAACGCCGACCGGCACCTGGAGGAGCTGCGCCGCATCCCCGGCTCCTCCCGCTGGGCGCTCTGCGCCGTGCAGGCGTTGCATCCTTTCTACAACCGTCTGAACGAGGTCATCGCCAGCTGGATGACCCGCCAGCAGCGGGAGCGGGCCATCCAGGACAATCTCCGCTACGTGGCCAGCGTGGTCGCCGAGGTCAAGCGCGAGATCCCGGTCTCCGGGCGGCTGGTCTATCTCGGCTTCTCCCAGGGGGCCGCCATGGCCTACCGGGCCGCCGCGGGCTCCGGCCACGCCTGCCGCGGAGTGGTCGTGCTGGGCGGGGACGTCCCTCCCGAGCTCGCGCGTCACGACCTCGGGGCCTTCCCGCCCGTCCTGCTGGGGCGCGGCTCCAGCGAGGAGTGGTACGACGCCGCCAAGATGGAGCACGACGTGGAGCTGCTGCGCGGCCGGGGGATCGACGTCCGCCCCTGCGTCTTCCAGGGCGGCCACGAGTGGACGGACGAGTTCCGCTCCGCCGCCGGCCGCTTCCTGGAGGAAGTCTTCCGGATGGCCTCGTAGATCCTACGCAGGGAATTCTTACAGCGGGGAAATTGAGGAAAAACAAAAAGGGCGCCCGACTCGCGGACGCCCCCTAGGCCACTTTTCGATCGCGATCGCGACGTCGATTTACTTGCCAGCCGGGGGCTGGGTCGTGTCGGAGCCCATCGGCGAGGACGTCGTCATGTCCGTGCCCATGGTGCCCATGTCCGTGGACGTGGTGCCCATGGTGTCGGTGCTCATGGTCGACGTCGAGGTCTCGGTGCTCATCGAGGTCGAGGTCGTGGTGTCGGTCGTGGTCGCGGGGGTCTCCTCGACCTCCGTCTCCTCCTTCTTGCACCCGGCGAACGGGATCACGAGGATGGCCAGCAGGCAGAGGAGCGAAAGGCGAACGGACAGCTTCTTCATTTGTTTTCTCCCTTGTTAAATGGAACTGATTTAAGACGAGGGGGTCGGCGTTAGGTGCCTTCCACCTTGATCAGGTTGATCACTCTTTTGACGCCGTCGGTGTCGCGGGCGTACTGCTCGGCCTTCCTGCGGGTGTCGTCCTTCTTGACGGTTCCCTGCAGGGTGACCACGCCCTCGTTCGTGTCGACGTCGATGTTGAACGGATTGAT
>DASWRX010000362.1:0-5447 GCA_036402955.1 Thermoanaerobaculia bacterium
CCCGGGAGGAGACGCTCAGGCACTCGCAGGCCTCCTAGCCTCTGCGATTCTCGCTAAAGATGAAAGGCCCGAGAGATGTCAGGGTCACCCCCCCCAGGAAATTTTCCTACGCAGCTCGGGTAAGCCGACAGGCTCCTAGCGGGCGATGCGCCGGACGCCGCCGGCGATCCGCACCGGCTTCGGGCCCGGGACGCGGGCGAGGACCTCGGCCTTGATCTCCTCCCGCTGCAGGCGCGACAGACGCCGGGCCTCCATGGCGAGCCCCATCTGGCGCATGCCGAGAATGACCGAGAACTCGAGCAGCACGAGCGCCACGCCGAGCGTCGTCTCGCCGGTCACGGCGACGAAGAGCGCCAGGGCGCAGAAGGAGAGGACGACCGCGTAGATCACGGCGACGATGCGCGAGCGCTCGCCGCCGAAGTGGGCGAGCAGATGGTGGAGGTGCTTGCGGTCGGCGTGGAACATGCGCAGGAAGCGGTCGGTGAGCGCCCCCTTCGGCCGGTCGAGGAAGCGGACGGCCATCACCAGCAGGGTGTCCATCACCGGCACGCCGAGCGCCAGGATCGGCACCAGGATGGCCACCGCCGCCGGCGCCTTGAGCGAGGAATGGACGGAGGTGGCGGCGAGCAGGAAGCCCAGCGTCAGCGAGCCGGAGTCCCCCATGAAGACGCGCGCCGGCTCCCAGTTGTGGCGCAGGAACCCGACGCAGGCGCCGGCCACTCCGGCCATCAGGATCACGGTGCCGGCGTTCCCCTGGAGCACGGCGTAGCCGAGGAAGCTCACCGAGATGATCGTGACGACGCCGCCGGCGAGCCCGTCGAGCCCGTCGAGCAGGTTGATGGCGTTGGTGACGCCCACGATCCACAGCAGGGAGACGAGCCCGCCGAGCAGCCCGAGGCGGATCTCGCCCAGGAAGGGGAGGCGCAGCACCTCGAACGTCCAGCCGGACTGCACCAGCGGCCAGGCCGCCACGAGCTGGAAGAGCAGCTTCTTGCCCGCCGAGACCCCCACCAGGTCGTCGATGACGCCGACCAGGAAGACCAGCAGCGTGCCGAAGGCCAGGGCCAGCAGCTCGCCGCGGCCGATCGCGGTGCCCAGGCGGCCCCACAGCGAGACCGCCGCGACGCCGCCGCCGAGGGCGAGGCCGAGGGCGATGGCGACGCCGCCCAGGCGGGGCACGGCGCCCGTCTGCAGCTTGCGCTCCCCCGGATGGTCGAGAGCGCGCAGCATCACGGCCAGACGTGCGACCGGAGGCACCATCAGGTTGGTGACGAGAGCGGCGACAAAAGCTGCGCCGATGGCATACGGCAAGATTCCGTTCATGCGGCTGCTTCCAGAGCGATCGGCCGCCAGTCGGCGTGCCCGAAAATTCACTGTTGATCGCTAGTTGTGAGGAGATCTTACAGCAACTCGGGGAATTGTCCATCCCCCGGCTGGCAAAAGGCGGGAGACGGATCTCATCGTCGTGAGCTCGTCGCCACGGCGTTCATCCCGCGATCTCCTCGAGCGCGCGGGCGACCGCCGCCGGATCGCCCACGTCAGCGCGCCAGTACCGGCCGGGCGGCACCCCCTGCGCGCAGAGGAGGTGGACGTCGGAGGCGGGGCTGCCGACGTAGAGGACGCCGCGGCCGGATTGTACGCAGCCGTAGACCTTGGACGGCAGGACGTAGCCCTCGAAGCCGTCCCGCAGGGTGATGAGGTGGGCGGCCGGCGTGACCAGGAGCCGCGGCAGCAGCTCCAGCGGCACCGGGCGGCCGCGGTGGACCGGCAACCCCTCCCGGCGCAGGATCTCCTCGACCCGGTCCGCCTTCGAGCCGGTGGCGTTGAGCCAGAGGGCCACCCGCCCGGAGCCCTCGCGGTGGTGGCGGCGGTACCCCTCGACGAACGTCTCGTGGTCGTGGGCGACGCCGAAGTTGCCGGAGTAGAGGAGGATCGGCCGGCCGCGCAGCTCCTCAGGGAAGTCGGGAATGCCGGAGAGGTCGAGCGGCGGCGTCCCCGGCGGGATCTCGACCGGCGAAGGGTCGCGCTTCAGCACGATGCGCTGGGGGGCGATGCCGATCTCCAGAAGCCGCCGCCGCTGGTCCTCGCCCAGCACCTCGAAGCGGTCCACCCGGCGGCGTAGCGCCACCGTCCAGCGATGGAAGAGCCGCAGCGCCGCCGGCGTCCGGCCTTCCAGCTCAGCCATCAGACACTCGGGGTGGAAATCGGTGATCCGGTAGGTGAGGCACTTGCCGAGCAGCAGGTTCAAGGGCACCAGGAGCTGCACCAGGAACGGCGGGCTGCCGGTGAAGAGGATCTCGTCCGCCCGCCGCAGCTCCCGTCGCAGCCGCCAGACCAGCGCGAGGTCGGTGCGCGCCGTCCACAGCGCCCGGGTGCGGAAGTCGGCGCGGTCGTAGAGCGGCGCCCGCAGGCGGACGATCCGCAGCCGCCCGTCCCCCGGGCGCTCCTCCGCGACCGAGGCGGCCGTCGACGAGAGACCGGCGAGGGTCACGTCCTCCCCGCCGGCGGCCCGCTCGCGGGCGAACAGGAGGCTGTACTGGCCGACGGCGCCGAAGTCCGGCGGCAGCCAGTCGCAGAGATAGACCAGCCGGTGCATGGCGGGGCGGCCCTCAGGTCAGGGCGCCGCGGGGGCGGGGGAGGACGGCAGCAGCGAAAAGCGCTGCTCCTTGAGGCGCAGGAAGGGGGACTCGAGATACCGGTAGGAGAAGTGCGCCAGCAGGAAGGTGGCGCCGAAGACCAGGGCGTAGAAGAGCACGCAGTAGAGCCAGAGGGGGCCTCGCCACCAGCCGGTCGCCTTGAACAGGGCCGAGGTGCCGTAGACGGCGATCATGTGGAGCATGTAGATGCCGTAGGAGATCGTCCCCAGGTAGTCGAAGGCCCGGTTCCCGACCCGCAGGACGTTGCGCGGGTTGGCGGCGACGTTGACGATGAGCCACGGATAGAGGACGAGCTGCGCCGCCTCGTCCGCCAGCCCGCGCCAGTGGGCGAAGTTGGAGAGATAGTAGTCGGCGAGGAGCACGAAGAGGACGATCTGCACGGCCCGGCTGGTGAAGACCGGCAGTGCGAGGAAGCGGTCCCGGTGGCGGTGGAGCCACCAGGCACAGAGGCCTCCCGCGGCCATGAAGTGGAACTGGAGCTGGCCGGCGAATTTCTTCCACACGCCATCGCCGAAGACGTCGAAATAGGTCAGCCAGGAGACGGCGAGGAAGACGGCGAAGGCGGTCCAGCAGAGGGCCGGCAACCGCTCGCGTGCGCGCTTCAGGGCCGGCGCCCAGAACAGGTAGAACTGCTCCTCGACGCCGATGGACCACGACGGATTGAGGATTCCCCCCACGGTGTACAGGCTGTTCATCAGGTTGGGGAGGAAGAAGCTGTAGAGGAGGACGGCCAGGGGGAGTCTGTACAGGACCCGGTACTGGACGCCGGCGGCGGGGAGCAGGGCGTTGTAGAAGAAGAGGCCGGCGAAGACCACCGCGAAGTAGAGCGGCCAGATGCGGAGCACCCGCCGCATGTAGAAGCTGCGGACGTCGACGTCGCCCGTCCGCCGTTGCTCCTCCAGCAACAGGTAGGTGATGAGGAACCCGCTGAGGGTGAAGAAGAAGGAGACGGCACAGGAGCCGCGGAAGAAGAGCGCGCCATAGGAGGGGTGCGGCAGGCCGAGGCTGGCCTGGTTGAGGGGGACGTGGCCGATCACCACGAACAGGGCGGCGAAGAACCGCAGGCTGTTCAGCCCCTTGAAGTGAACCTTGGGCTCCATGGGAAATCCGAGCTGGCGCCTAGCGCTCGGTGAGCATCCCGGCGAGGTAGCCGCTGACGGTCTCCCGCTCCCGCGAGGAGAAGTACCAGTCGATGGTGCGGTGCAGGCCGGCCATGAATTTCACCTGCGGCTCCCAGCCCAGGAGCTCGCGGGCCAGGCGGTTGCTGGCCACGCGGTTGAGGGGGCCGGTGGGCATGTGGGGTAGAAGCTTGATCTCGGCCTCGTGGCCGGTGTAGCGCAGCACCTCGCGCACGGCGTCGATCACCCGCGTGCGCTCCTCGGTGCCGAGGTTGACGGCGGTGCCGTCGTCGATCGTCTCGGCGGCGCGCACCATGCCGCTGACGATGTCGCCGACGTAGGTCCAGTTGCGGATCTGGGTGCCATCGCCCCAGACCTCGAAAGGGTCCTGGCGCACGAAGGCGCGGGCGATCATGGCGATGACGGCATGGTTCTCGACGCCGCGCTCGCCATAGACGGTGAAGAAGCGGCAGGAGGCGGCCTTGAGCCCGAAGTCCCGCGCGTAGGCCCGCAGCGTCATCTCGGTCATCAGCTTCGCCCAGCCGTACATGTTGTCGGCGTCGTAGGGCGGCCCCACCATCTCCTCGGAGAGGTAGACCTCCTGGTTGACGTCCCCCTGGAGGTGGTTGGGGTAGACGCAGCCGGAGGAGGCGAAGACGAATTTGCCGGCGCCCGCCTCGTGGGCGGCCTTGATCAGCAGGCCGTCGAGCGCCAGGTTCTGGGCGCAGGCGGCCTGGTGCAGGTCGACGAAGCCGCGGCCGCCGTGGATGGCGGCGAGGTGGAAGACGACGTCGATCCCCGCCACCATGCGCTGCGCCACGCAGGGCGCCAGGAGGTCCTCGCGGTGGAATTCCACCACCCCGGAGTCGACGTGCGCCTGGACGTTGGCGAGCCGGCCGCTCGACAGGTCGTCGACGACGCGGATGCGCCGCGTGCCCTTGGCCACGAGCAGGTCGATGAGGTGCGAGCTGATGAACGAGGCCCCGCCGGTGACGAGGACACTCTGGTGCTTCCAATCCATGGCCGATCTCCGTCCGGGATGCCGGTTGGCGGTGACTTAGTGTAATCGAAGCTCCGGCTCAGGCAAACCGGGCCGAGGCTACAATGGCTGAAGAATGGCTCCTTCCCCTCAGCGTCCGCTCCGCGTCGCGAGCATCGTCGGCCACCGCCAGGTGGAGATGGCCATCCTCTGTCTCGGTAGCCTCCTGCGCCACTCCGCGGAGGAGCTGGCGCTGCGGCTCCACGACGACGGCTCCCTCACGGCGGCGGACCGGGAGCGCCTCGCCGCCGCGCTGCGCGCTCCGGAGGTCGTCCCCCGCGCCGAGGCCGACGAGCGGACGGCGGGCTTCCTCGCCCGCCACCCCGCCCTGCGCGCTTTCCGGCGCGGCAATGTCATGGCCCTGAAGCTGATCGACGCCATGCTCTTCGCCGGCGACGAGCTGGCCTACTGCGACAGCGACGTCCTGTTTCTGCGGCCCTTCTCCGGTCTCTACCCGCTGCGTGAGACGGCGGCGGGCGCGATGTTCATGAGCGATCGCCAGAACGCCTACTCGCTCCGCTCCTGGCACCTGCTGCGCTACCCCGGCCTGCGCCTGCCCCGGCGGCTGAACGCCGGCATCACGGCCTTCCGGGCCGCGGGCTTCGACCTCGACCTGCTGGAGTGGTACGTGTC
>DASWRX010000363.1:0-16461 GCA_036402955.1 Thermoanaerobaculia bacterium
CGCGTAGCGCTCCACGACGTCGCGGTCCTCCACCCAGCCGAGGAGCTCCACGCGGCCGCGCAGCCCTGAGCGATCGATCAGGTTTTCCAGGGCCTCGCGCTCGGGTCCGGTGCCGGCGATGCGGCAGCGCACGGGGGTTTCCGTGTGCCTCATGGCACGGATCAGCAGATCGAAGCGCTTCAGCGGATCGAGACGGCCGATCGAAAAGATGAAATTCCCGCAATCCCCCGCGTGATAGAGCGCGTCGAGCTTGGGCGGCGGATAGAGCACCTCGGCCTCGACCTGGTTGAAGCGGCGCAGGCGGTCCGCCACGTTGCCCGAGATGGTGTAGACGGCCCGCGCCTCGGCGAGGGTGCGGCGGTCCATGGCGCGGATCATCTCGAGCGCTTTGGCGTCGCGCGGCCGGCTCTCCGCGAAGTCGCTGTAGGCCGTGCCCAGCAGATCGTAGGCCTGCCGGAGCTGGTGGATCAGCCAGACGACCTTGTTGGGATGTTTGATCAGATAGGAGGGGAAGCGCGTGGCGATCACGAGATCGATCCGCTGGCCGGCGGCCTCCTCGAGATTCACCAGCCGCCAGGCGAGGCTGCTCTTCAGCAGCTCGGTCCGCGTCGGCCAGTGGAACGGCAGGGCGACGACGTCCACCTCGAAGCCGCGGGCTTTGAGCTCGTCGCGCAGGGAATCGACGAGCATCTCGGCGCCGCCGTAGGCGAACGGGATCTTGGTGGCGCAGACGACGATGCGCGGCTTCACCCGCCGCTCCCGCCCGGGCTCTCCCCCTCCTCCTCCAGCCGCCGCTCCAGGGCCTCGACGCGGCCGCCGAGCTGGCGCACCTCCCGCGCGGTCCGCTCCTGCGCTTCCACCAGATCCTCGATCAGCCGCGCCGCCGCCTGATTGAAGCCGTTCTGCTGCTCGAGGATGGGGCGCATGTACCACTTGAGAAACAGTTTGTGGAAGACCTTGCGCGCGAGGACGATCAGCCGTCCCAGGCCCGGCCGGTGGGAGGAGGCGACCGGCTCCTGCACGTACTCGCGCTGCTTCAGGGCGAGCAGGCCGCTGCGCGTCTCCTCGCCGCCGCCGGCGAGCGTGGTCGACTCGGCGCGGCGCTGCCGCACGCCGGAGCGGACCTTCTGGAGGACCTCGGCGACGCGGAGGTCCTCGGGCGGCGGGACGGGAGTGGGATCGGGCATGGACGTATCCATGATGCTACGGCCCTTCCCCCGTGAAGTCGAGGAACACCCCGAGATAACGGGGATCGCGGCTCTTGGGATCGACGCGCGCGGGCACCAGGCCGGCGGTGGTCTCCAGGGTGAAGCGGTAGAAGAACTCGCGTTTCGGCGCGGGTTCGGGGAAGAAGCCGAGATCGCGGGCCACGGGGCGGAGGGCGAGGTCGACCGGGGTGCCGTCGCGCTTGCCTTCGGTGTCGAAGCGGACGGTCAGCCGGTCCACGCCGCTGTCGAGCGTCAGCACGCCGTCGGGCGCCAGGGCGTAGACCGTGAAGGCGAGCCGCGAGAGCGGCTTCGGCGAGACCACGATCACCTCGGAGCGCGTGCCGCCGCGCACCCACACGCCGTGGGGATGGTGCTCCTCGGCGAAGAAGGCGCCGCGCGGAACGATCCATACCGCGTCGCCCCACGTCTGGGTGAAGAAACCCGGGAGATGATCGCCGGGGAGCAGCGTCAGCTCGAGCGGCAGGCGCTGGAACGTGGGCACGGCCGTGTGGAGCTGGCCCGTCAGCGAGCCGGCCACGGCGACGGCGGTCCAGAGCCCCGCGGCAAGATACGGGAGCGCGAGGCTCCGGCGGGAGCCGAGGCGGCCGGGCAGGAAGAGGAAGGCCGGATAGATCAGCGCGAGGTAGCGGCTGCCGAGGAACCCCGCGGCCCCCGCGAAATCGTGGGGATGGACGAGCAGGACGATCACGACGTAGGCCGCCAGGGCCGCCGCCAGCAGGTGGCGCGAGCGGTCCTTCGGCCCGAAGACATACAGAGCGAGGGCGAGGAGGGCGAAGGGGAAGTACGGCAGGAGCCCTGTGGAGCGGCCGGCGAGCGCGTAGCCAAGATTGCGCGGCAGGAGCCGCGGGCCGTCCGCGAGGTCCGGGGAAGCGCCGCCGGCGGTCTCGGAGCCGTAGCCCTGCCAGAGGTCGCGCGCGCTCTGGAGCGGGAACTCGGTCTCGAAGGTGCGCCGCTGGGCTCCGCCGAAGGGGGTCCAGGAGCCCGTGCCCGCGCGCTGGATCAATGCCAGGAGACCGGCCGTGAGGAGCGCCGCCGCGATCACGGCGGCGAGCCCGCGCCAGCGGCGACGCGACGCCCGAGCCATAAGGAGATCGATGAGGATGGGAAGGCCGAGCAGCGCCAGCAGCGGGCTCGACGTCAAAGCCGCGCCGAGCAGGATGCCCGCGCCTGCGAGGGCCGCGAGAGACCCACGTCCCTCTTCAGGAATCGTCCGCAGCCGTTGCCAGACGAGCAGCGGGAAAAAGACGCAGGCCATGAGGAAGACCTCGGGCTCCAGCCGGAAGGCGTAGGCGAACGCCGCCGAGGCGAAGAAGAAGCCGGCCACGAAGAGGGGCGCGGGGCCGGCCTCGCCGGAGGTCGTCCAGCCGGAGGTCGTCCACAGGGCCGCGACCGCCATGGCGAGGAAGAGGGCCATGTTGAAGAGGGCGATCCCGGTCAGGCCGAACAGGGCGTAGAACGGCAGGACGGCCAGCGGATAGGCGAGGGGCCGGCCGTAGCGCAGGGTATTGCCGCCGTCGTTGGTGAACAGGGCGAGGCCGGCCGGCCCGCCGTCCCAGATGCGGTCGGCGCGCCGGAGATCCGCCTCGCGGTAGGTCAGGTCGTGATCGTGCCAGAGGCTCTGGACGATCATCACGGAGGTGGCCTCGTCGCCGGCCGGCGACGGGGCGCGGATGCCCGCCAGGGCGCCGGCGAGGGCCAGGAGGAGCAGCGCCGGGCAGAGGATGGAGAGGGCTCGAGGGCGCATCGCTCGTGGGACGGTAGGAATTCGGAAACGGCGTAAAGATACACTCTTCGCGTCATGAGGAGAAAAAAACGGGCGGTGGGCTCCGAAGGAGCCCATGCATGTAGCCTGGGGCGCCAGCCCCAGGTGGCCGGTTTCCCAACAAGACCCAGAGCCCCGGAGGGGCGACGGCAGTCTTCATCGGAGGCAGGATCTGCCGTCGCCCCTCCGGGGCTCTGGAATTCGTTAGGCGTCCCCGTCCTGGGGCTCACGCCCCAGGCTACATGCCGTTGCCCCTTGCGGGGCAAAGAGGCCTCGTGGGACAGACGGCTGAAAGGGCACCCTCGCTGAAGCTCCTCCGCGCTCTCCTCCGGTTCGGCTCCCCCCGCCGGCTGCGGCGGACGTTCGTGTGGCTGCGGGGGATCGCGGCGGACGTCCGCCGCCGGCGGGCCGAGCCGCGGCTGACCGTGGCGGTGGACGTCAACTCCTTCTACGAGGAGCTGACGGGGGTGGGCTGGTATCTCCACCAGGTCCTCGTCCATCTCGCGGCGCGGGACGATCTGCGGCTGCGCCTCTACGGCCAGAGCCTCGTCGAAGAGGATCCGGGCGCGCCGCGGCCCGCCGTGGAGTTTCCCGCCGGTCCCGCGATCGAGCGGGTGGTCCACGCGGCGCCGGACGGCCTGGTGGTGCCCCCGTGGCGGGCGAGCCAGATCCTCCGCCGCCTCGCTCCCCTGCTCGCCGCGGCGGACGGCAACCGGGTGCTCTTCGCGCCGAACTACCTCTTCCCTCCGCTCTTCCGCTTCGCCGGCGGCGCGCGGGTGGCGACGATCCACGATCTCGGCCTGTTCAAGGTTCCCTGGGCGGTGCGCCCGGATTCGGCCGCGGCGCTACGCGAGCGGCTGGAGCGGACGCTCTTCGAGGCGGACCTCCTGCTGACGCCGAGCGAGGCGGTGCGGCGGGAGCTGATCGAGCGGGGGGTCTCTCCCGTCCGCGTGCGGGCGATCCATCACGGAACGGGCACGATGTCGGAGGCCGCGGCCGGCTCGCCGCCGCCCGGAACGCCGTCCCGCTACGCCCTCCACGTGGGCACGGTGGAGCCGCGGAAGAACGTGCCGGCGCTGCTGGCGGCCTGGAGAGCGCTGCGCGCGCGCGGCACGAATCCGCCGCCGCTCGTGCTCTGCGGCGGCTGGGGCTGGAAATCCGAAGAGACCCGCCGGGAGATCGCCGTGGCCGAGCGGGAGGGTTGGGTGGTCCATCTCGGCTACGTGAGCCCGGAGGGTCTCGCCGCCCTGTACCGGGGGGCCGAGCTGGTGGCGCTCCCCTCCTTCTACGAGGGGTTCGGCCTGCCGGCGATCGAGGCCCTGCAGGCCGGAGCGCCGCTGGTGGCGAGCGATCTGCCGGTGCTGCGCGAGGTCGCCGGGGACGCCGCCCTCTACGCGCCGCCGGACCGTCCGGACCTCTGGGCGGACCGCATCGCGGCGCTGCTCGCGGACGGCGATCTCCGCGCGGAGCTGAAACGGAGGGGGAAGGAGAGGGCCGGGCGCTTCGACTGGCGCCGGTCGGCGGCGGAGACGGCGGCGGCCTTCCGGGAAGTTTCCGCTTCCCTTCAATGAAGTAGACTCCGCCTTCGATGCTCAAGGGCCGTTCCGACCGCGCCGCCGCCTTGGTCCTCCCCGTCCTGATCGCGCTGATCGCGGCGATACTCCTCGCCGGAGCGGCGCTCCCGGGCGCTCCCCGCGCGTTCCAGGCGCTGGTCTTCGTGGCGATGCTGGCGGCGCTCTGGGGGGCTGGGTCGCGCCTCGCCCGCCGGCTGGCGCCGGACTTCGGGCCGGAATCGCACGCGGTGGCCGCGTTCACCTTCGCGGTGGGGATCGCGGTCGTGCCGGCGACGTGGCTCGGCCACTTCGGCTGGCTGCGGCCGGCGCCTTTCCTGGCCTGGACGGCGGCGGCGTTCCTGCTGTCGCGGCTGCTGCCGGCAGGACACCGAATCCCGGCTGAATCGGAATCGATAAACCTTTCCCGCCGGGTGCGGATCGAGACCGCCCTGCTGATCGCGGCGGCGCTGGCGATCGCCTTCTTCAATCTCCACGATCTGATCCGCCTCCGCTTCGCGCCGGCCGGCGCCTACGGTTTCGACGATGTCTCGTATCACCTGTCCACGGTCGCCACCTGGATCCGCTACGGGGACCTGCGGATGATCCGGTTCTCGATGGGGGACCCGAGCACCCCGTTCTACCCCGTCCTGGGCGAGATGGCTTCTTGGGTGCTGATCGCTCCGTTCCGCGACAGCGACGTGGCGGCGCGCTGGACGCAACTCCCCTTCGCCCTCTTCTCGTTCCTGGCGGTGGCCGCGATCGCCCGCCGCCTGGGCCTGTCGCGCCGGGACGCCGCCCTGGCGGCGATCGCCTACGGGGGAATTCACCACGTCCTTCCCGTCCTCGCGGTCGGCGCCGGCAACGATCACAGCACCGCCTTTTTCACTCTGGCCGGCGTCGACGGCGCGCTGGCCCTGGCGCGGCGCCCCCGCCCCGGCGCGGCCGTGGCGACCGGCGCCGCCCTCGGATTGCTGCTCGCCACCAAGTACATCGGGATTCTCTACGCGCCCGTGGTCCTCGCCCTGCTGGTCCTGGCGGTATGGATTCAGCGCCGCTCAGCGGACGGGGAGAGGATCCCGATGCGGAATCTCGCCGGGCTCGCCGTCCTGCTCGCCGCCGTCATCGCCGTCACCGGCGGCTACACCTATCTGCGGAACGCCATGACCACGGGCAACCCGATCTTCCCGGCGCCGGTGGAGATCCTCGGCACCGAGGTGTTTCCGGGCTGGGGAGGCGTCGCGCCCCTGGAGCGGGACACCGCGCCCGAGTTCCGGATCGACGTCGTGCGGTTCCTCACCCGCCGGGCGGGGCTCTTCGGCTCCTGGTTCCCGCTCACCCTGCTGCCGGCGGCCCTGCTCGCTCCCTTCCTGGCGCTGTGGCGGCGCCGGTGGCCGGCGGCCCTGACGTTCTCGCTGCCCGCGATCTTCTTCCTCCAGTTCCTGTTGCTGATGCACGACCATCGGGACATCCGCTACTTCCTCCCCGCGATCGCGCTGGCCGCCGTGGCCTTCGCCTGGCTGCTGGCGGAGCTCGGGCCCCGGGCCTTCTTCCCGCGCGCCCTGCTGCTCGTCTGGATCACCTCGCAGGCCTTCCGGTATCTCGACTGGAAGGAGGGCTGGAGGATCCTCGCCGCCGTGGCGATGCTCGGCCTGGGCGCGCTGGGAGAGATCGCCTGGAACGCCTGGAGAAGGCGGCGGGAGCCGGACCTCGAAAGGTGGGGATGGATCGCGGCGGTGGCGCTGGTGCTGGCGGCGGCCGTGCCGATGGGACGGCTGACCACGCTCTATCAGGAGAAGAAGCTCTCCAACCTGCCCGGCCCGCTCGTCCTGGAGCGGCTCGCCGGGCCGAATGGCGCGCGGGTGGCCTACGCGGGGATGAACCAGCCCTATCTCTTCTTCGGCAGCCGCTTTCAGAACGACCTCGAGATCGTGCCGCGGAACCAAAATCTCGACGCGCGGTACTACCGCTGGGGGAGCGACCTGGGACATCCCTACGACGTCACCTCCTACCGGCCGTGGCGGCGCTCCCTCGAGCGGCTGGGAATCGCGTTCGTGGTGATCGTCCGCTCGCCCTGGGAAAATCCGGAGCGGCGATGGGTCACGCGGCGGTCGGACGAGTTCGCGCTCGCCTGGGCGGACCCGGAGGTGGAGATCTGGCGCCTGGTCACTCCTCCGCCCGACGACGGCCCCGACGGGCGGGGATACAATCCGCGCGATGCCGAGCCCGCCGCCAAGCCCGAAGACCATCGCCGTTGACCTCCGCGCTCTCGTTCCCGCCCCGACCGGCATCGGCGTCTACACCCGCTCGCTGCTGCTCGGCCTCGCCGGATTGGGCGGGATGCGGTACGTGGGCATGGCCCATCGGCCGCCGCGGGAGGCCGGGGAGCTGGCGGCGGCGGGGATCGCCGTCGAGCGGCAGGAGGCGCCGCTCGGCGTGCTCTGGCAGCAGCTCCGGCTGCCCCGGCGGCTGGCGCGCGGCGACGTCGACCTCTTCTGGTCGCCGCTGATCACGCTCCCCCTGCGCTGCCCGGTGCCGGCGGTGGCCACGGTCCACGATCTGACGGCGCTGCTCTTCCCGGAAGCGCACACGCTGAAGGTGCGCTGGAGCCTGCTGCCGTTCCTGCGCCCCTCCTTCGAGGCGGCGCGGCGGCTGGTGACCATCTCGGAGTCGACGGCGCGGGACCTCGCCTTCCACTTCCCCCAGTGCGCGGCGAAGATCCGCGTGGTCTATCCCGGGATCGATCCCGAGTTCCGGCCGGGCGAGCCGCAGGGGATCGCGGCCACCCGGCGGGAGCTGGGGGCGCCGGAGGGGTACGTGCTCTACGCCGGGACGCTGGAGCCGCGCAAGAACGTCGGCGCGCTGATCGACGCCTGGACGGCCCTGCGGGCGGAGGGCCCGCAGACGCCGCCGCTGGTGCTCGCCGGCCCCTACGGCTGGGGCAGCGAGCGGCTGGCCCGGCGGATCGCCGCGCTGGCGCCCGAGGGGCTGATCGCCGTCGGCCGGGTGGAGCGGGCGCGGCTGGTGCGGATCTTCCAGGCGGCGAGCGTCTTCGTCTATCCCTCGCTCTACGAGGGGTTCGGCTTCCCCGCCGCCGAGGCGATGGCCTGCGGCGTGCCGGTGGTCACCTCGGACACCTCGAGCCTGCCGGAGGTGGTGGGGGACGCGGGCCTGCTCGCCGACCCCGGCGACGCCGGAGCGATCGCCGGGCGGATCAAGGCGCTGCTCGACGATCCCGGGCGGGCCGCCGAGCTCGGCCGGCGGGGCGTCGAGCGGGCCGGCCGGTTCCGCTGGGACCGTGCGGCGCGGGAGATGGAAGCGGTGTTTTCGGAGGCGCTGGCGTAGAATCCCGGCTTCCGGGCCCCTGTGGAGAGCAGCTTTTGCCCTATACGATCGGCATCGACGCCCGCAAGATCCAGGACTTCGGCATCGGCACCTACGTGCGGAATCTGATCCGCTCGCTGGCCGCCATCGATCCCGAGAACCGTTACGTCCTGCTGGCCAAGCCCGGGGATCTCGAGGGGCTGCGCGACCTGCCGGCCAACTTCCAGGTGGCGCTCGAGACCTCGCCCGTCTACTCCGTGCGCGAGCTCTTCGCCCTCTCCTGGCAGCTCTACCGGCGCCGGCTCGACCTCTATCACTCCACCCATTACGTGCTGCCGGCCTGGGTGGGCTCGAAGGTGGTGGTGACGATCCACGACATCATCCACCTGCTCTATCCGGAATTCCTGCCGAGCAACCTGGCCTTTCTCTACGCCCAGCGGATGATCCGGCGCAGCCTGCAACGCGGCGACCGCATCATCGCCGTGTCGGAGACCACCCGGTCGGACCTGATGCAGCACTTCGACGTGGACGGCCGCAAGATCCAGGTGGTCTACAACGGCGTCGAGGACGAGTTCCGCCGCCGGCTGCCGCACGAGGACCTGCAGCGCTGGCTGCGCGACCTGGGGATCGCCCAGCCCTACCTGCTCTTCGTGGGCAATCCGGCCAAGCCGCACAAGAACCTCGACACCGTGGTGCAGGCCTACGCGCGGGCCCGGCGGATGGCGCAGTTCGACGCGCCGCTGATCTGCGTCGGCAGCCGGCAGGGGTCGGAGTTCAAGATCCGCCAGCGGGCCGAATACCTGGGGATCGGCGACAAGGTGCGCCTGCTCGGCCACGTGGCGCAGGAAGCGCTGCCGGCGATCTACCAGGGCGCGGCCCTGTTCCTCTACCCCACGCTCTACGAGGGGTTCGGCCTGCCGGTGATCGAGGCGATGGCCTCGGGCGTGGCGGTGATCACCTCGAACACCTCGGCGCTCAAGGAGATCGCGCAAGAAGGGGATCAACCCTACGCGCTGCTGGTCGACCCCCTGGACCTCGACGGCATGGCGAAGGCGATCGCCCACCTGATGGGGAGCCCCGAGGCCCGGGAGCGTTACGTCGAGCTCGGAGTGAAACGCGCCGAGCAGTTCCGCTGGGACCAGACGGCGCGCCAGACGCTGGACATCTATCTCTCGGCGATCGAGGGCGGAGCATGATCGCGCCCACGCCGCCGATCCCCTTCCCGGCGCCCCGCCCGCCGCGGGTGGCGCTGGTCCACGACTGGCTGACCGGCATGCGCGGCGGCGAGAAGGTGATCGAGGCGCTGGGCGGGCTGTTTCCGGAGGCGCCGCTGTTCACGCTTTTCCACTTTCCCGGCAGCGTCAGCCCGGCGATCGAGTCGCACCCCATCCGCACCAGCTTTCTCCAGCGGGCGCCGGGCATCCGCAAGCGCTACCGCAGCTACCTGCCGTTCTTCCCCGCGGCGATCGAGGAGTTCGATCTCTCGGGATTCGACCTCGTGGTCAGCTCCAGCCACTGCGTGGCCAAGGGGGTGATCGCGCCGCCCGACGCCTTTCACATCTGCTATTGCCACACGCCCATGCGCTACGCCTGGGACCAGGAGCACGCCTACTTTCCCGACCGCACGGGGCTCAAGGCGCGGGTGCGCTCCCTCACTCTCTCGGCCCTGCGCGCCTGGGACGTCTCCTCGGCGGCGCGCGTCAACCACTTCGTGGCGAACTCGCGGTTCGTGGCGCGGCGCATCCAGACCTACTACGGCCGTCCCGCCGAGGTGGTCCATCCGCCGGTCAGCGTCGAGTTCTTCACCCCTGGTCCGGGAGGCAGGGATGCGAAGGAAGGGGAATACTGCCTGACGGTCTCGGCGCTCGCTCCATACAAGAAGGTCGAGGTCGCCATGGCCGCGTGCGAGAAGCTGGGGCTGGAGCTCCGGATCGTGGGCGAGGGACCGGAGCGCGAGCGGCTGGAGGGGATGGCCGGCCCGCGCACCCGGTTCCTGGGCAACGTGGACGCGGAGACGCTGCGCGGCCTCTACCGCGACGCCCGCCTCTTCCTGCAGCCGGGGGTCGAGGACTTCGGCATCGCCTCCGTGGAGGCTCTCGCCTGCGGCACGCCGGTGGTCGCGGTGGCCCGCGGCGGCATCCTGGACGTGGTCGACGACGGCCGCCACGGCGTGCTCTATCCGGACTGGGCGGGCCCGACGGCCCTCTGCGAGGCGATTGACAAAGCGCGGCGGATCGGATTCAATGCTTTGGACCTGCGCGATCGGGCGGAGTCTTTTTCCGTGACGCGATTCACCGATCGCATGCGCTTTCTTCTTTCTCGTCGATTTCCGAGCTGAGGGTCTCTCTCCCTTGATTCAAGAACGCCACCGCAAGACGGCAGGGCTCTACTTCTTCTCCGACCTGACGGCGACGCTGACGGCGTTCCTCGCCGCCTGGCTGCTGCGGTTCAGGATCGAGGTCATCCCGGTCACCAAGAACGTGCCGGAGTTCGGGCCGTACCTGCACCTCGTGCCGTTCGTGCTCGTGCTCTGGCCGGTGGTCTTCTACTTCCACGGCCTCTACCAGAGCCGGCGCGGCCGCAGCCGCGTCGACGAGGTGCTCACCCTGGTGCTCGCCGTGGTGCTGGCGACCGTCCTGCTCTCGGTGGTGATCGCCTGGTACCGGCCGCCCGCGGCGCCCGGCAGCCACGAATACTTCACCTACAGCCGCGCCTTCCTCGCCATCTTCGCCCTGGTGGACCTGGTGCTGGTGGCGACGACCCGCATGGTGGTGCGCGCGGCGCTGCGGCGCGTGCGGAGCTCCGGGCACAACCTGCAGCGCATCCTCGTGGTCGGCGCCGGGCTGCTCGGCCGCGAGATCACGACCAAGATCCTCGCCCACCGTGAGATGGGCTTCGAGGTCGTCGGCTTCCTGGACGACGACCCCGGCAAGACGGGCACGCTGGTCTGCGGCGTCCCCGTGCTCGGCACCACCCGCCAGGCCGAGGAGGTGCTCGCGGCGCAACGCATCGATCAGGTCTTCCTGACCCTGCCGCTCGAGGCCCACAAGCGGATCCTCCAGCTCCTCGACCTGATGGCGCGCGAGTGCGTCGAGATCAAGCTGGTGCCCGACATCCTCCAGTACGCGACGCTCAAGGCCGCGCTCGAGGACGTGGACGGCACGCCGGTGATCAATCTCTCGCAGATGCCGCTCCAGGGTTGGAACAGCATGATGAAGCGCGGCATGGACCTCGCGATCGCGCTCGCCGCGCTGATCGTGCTGCTGCCCCTCTTCCCGCTGATCGCGCTCGCCGTCTGGATCGAGGACCGTGGCCCCATCTTCTACCGCCAGGAGCGCATGGGGCTCGACGGCCGCTCGTTCATGATCCTCAAGTTCCGCTCGATGCGCGTCAACGCCGAAGCCAGCAGCGGTCCGGTGTGGGCGATCAAGGACGATCCGCGGCGCACCCGCGTCGGCGGCTTCCTGCGCGCCTGGTCGCTCGACGAGTTGCCGCAGATCTGGAACGTGCTCACCGGCGACATGTCGATCATCGGCCCGCGCCCCGAGCGGCCGACGTTCGTGCGCGAGTTCAAGCACAAGATCCCGCGCTACATGCTGCGCCACCGCGTGAAGTCCGGCATCACCGGCTGGGCCCAGGTGCACGGCTGGCGCGGCAACACGTCGATCAAGAAGCGCATCCAGTACGATCTCTACTACATCCAGAACTGGTCGCTGTCGCTCGACTTCAAGATCCTCTGGATGACGCTGCGCTACGCTCTGCGGCTCAACGCGTACTAGCACCCCTCACCAAACCCTTATTCCACGGGCTTTTGTGGCGACCTCCAGAGACCGGGGGCGACGCCGCGGAGGCGCGCCCGCCGTCGCCGCGGGCCGCGCCTCGTTCATCTCCAGGCACCACACTACTTCTTGCGGCGTAAAATCTCTTGACGCCCAAGATCTTGTGGGCGTAACCTAAACGACATCACTCACAGCCCTGCATCGGGCATATCAAAGGAGATTGAGAATGGCCACGAGCGACAATACGACCAAGAAGACCGCCGCCAAGAAGCCGGCCGCCAAGCCTGCCGCGAAGAAGACGGCCGCCAAGAAGACCGCCACGAAGGCTGCGGGCGGAGCGAAGAAGACGGCCGCCAAGAAGACGGCCGGCGCCAAGAAGACCAAGACGGTGACGGCCAGCAAGAAGGCGGCTCCGGCCAAGAAGGCCACGGCCGCGAAGAAAGTCACCGCCAAGAAAGCGGCCGGCGGCGCCAAGAAACCGGCGGCCAAGAAGCCCGCGGCCAAGAAGTAGCGGCAGCAGTCCGGCAGGCTTGAAGAGAGAGATGTTCAGGAGGCGACGTTCTGGATTCTTTCCGGGGCTTATGTTGCGGTCACCTCTGCGGTCTTCTTTTCCAGCGTCGCCCAGCACGGCGTAACCGCCTCCGCCCCGTGGCGTGAACGTCGTGCCGGCCCTTCAAAACCGGCGGCCCTCAACGGTTTTTCAGCAGACCAGCCGCCGCTCGATCCACCATCCACAAGACGTTCCCCTCGACGATCTGCGCGGGATAGCGCGCAGGCTCGCGCGCGCCCTCGAGCACGGCGCGCAACGCCGCGGCTTTCTCCTCGCCGCTGACCAGGAACATCGCGCGCCGCGCGTGATTCAACACCGGCGGCGTCAGCGTGACGCGGAACGTGTGCTGCGCCTCGACCCACGGCGCCAGCACCAGCCGCTGGCGCTCGGCGATCGCCGGGCTGCCCGGAAACAGCGACGCCGTATGGCCTTCCGGCCCGAGGCCGAGCAACACGAGATCGAAGCCCGGCCACTCGCCCACCGCGACCTGGAAGAACGCGCGCAGCGTGGACTCGTACGCCGCCGCCGCGCGCTGCGCGTCGGGCTCCTCCGCCGGCACGCGGTGAACGTTGCCCGGCGGCACGGGCACGGCGTCGAGCATCGCCTCGCGCGCCATGCGGAAGTTGCTGTCCGGATGATCCGGCGGCACGTGGCGCTCGTCGCCCCAGAAGAAATGGATCGCGCTCCACGGCATGCGGTCGCGGTATGCGTCGCCGGCGAGCAGCGAATAGAGCGCGCGCGGCGTCGAGCCGCCGGCGAGCGCCCAGGTGAAGCGGCCGCGCTCGGCGACCGCCCGCTCCGCGGCGAGCGCGATCTCATCGGCCGCCGCGCGCATCAGCGCGGGAACATCGTCGAAGATCCGGACCTCTCTCAGCTCCGCCATTTCCGTTTATCCCTCTGGATCAGCTCGTCGGCATCTTTCGGTCCCCACGTGCCGGCGGCATAGTTGGGGAAGTTGCGCGGCGTGAGCGCCTTCCACACGTCGAGCACCGGCGTCACCACTTTCCATCCCGCCTCCACCATGTCGCTGCGGTGGAAGAGCGTCGAGTCGCCGAGCATGCAGTCATAGAGCAGCGTCTCGTAGCCGGTGTGCGACTGGCGGCCGAAGTAATCCTCGTACTGGAAGTGCATCCGCACGGTGCCGAGGCGCATCGCGGGGCCGGGCACCTTGCCCTCGAAGCGCAGCGAGATCCCCTCGTCCGGCTGGATCTTGATCACCAGCAGGTTCGGGTTCAGGCGGTCGACCGGCGTGTCGCGGAACAGCATGAGCGGCGGGCACTTGAACTGGATCGCGATCTCGGAGACCCGCTGCGGCAGCCGCTTGCCGGTGCGCAGATAGAACGGCACGTCGGCCCAGCGCCAGTTGTCGACGAACAGCTCGAGCGCGGCGAAGGTCTCGGTGTTCGAATGTGGATCGACCGACGTCTCCCCGCGGTAGGCCGGCAGGCGCTTGCCGTCGACCACCCCTTCGCCGTACTGGCCGCGCACGGTGCGGTGCAGCACGTCCTCCGGCGAGAACGGGCGGATCGCCGAGAGCACCTTCACCCGTTCATCGCGCACCGTGTCCGCCGCGAACGAGACCGGCGGCTCCATGCCGATCAGGGCGAGGAGCTGGAACATGTGGTTCTGCACCATGTCGCGCAGCGCGCCCGCCTCCTCGTAGTAGCTGCCGCGGTCCTCGACCCCCACCGTCTCGGCGACGGTGATCTGCACGTGATCGATGTAGCGGCGGTTCCACACCGGCTCGAAGATGCCGTTGGCGAAGCGGAACGCCATGATGTTCTGCACCGTCTCCTTGCCGAGGTAGTGATCGATGCGGTAGATCTGCTCCTCGTCCAGCACCTCGCGGATCCGCCGGTTCAGCGCGATCGCGGATTCGAGGTCGTGCCCGAACGGCTTCTCGATGATGGCGCGCCGCCAGTGCCCCTCCTCCTGCTTCGTCAGTCCCACCTCGCCGAGGCCGTGGATGTAGGAGTCGAAAATGCTGGGCGGCACCGCGAGGTAAAAGAGATAGTTGCCGGCGGTGCCCAGCTCCCCGTCGACCTGCGCCAGGGTGGCCGCCAGATCCTTGAACGTCTTGGGTTTCTCGGGATCGACGGCGACGTAGCGCAGCCGGCTGGAGAGCCACTTCAGCTTCCTGCCGTCCACCTCGGAGGTGGCGAACTCCTTCAGGTCCTTCTCCATGTGGCGCCGGAACTCGTCGTCCGACAGCGGCGAGCGGCCGACGCCGACGACCGCGAAACCCTCGGGCAGCAGCCCGCTCACGACCAGGTTGTAGAGCGCCGGAATCAGCTTGCGCTTGGTGAGATCCCCCGTCGCGCCGAAGATCACCATGGCGCACGGAGGCGCCGGCCGGCTGACCGGCTCGTCCACCGCTTCCAGCTCGTTTTCTAGGGCGGCGGGGAGGGTCATGATTTCTCTTCCTTTTTGCCTTTGTCCTCCGGCAAGGCTGCCGGACGCAGCTCCACGTGACCGCCGAACTTGTAGCGCATCGCGGAGAGGACCTTCTCGCCGAAGGTGTGCTCCTGGCGCGAGCGGAAGCGATCGAACAGCGAGGCGGCGAGCACGTGCACGGGCACGGCCTCCTCGATGGCGGCGATCACCGTCCAGCGCCCCTCTCCGGAATCCTGCACCGAGCCGGTGTACTCGGAGAGCTCGGGATTCTCGGCGAGCGCGCTGGCGGTGAGGTCGAGCAGCCAGGAGGAGACGACGCTGCCGCGCCGCCAGACCTCGGCGATGTCGGCGAGATCGAGGTCGTAGCGATGCGCTTCGGGCAGGCTCTCCGAGGTGGCGTTGCGGAAGATGTCGAAGCCCTCGGCGTAGGCCTGCATCAGGCCGTACTCGATGCCGTTGTGGACCATCTTGACGAAGTGCCCGGCGCCCACCCCGCCGCAGTGCAGGTAGCCGTCCTCGGCGGTGCTCTTCTTGCCCTCGCGGCCGGGCGCCGGCGCCACATCGCCGCGGCCGGGGGCCAGCGTCTTCCAGATCGGATCGAGCCGCTGGACCGGCTCGCGCTCGCCGCCGACCATCAGGCAGTAGCCCCGCTCGAGCCCCCAGACGCCGCCGCTCGTGCCGGCGTCGATGTAATAGATCCCCTTCTCTGCCAGCATCTGCGAGCGCCGCACGTCATCCTTGTAGTAGGAGTTGCCGCCGTCGACGATGGCGTCCCCCTTCTCCAGGCGCTTGCCCAGCTCCCGCACCATGCCCTCGGTCGGGTCGCCCGCGGGCACCATGATCCACGCCGTGCGCGGCGGGTGGAGCTTGGCGACGAACTCGTCGAGCGTGCCGGCGCCGGAGGCGCCGTCCGCCACCAGCTCCGCCACCGCGTGAGGATTGAGGTCGTAGACGACGCACTCGTGGCCGCCCCGCAGCAGGCGGCGCACCATGTTGCCCCCCATGCGGCCCAGGCCGATCATGCCGATCTGCATGACTACCTCCCTTGGTCTCCGAAGATTCGCTCCCGATCCGACGGGCGCCCGGACAGTCTATACCCGCGCCCAACGGCGAACGGGCCCCGGGCTTGCAACATCTCCGGAGCGGGAGGAACGGATCATGAACGGAAGCGGAATCGGAATGCGTGGGCTCTGGAGACTGCTGGGAGGGATGGCCGTCCTGTTCCTCTTGGCCGCGGTCCCCGCCCGGGCCGAGGTGGCGATCGCGGGCAAGGCCGGCTCCCTGGGCCTGGGGCTCGAGCTGACGGCCGGCCTGTCGCCGCAATGGAACGCCCGGCTCGGCGCCAACGGCTTCAACTACACGGACAACCGCCGCCGGGTGAGCCAGATCGAGTACGATGCCACGGCCAAGCTGCGGACCGCCTCGGCCCTGCTGGACTGGCATCCCGGGGGAGGCGCCTTCCGCTTCACCGGCGGCCTGTTCTACAACGACACGCGGATCGAGGGGACCAGCCTGCCGCCGGCCTCGGGCTCCTACGTCATCGGCGGCGTCCCGGTGCCGGTCGCCCTGATCGGCACCCTGAACGGGAAGATCGATTTCAAGCCCACCGCGCCCTACGTCGGCATCGGCTGGGGCAACGCGCTGGCGCCCGGCAGCAGGGTCCGCTTCTTTCTCGACGCCGGCGCGATGTTCCAGGGCAAGGGGAGGGCGACGCTGACGCCGGTCATCCCGGCCAACAGCCCGCTCAACAATCCCGTGGCCCGGCAGGCCCTCGACGTCCTCCTCCGGCGGGAGGAGGGCGTGATCGAGAAGGACGTGGCGAACTACACGGTGTATCCGGTGGTGTCGATCGGGTTGTCGTACCGGTTCTGAG
>DASWRX010000364.1:0-27794 GCA_036402955.1 Thermoanaerobaculia bacterium
GCCACCGCCGAGAAGCTGCGGCTTCTCGACGAAGCTCAGGGCCGCCTCTCGGACGCCTTCAAGGCCCTCTCCGCCGAGGCCCTGCAGAACAACAACGCCAGCTTCGTCCATCTCGCCAAGGCCACGCTGGAGACGTTCCAGGAGTCGGCCCGGGGGGATCTCGACCGCCGCCAGCAGGCGATCGGCGAGCTCGTGCTGCCGCTCCGGGAGTCGCTCCAGAAGGTGGACGACAAGATCCGCGAGATGGAGACCACCCGCGCCGTGGCCTACTCGACCTTGAGCGAGCACCTGAAGGGGCTCGCCTCCGCTCAAGGGAGCCTCGAGCGCGAGACGGCGAAGCTGGTGGGCGCCCTGCGCTCCTCCTCGACGCGGGGGCGCTGGGGGGAGATCCAGCTCCAGCGGGTGGTCGAGATGGCGGGGATGGTCGCCTACTGCGATTTCTCCCTCCAGGCGAGCGTCGAGACCGAGGACGGCCGGCTGCGCCCCGATCTCGTCGTCCGCCTGCCGAATGACAAGAACGTCGTCATTGACGCCAAGGCGCCGCTCAACGCCTACCTGGACGCCATGGAGGCGCTGGACGAGGACGGCCGCCGGGCGAAGCTGCGCGACCACGCCCGCCAGATCCGCGGGCACCTGACCCGGCTGTCGATGAAGAGCTACTGGGCCCAGTTCGAGCCCGCGCCCGAGTTCGTCGTCCTCTTCCTGCCGGGGGAGACCTTCTTCAGCGCCGCGCTGGAGCAGGACCCCTCCCTGATCGAGGCCGGCGTCGAGCAGCGGGTGATCCTCGCCACGCCGACCACCCTCATCGCCCTGCTGCGGGCGGTCGCCTACGGCTGGCGTCAGGCGCAGGTGGAGGAGAACGCGAAGGCGATCAGCGAGCTCGGCAAGTCTCTCTACGAGCGGCTCCGCACCTTCGCCGGGCACCTGTCCGGCATGGGCAAGAACCTCAGCCAGAGCGTCGAAGCCTACAACAAGGCCGTGGGCTCCCTCGAGCTGCGCGTCCTCCCCGCCGCCCGCCGCTTCAAGGAGATGGGAGCCGCCGGCGGCGACGAGATCGAGACTCTGGAGCTGATCGACAAGGTGACCCGCGCCGTGGACGTCCTCGAGACGGACACGGCGGCGGGAACGACGGGAATGATGGGGGAGGGCGGGGTTTCGTAGGAGACGAAGGCTAGATGTACGTCTCCACCTTCCCCTTGACCCGGAGCTGCTCGGCGCGGGCTTGGACGAGCTTCTGGAGCTCCTGCTGCTTCAGCCCCGCGACGATGCGTTCCTTCACCTGCTCGAAGGGCACCGTGGTCGCCGGCAGCTTCTCGAGGAGCTGGATGATCTGGTAGCCGTAGCGGCTCTCGACCACCGGGCTCAGGTCGTTCGGCTTCTGGAGGGCGAAGGCGGCGGCCTCGAACTGCGGCGCCGCCTGGCCGTGGCCGATCGCGCCGATGTCGCCGCCGCGGTCCTTCGAGCCGGGGTCCTCGGAGTACTGCGCCGCCAGCTTGGCGAAGTCGCCGCCGGCCTGGAGCTTCTTCAGGACCTCCTCCGCCTTCTGCCGCGCCTTCTGCTTGTCGGCGGGGGAAGCGGTCGGGGAGACCTGGATCAGGATGTGGCGCAGGTGGACCCGCTCGGGCATCTGCATCTGGGCCTTGTTCTTGTCGTAGAACTCTTTGGCCGCCTGGTCGGAGACGGTGACGCCGGGAGCGATGCGGGTCTGCACGTACTTCTGGACCGCGATCTGGTCGCGCGCCTGGTCCTTCAGCGTCTGCTCGGTGATGCCCGCCTGCTTGAGCGCCTTCTGATAGGCCTCCTCGTTGGGGAAGGCGGCCTTGCGGGAGGCGACCGCCTGCTGGATCTCCTGGTCGGAGGCGGTGACCCCCTGCGCCTTGGCGTCCTGCTGGAGCAGGATGATGGCCACCAGCTCCTTGAGCACCTGCTGGTAGAAGCGGGCCGAGGGCGCGATCTGCTGCCCCATCTGGGAGAAGCGCATCTGCACCATCTGGCCGCCCTGGAGGAGGTCGGTCTTCTTGATCGGCTGGCCGTTCACCTTGGCGACGACCGCCGGGAGCTTGCTCGGATCGAGCGGCGTGTTGTCCGCCGTCCGCGCGCCCGGCTTTCCGGGCTGGCCGGCGGCGGGAGGAGCGCCCGGAAACTCGCCCGGGCCCGCCGGCGTGGCGGCCTGGCCGGCGGCCGGGGCCGGCGTCTGGGCGGAGGAGGTGGCGGGAGCGGCGTTGTTCCCGAGGCCATTCCCCGGGCCGGCGGCGGTCCCCTTGTCCGCGCCTTGCTTGCAGCCGGCGGCGAGAGAGAGGAGGAGGGCGAGCCCCAGGGTGAGCAGCGTCAGGCGGGGCGAGATTGTCTTGTCGAGCTTGAGCATGTCGGGTTCCTCGAGGGGCGCACCCCGAGGGGACGCCGGAATTTGAGCAGCGCAGTCTAGCAGAGATCGCCCGGCCCCAGCCTGCGGGCGTAGGCGGACGCCTCGCCGGCCAGCGACGCGGCGTGTCCGGCGGCCACCAGCGGCAGGGTGGCGAGGTAGCGGCCGGTCTGGCCGGCGCGGGAGGCGTGAAAGCCGACCAGCGCCAGGATGCGCGCCAGCCGGATGGGCAGCGCGGTGACCGCGAGCCAGCCGAGAGCGGCGCCGCGCCCCTTCCGGCTCCAGCCGAGCCGCAGGTCGCCGTACATCCGGCCGCGCGTGGACCGCTCGTCGAGGAAGGCCGCCAGGGATTGCAGATGGTGGTGCGCGACCACGGCCCGGGGCTCGAACCAGAGCCGCCGGCCCTGCTGGCGCAGGCTGCGGGAGAGGGTCACGTCGCCCAGGAAATTGTCGCGGGGGAAGCCGCCGGCCGCCGCGAACTGCCGGCGGGAGAGGAGCATGTTGGCCGTCGGGCTCATGTCCACCTCCCGGGGCCGGCCGCCGGGGAGCCACTTGCTGAACTTGCAGAGATGGATCCCCTGATCGGCCCAGCGGGAGCCGTGGCAGGCGAGCGCTCCCACCACCGGCTCGCCGGTCTCCCGATGGGCCGCGAGCAGGCGCTCCAGCCAGTCGGGACGGGCGTAGGTGTCCGGATCGGTGAAGACCAGGATCTCCCCGCGCGCCAACTCGACGCCGCGGTTCCGCGCGGCATGGGGAAGGAGCCGCCGGGCGGAGCGCTCGAAGCGGAATCCCGGCAGGCCTGGAGGGAGATCGCCGGCGATCCTCTCGGCGTCGCCTGCCGTCTCGCCGGGGCTGCTGTCGACGACGATCGTCTCGAAATCCCGGAACGTCTGGCGCGCGAGCGCCTCCAGACACCCCGCGAGGGTGCGGTGAGAATTGTGGGCCGGGATGATGACCGAGACGGCGGTCACACCGGGTCCTGCTCGCGGTGCTCGTTCATCTCGAATCGGGAGAAGCGGGCCTCGGCGTCACCCATGCCAAAGAGCAGGCCCACGGCCTGGCCGGCGGCGCTGGCGAGTTGCGCCGCGAGGATGCAGGGCACGGCCGCCGGCACGGCCGCGAGCAGCTCCGGGCGCCGCCGCGCCAGCGTGCGGCAGAGCTTGACCAGGAAGTAGAGCGGGATCACCGGCGTGGCCGCGGCATAGAAGAGCCGCCGGGCCGCCGACCAGCCGAAGGTGGCGGCGCGCATCGGTCCATAGCACCGGTGGAAGAGGAAGTAACCGCGGGCGATGCTGGGCAGGCTGCTCTCGTTGATGTGCTCGAAGCGGGCCGCGGGCTCGAGGAGCAGGCGGTGGCCGTCCTCGTGGAGCTTGCGGTGGAGCACGATCTCGGCCCGCAGCAGATCCTCCAGGCGGTCGCCGTAGCCGAGCAGGACGTCCCGCTTGAACGAGGCGTTGTGCCCCGGCAGCATGTCGAACTCGGCGCGCGGGGCGGGCGGCAGCCACGGGTGGTAGTTCATCAGCGCCACGACCCGGCTGACCGCGCTCCCCGGATTGCCGTTGTGGACCTCGGCCCCCACGCCGGCCCAAGGTCCCCGGTGGGCCTCGATCAGCGCGCGAGCCCACCCGGCATGCACCCGGCCGTGCTCCTCCAGAAAGGCGACCACCGGCGCCGACGCCATCCGCACCCCCTGGGCCTTGGCGGTGGAGAAGAAGGTATCGGCCCGGAGATGGACCGTCCGCACCGCTGGATGCCCGCTCCCCGGGATCGGCACGGTCTCGCCCGGAGCGAGGTCCAGCAACAGGATCTCCAGGCGGTCGGCAACGTCCTGGGCGAGCAGCGAAGCCAGAGCCCCGACGGCCCGGTCCCGCCGCTCGCCCACGACCAGGATTACGCTGAGATCTGGGGACATAGAGATATAGGGAACTCTAGCAGAGGTTCGGGCGGCCAGAGTCTCCTGTCCTGCCGATCAAACGAGAGGGTGGAATTCTTTTACGGGCAGGCGCCGAGCCGCCGCGCCTTCACCTGACGGGTCTCCGATTTGGAGGCTCCCTTGGAGGTGATCACCATTTCATAAGAGTCACCGTGATAGCTCGTCGTGCTGTCGCTCGATAACCCCATGCAGGCGGTGGTATAGGAAACCGTATCGCCTTGCGTCTTGAAGTTCTGGACCGTGCAGTGCGCGGCTGTTGTCGTCTTTTCTATGAATGCGCGCAACTCAGCGGGAGTTCCATTGATGTCCTTCACCTCTTGCGGGGTGACGCAATGGGTGCTCGTGTGCGCCTTGCCGCGTGCCGTGGTCGTCATTTCCCATTGTCCGCTTTTCATGCGGTCTGCCGCCCAGGCGGACGGCGCGGCGATCAGGGTGAGGGCCACGAGAGACAAGAGGGCGGCTTTGTTCAAATTTTTCATGGGGGGGGGTCCCTTTCAGGGAGAAAACGCGGGGGTGCGCTTGGTTCGCGTCATCTCAACCTTCTTCCTGTGGAATAAGACGTTCTGACAGGAACTATGACAGAAACCGGTGAGGACGGCGAGCCGCCGTCCCGCTTCAGCCGTGAACCGCCGGCGAGGTTCCCAGGCCGCGCGCGAGGTCGGCCTCGAACTCCCGCCAGTGCTGGAAGCGAGCGCCTCGGCGTCGGTCTCGCGGCCGGCGAGCTGGTGGAAGAGCTGCCAGTGGCGGCGCTCCGCGGGGCCAAGGTCGGCGAGGAGGCGCGCGACCTCGGGGTCTTCCACGACCTCAAGGAGCCGGGTGAACCGCTCGCAGCTCCGCGCCTCGATCATGGCGCCGAAGAGCAGGCGGTCGACCTTCGTCCAGGGCTCGCGGCCGGGCACGATCCGCGACCTCAGGCTCTGGGCCCAGGGATTCTTCCGCCGGCCCCCGAGCGGCCAGCCCCGCTGCCGCAGGATCGCCACCACCCGCCGGAAATGCTGCACCTCCTCAGCCGCGAGCGCCGCGGCGCGCTCCACCAGCTCGGCGTCGTCGGGGTAGTAGCCGGCGAGCGACAGGGCATACAGGGCGACCTGCTGCTCGCAGACCGCGTGATCGGCCAGGAACTCAGGCAAGCTCGCCGCCGCCAGCTCCGCCCACGCGCGGGGCGTCGGGTGGAGCAGAGGAAGCGCGGCGAAGACCTCCTTGTAGCCGATCGGCTCGGCCGGGCCGCTCTCGCCGGCGGGGGAGGGGCGTCGCATGGACCGGATCATAGCTGACCCGGGGCCCGGTCTATAATCCCCGCCGGGTAATCCCCGCCGGGCCTTTCCGCGTCGCCCAGATCGTTCCGACGATTCTCGTCGGGCTGTTGACGGGCTCCGATCCCGCAAAATCGCGGCGCGTCATGAAGGCGATGATGCGGATGAAGAAGCTCGACGTCGAGGGATTGAGACAGGCGGCCGAGAAGCCGTAAGACCGGGGCGGTCCGCCCACGAACCGGCGGACCTCGGGATCGGCCTCAATCTCCGCCGAGCTGCTCGGCGGTCTGCAACAGGTCGTCCCAGTTCGCCTTCATGCCGTCGAGCGCGGCCTGCAGGAAGGAGCTGCCGGGTTTGGCCGCGACGTAGATCTCGTTGAAGTCGCCGGCGAGCTGGTCCCAGCCGTTGGCCAGGCTGGTCATGGCCGCCTCCAGGCTGCTCATGGCGCCGGCGAACAGATTGGCGATGCCGATCGCCCCCTGGGCCGCCTGCATGGCCTGCTGCACCTGCTGAAGCTGTTGCTCGAGCTGCTGCTCCTGCTGCTGGTACTGCTGCTGTTTGTTGAACAGCTCGGCGAGGCCCAGGGTGAAGATGTCCTCCAGGATGCGCAGCGCGATCCCCGAGGCCGACTGCTCCTGCTGGATCTCATACTGGATTTGGCCGAGCTCCTGGCTCAACCGCCCCATCTCCCCCTGGAGGCCGGAGAGCTGCGCCTGCGCCTCGCCGGCGTCGGTCTGGAAGCGCCCTTCGTCGCTGGCGATCGCGGAGCTGAAGGTGCCGAGCGGACCCTCGAAATTCCCAACCTGCTGCTGGATGGCCGTGACCTGGCCCATCAGTGTATGGAGCTGCGACTGGAAGTCGGTCACCGCTGAGGTGCTGCCGCCGGCGATCTGCGAGGCGAGCTGCGAGAGTTGGGGGTAGGCCGCGCCGAAGGTGCCGCCGAAGCCGATCGTCGCCTGCACGATCTGCCGCGCCTGGGGGCTGAGGGTGTTCAACCACTGGCCGGCTTGGGACTTCGCCTGGGCGACGTCCTGCGCCAGTGAGGGGACGGCCGGGTCGGGGGGCGGCGTCGGGAGCTGGAGGATCTGCTGCGCGGCCTGGTCGACCACCTGGATGGCGCCCGCCGTGGTGCTGAAGGCGGCGTTGAGGCTGGTGGCGACGGGAAGGGAGAGGGCGGTCTGCACGGGAGGATCTCCTTTCTGAAGGGAAAGCCCGGGAGCCGGATACGGCCCCCGGGCGGATCGGGATCAGGCGGCCAGGGCCTGGGTGCCGAGGAGTTGGCCGACGGTCTGAGAGGAGGTCGGCAGGCTGTTGAAGTTGAAGGTCTCGAGCTCCTGCACGTGCGTCTGGAGGTCCTGCCAGTCCGACTGGGCGGCCTGGAGCTGCGGGAGCAGGAAGGGGCTGGCCGCGCTGACGTTGTTCACGAGCTGCTGCTCGAGGGTGTTGAAGTTGGCGCCGACGACGTTCCAGGCCTGCGCCACCGCCTGCACGGCCGTGGCGGCCGCGGCGCACGCCGCCTGGAGGCCCTGGATCTGGCCCTGCACGGTGGTGAGGGCGTTCATGTCCGCGTTCAGGGTGGCGATCTGGCTCGTCAGGCTCCCATACAGGTCATTGTCCTTGGACAGCTCGACGCCGCCGTAGATGGCGGTAGCGATGCCGCCGGACACCACCACGGCGCCCGCCACGATCAGGCCGGTCGACAGGCCGGCGGTCTCGAACTCCGCCAGCGCGCCGACGCAGATCATCAGCCCGCCCACCACCGCGGCCACGGCGCCTCCCGCGATCATGGAGGTGTCATTGCCGATCGCGCTGTTGGCGGCCTGCAGCTCCGAGTTGAGCTGGGACAGCTCACCGTTGTCGCCGATGATGGAGACCGAAGCGGTCTGATAGTCGGACTCGAAGTTGGCGGCGTCCGTGCTGACCTGCGTGCTGAAGAGCTCCAAGGCCTGGTACAGCGTGGTGGCGGTGGTCTCGTTGGTGGTGACGATGGTCGCGAGCTCGCTCAGCCCCTGGTTGAAAGTGGGGACCTGGGAGGTGTCGCCGTTGACGATCAGTTGCGCGAGGTTGTAGAGCGGCGTGTAATAAGACTGGAAATTGTTGCAGAAGCCGTTGACGTCATCGAGCACCTGCCAGTACTGCGGCAACAGGGTGTTCAGCCAGTTCTGCGCATGTCCCTGCGCGGTCTGCTGGTGAGCGGACAGGTTGGGCAGCTCGGTGACGCCGGTGATCAGCGGCTGGGTGAGGAGGGTCTGGGCATAGACCTGGATCACCGAGGAGGCTGAGGCCGCGCTGTTGACCTGATCGGGGAGGTTGCCGGGGATGAGGTTGTTGTTGCTGTCGGAGCTCATGATTCATTTTCCTTTCGTTCAGGACGAGTTGATCGTGCGTCCGCCGTGGCGGCACGGAACAAAAAATCTTTTTTCAGACGGCCTCGAGTGCTGCTGATCGATCGCGATTTGCGCTTACTGCAACGGCTGTGCCGGGCCGTGGGGAGCGGCTTTTCAGGCAAAATTGAGGAATTCTTGTGTCGCGACACAACGGGCCACTATGTCGGGACATAGTGGCGGACATAATGGCGGACATCGTGGCGGACATCTCGCGGGACCGCCATTCTTGCTGTCCTTGAAGGGCGAGCTCTGCGCGCGAGCGGCCGAGCGGACGGTCCAGGTGGACGCCGATTCGCCGCCCGGCGACGTCGAGATCCGCCTCGAGGCGACGGAGGGGGTGACCGTGGAGGCTCTGCTCGCCACGGGACGGCCGCCCGGCCGCCTCCGCGCGGCGGCGCTCGACGGCAACGGCGCCGTGGTGGCGAGCGGCACCTATCTCAGCGGCGAGAACGGCCGAACGGCGGCGGTGCCGCCGGCCGGCGTGGCGCAGGTGGTGCTGAAGTAGAGGTCGGCGAGCGGGCGTTCCAGCGCCTTGCTTTGTAGCTCACCGCCCTTTAGACTCTGAGACATTCATGACGAGTTCCCGAAGTGATTGGGAGCGGGGTCTGGACGTCTCGACCGAGGCGGCAGCTCCCCGGCCGGTCGATCTTCCAGAGCTGCGAGTGCCGGTGCTCACCATCCTGGCGCATCCGGACCTTCGGCGCGTGGGGGAGCGAGTCCTGCTGCCGGCGCTGAGCTCCGGCCGCATGGTCCCGCTGTCGCGCCTCGCACCCCTGTTCGCTCAACCTGACGGCGAGGCGCGCCCGCTCGCCGATCCCCACCTGAGCCGCAGCCCGATCCACCTCGCACCGGGCGATCAGCCGGGCTCCGTGCGGCTCACTCCGGAGAGCGGCGGCCGTTTCGATCTCCGCGGCGCCGCCTCGCCGGGCGAGATCCCGGCCGCCGCCCTCGAGCGCGGCGCCGTCCTCGTCCTCGCCGAGCGGGTGGCGCTGCTTCTTCACCTGCTGCCGCCGGCTCTGCCGCGCGAGGCCGAGCGCTTCGGCCTGGTGGGAGACAGCGCCGCCCTGGCCTGTCTGCGCCGCGAGATCCGGCGGATCGCCGACCTCCCGACGCCGGTGCTGCTGAGCGGCGAGACCGGCACCGGCAAGGAGCTGGTGGCGCACGCCATCCATGCCGCCGGACCGCGCCGGACGCGGCCCTACCTCGCGCTCAACCTGGGGGCCGTGCCGCCGGCGCTCGCCGCCGCGGAGCTCTTCGGCGCGGCGCGCGGCGCCTTCACCGGCGCCGACCGGCGGCGGGCGGGCTATTTCGAGCGGGCCGACTCCGGCACGCTGTTCCTGGACGAGATCGGCGAGGCGCCGCCGGAGCTCCAGGTCCTCCTGCTGCGGGCGCTCGAGAGCGGCGAGGTGCAGCCGGTGGGCGCCGAGACCGCGCAGCGCGTCGACGTGCGCATCGTGGCCGCCACCGACGCCGACCTCGAGACGGCGGTCGCCCAGGGGCGGTTCCGGGCGCCGCTGCTCCATCGCCTGCGCGGTTACGAGATCCGGTTGCCGCCTCTGCGCGAGCGCCGGGACGACGTCGGCCGGCTGCTCGTCCACTTCCTGCGGCAGGAGCTGACGGCGATGGGCGAGGAGCGCCTGCTGGACGATCCCGGCCCGCGGGGCGAGCCCTGGCTGCCGGCGGACCTGCTGGCCTGCCTGGCGGAGCACGACTGGCCCGGCAACGTGCGCGAGCTCCGCAACGTGGCGCGCCGCATCGCGGTGGGCAGCCGCGACGCCGGGCGGGCCGAGCTGCCGGCCGGGTTCGAGCACGCGCTGGTTCCCGCCGCCGTCCCGCCGCGGCCGCCGGGCCCACAGACGACGGTGGAGCGGCCGGCGCTCCGGCCCCGCGTCGCCTACCGGCCGGTCGCGGACGTGAAGGAGGACGAGATTCTCGCCGCCCTGCGCGCCAGCCGTTGGAATCTCGCCGTCGCGGCCGAGCGCTTGCAGATTTCGCGGACCTCGCTCTACGCCCTGGTCGAGCGTCACGGGAGGGTCCGCAAGGCCTCGGAGCTCAGCATGGAGGAGATCGCATCCGCCCTGGAGCGCGCGGGCGGGGATCTGGACGCGGCCGCCGATGACCTCCGCGTCTCGCCCCACGGTCTCAAGATCCGCAGGTCCGCGCTCGGAACCGACTGATCATGAAGTCCCAGCGGGTCGGGCCTTACCGCCTGGAACGGAAGCTCGGCGCCGGCGGCATGGGCTCGGTCTACGCCGCCTGGGACGAACGGCTGGAGCGCCTCGTGGCTCTCAAGCAGATCCGGCCGGAGGGAGCGGACGACCCTCATCGCTGGCAGCGCTTCCGCCGCGAGGCTCGCGCTCTGGCGAAGCTCGATCACCCCTCCATCGTACGGATCCACGACCTGCTCGAGACCCGGGCGGGTGACTGGCTCGTCCTGCAATACGTGGCAGGCGTCCCGCTCGCCGAGCGGCTCCGGCAGGGGCCCCTGCCGCCCGGGCAGGTGGTCTCCCTGGCGCGCGACGTCTTGAGCGCCCTGGAGGCGGCGCACACCCAGGGCGTCCTGCACCGCGACCTGAAAGCCGAGAACGTCATCCTCACGCGGTCTGGTCGCGCCATGGTCCTGGACTTCGGTCTCGCCAAGCTCTTCGCGCTGGATTCGCCGGCGAGCGGGACGCCTCCTGCCGCTCTTTCCGTCACGCCCGGCGGCCTCGTCGGCACCTACCGCTCCATGTCCCCGGAGCAGGCCAACGGCCTCCCTCTCGACACGCGATCGGATCTGTTCTCCGCGGGCGTCCTACTCTACGAGGCGGCGACCGGCGTCTCCCCGTTCCGGGGAGAGACGACGGTCGAGACCCTGACCCGGGTCTGCACCCATCTCCAGCCGCCCGTCCACGAGCTGGCCGCCACCGTTCCCGAGCTGCTCTCGGCGTGGATCGACGCGTTGCTGGAGAAGGATCTCGCTCGGCGGCCGCCGAGCGCGGGCGAGGCGCTGGCCCGGCTGGAGGCCGTGGACGGGCCCGCCTTCGCGGTTCAGGCGGGGGCCTCTCCTCCCTCCCCCGGGACGGCCGCCACGGCCGGGATCGAGGATGAAACGACGGTCTCCGCCGCTCCGTACCGTGGCCCTCGCCACCCTCGCCACCTGCCGCTCGTCCTGGCGCTGGTGGCGGTGATGGGGGCCTTCCTGATCTGGCGTCTCCGCTCCCCGCCCGAGCCGCTCTACGTGGCCGTGGCCCGGCCGGAGGTCGGTCTCGGCGCGGGACGGGAGGAGGTGGCGCTGGCCGCCTCGGCCCTCCAGGCGGCCTCCCTCCGGGCACTGTCCTCGCTGGAGGGGATCGCGGCGCTCTCGCCCGGAGCTCCGCAAGCCGGCGGGCCGGCGCCTTCGCCCCGCCAGCTCGCCCGCCTCCTGGCCGCCGACGAGGTGCTGGCCTCGAGCCTCGATTGCCAGGCGCGCCAATGCCTCGCCGTGCTGCGCCGGGTCCGTGGCTCGGACGGCAGGATTCTCGACGTCCAGACGTTCGAGGTGCCGCTGGACGATCTGCCGCTCCTGGACACCGCGGCGGCCAGCTACCTGAAGCGCGGCTACGGCGGCTTCCAGAGCCGGCCGGACGCCTCGCGCCTCCAGGTGCGCGGCGAGGATTACGAGCGCTTCCTGCGCGTGCAGCGGATCTGGGAAGAAGAGCGGCCCTCCCATCTGGAGCCGCTGTTCGCCGAGCTGGGCCGGATCCGGGCGGGATCGCCCCTCTTCCTCGACGCCTACCTGCTGGAAGCCCGGTTGGCGGGGCGCCGCTTCTTCGACACTCGTGACGCCAGGGACCTCGACCGCTCGCTCGCCCTGATCTCCCAGGCGCGGACGCTGGCGCCCGGCGATCCTCTTCCCCTGGTGACCCTGTTCGGCGTCGCCCTGCCCGCGGGCCGGCTGACCGAGGCGGAGGCGGCCCTGCGCGAGTTGGAGCAGCGCCAACCCGGCGACGTCTGGACCCTGCACCGGCGCGCGCTCCTGAGCGAGCAGCGGGGGGATCGCCGGCAGGCCCTGAGGCTGCTGCGCGCGGCGGTGGAACGCCACCCCTCCGTCCAGTTCTCGCTCGATCTCGCCAACCTGGAGATGCGCCTGGGCGACGTTCCGGCGGCGAGACGCAGCCTGGAGGATCTGCTGCGGCGCTTTCCCGGACACCCGGGTGGCGAGACGCTGCTGGCCCAACTGGAGCTGGAGTTCGGGAGCCCGGCCCGGGCCGCCGAGCTGTACTCCAGGCTGGTCCGCCGCAACCCGGGCTTCGCCGAGCTGTCCAACCTCGGTCTCGCCCAGCTCCTCCTGGGCCGCTATAGTGAGGCCGCGGCGAGCTTCCGGCAGGCCTCGGACCTGAGCCCCAACAGCGCCGCCGCGACCCTCAACCGGGCCGACGCCGAGATGCTGCTGGGACGACGGATCGAGGCCATGGAGCTCTATCGGCGCGTCCTCGCTCGGGTCGAGCAGGACCCCGTTCCGGATTTCTGGCAGACCCTCTCGATCAAAGCGCAGGCGCAGGCCCATCTCGGCCGGGCGCCGGAGGCGGCGACCAGCATTCAGCGGGCCGTCGTGGCCGCTCCGGACAATCCGCAGGTCGCCTTCGAGGCCGCGCTGGTGTACGCCGTGATCGGCGACACCGCGTCGGCCCTCGCCAGCGCCGAACGCGCCCTGGACAGCGGCTACGACCGGCGCTGGTTCGCTCTCCCCTGGTTCGATCGCTTGCGGCAAGAGCCGGCCTTCCGCAAGAGGATCGCAGCCCCTGGCGCTAAGTCGTCGGCGGCTGATTGATGATCGTCGGGTCCGTGCCGTAGGTCTGGTTTTCGTAGGCGACCACCACGTTGAACGGATGGCGGTTCTCGAACAGCGCCGAGTTGGTGTCGACCACCGTGACCTGCCTTGGATTGTACCAGTGGACCTGGAAACAATCGGGCTGGGCGACAGGTGTGTTGTACGGCCCGCCGTTATTCACGAACCACTCGATCGGATAGGTCGGGAACTGCGCCTCGGGGCCGTCTCCCTGGTTGAGGGTGACCACCGCGAAGACAATAATGCTGATTCCTTGCGGGATGAGAAGCTCTTTCAAGGGGGGAGGGATGACAGGCGAGACCGGCCCTTTCGCAATCGTGATCGGTCCCCCCGGGGAGCCGATCGCCGAGGTGTCAAAATACACGGTTATTTGATGCCTGTGCAGAGCCTCGCTCGCCATGTCTCGCCATCCTTTCCAGGGTCACGCTCGGGATCAGCTCCAGAGTATAAAGCATTCCAGGGACGATAAGAACAGCGGATCGTCCGCCGGTCCGCGACCGTCCGGCGGTACCGTCGGACGGTCGCGGCAGCGTCGCGGCGGTCGGTTTTTCGCCGCCGCGGGGGAGCTTTCCCTCAAGACCCGGCATGGCACGGCGCTTGCGATGTCTCCTCTCCGCCAGCAGATCACAGATGCACACACGATCGGTACCCGGCACGGCCGGGCTGCGGCGAGCACGCCGGAGAAAAGGAAGGGAAAGTCATGGCGCAGAGCAGCATCTACATCAACAATGCACGCCCACAGATCCGATCACCATTACCTACTATCAGACACCGTCATGGTACGAGACACCGCCGACGCCGCTACCGGGCCTGACGCCGGTGCTGACGGAGACGATCCAACCGGCGGTGCCGTGAGAGCTTCGGCCGGAGAGCGTCTCCGGCCCGGCGTGGACAACGAGCGATGCGCTCGTGAAAGCGCGGTACGACAAATGCAGCATCCCACAAGGAGCATCACAAATGTCACAGTGGAGCGGATCCTTCAGCGTCACCAACAACACGGGAGCGACCATCTACTCCGGCCAGGTCTCGCATGCCGCAGCCAACTGCACGAGCACGCCCATCACGATTTCCGCCTCGGGTCTGGCGCAGGGAGCGTCTCTCGGCGGCGGAGTCTGGCAGACCGAGACGACCTCGCGAGATGATTGGAGCTGGAACTATCTCACGTCACCGAGCAGCCCGAGCGTCTCCGTCACCGACAAGCAGTGCTCTCTGTACCACGCCGACACCTCGGTGGTCATCACTCTGACGTCGACCGGCGGCACGATCACCCCCAATAATTCGAGCTCCTGCAGCGCCTCGAATTAAAGGACGCCGAATGGATCTGGCACCGGGAGGGCACGAAATGGGAAGTGACATTTCCTCCATGTCTCCAGGAGACCTGGACTACGCCTGCCACGAGCTGGCGAGGATCCTGGGACTGGACCTCCCGGTGCCAGTGTCCGTTCTGCTGCGGGCCGCGAAGGAGAGGGGTTATCTCGATCAGTTGATCGCGTGCCGGCGCGACTCCTGCTGCCTGAGCTCTCTGCTGCCGCCTCCGGAAGAGATTGGGAGCGGGTCTCCCGATGATCCCGAGCAGCATTCGTCGCGGGAGCTGGTGCTCGAAGCGCTCAAGGCCTTCTGGAGCTGGGCAGGAGAAGGATTCGGTCTCGTCGATGCCGCGACGTATCGCAGGCGTCTGGAGGCCTGCCGGCGATGCCCCCACTACGGACAGGCGCGACCTCTGGCGGTCTACAAGCTGGCCGGCGCCTGGGCCGCGGACTCGCGGGTCTGCAGGCAGTGCGGTTGTGTGATGAGCGTCAAGGCCCGGCTGGGCAAGCAGCGCTGCCCGAGCCGCGATTCCGCATCTCCTGCCAGGAGCCGTTGGGGAGATCCCTATGACCGATGAAATGAGCCTGAAGGATCCCCAATTCCTCGACGCGGAGATGGATCCCAAGGCCCTGGACCGAGCCGTGACATTGTGTCAGGCGGGCCGGCTCGGCCAGGCTGAAGGCATCTGCCGGCGGTTCATCGCGGCGCAGCCGGATCATGCCCCTGCCCTGGAGCTGCTCGGCATGATCCGGGCCCAGCGCGGAGACTTTACGGAGAGCCTCGATCTCCTGCGACAGGCCTGTGCTCTCGACCCGGCCATGCCCCAGTTTCACAACAACCTGGGAATCGTCCTCAAGAAGAGCGGCCAGATGGAAGCGGCTGTCGCGAGCTATGAACGGGCGCTGGAGCTGCAACCGGGGATGACCGATGTCCTGTTGAATCTCGGCGCCGTCCTGCGGGAGATGCGACGGACCCGGGCGGCCGCAACTCGTTTTCTGGACGCCTTGGGCAGCAAGCCCTCATCGACCATCGCGCACTATTATCTGGCGGATGTCCTGACGCAAGAAGGCGGCCTGGAGGAAGCGGACTTGCGATACCGGCGGGCGTTCGAGCTGGTCCCGGGGTTTGGCGAAGCCTTCCTGAAACTGGGGCTCGGACTCCTCAAGGTGGGCAGGATCCTGGAGGGGCTCCTCAGCCTTCAAGAGCTGGTGCGGATCCGGCCGGTGAGCGCCGAGGCGCACGCTGCTCTGGCTTCCGCCCTCTTGAAAGCGAACAGAATTGAGGCGGCGGAACAAGCTTGCCACAGGGCGCTGTACCTCCAACCCGGCTATGCCGCGGCGCACAACAATCTCGGCGCGGTTCTACTTCGCATGGCGCGGATCACGGAGGCGGAAGCTTGCTTCAGGAAGTCCTTGGAGCTGGAGCCACACCATCTCGACGTCCTGATCAACCTGACCGCGGTGCTGGAGATACAGGGCCGTTCGGACGCAGCGACGGAGTGCGTCAGACAAATTCTGAGCCGCGATCCCGACCGGGCCGAGGCGCATTATTACCTGGCGTCACTCAAAACTTTCGAACGGATGGACGATCCGGATCTCCTCGCGGCGAAGCGCCTGGCGGAGAGCTCGCCGCCCCACGAGAGGCCTTGCTTTCTCTCCTTCGCGCTGGGCAAGGCTTTCGACGATCTCGAGCAGCACGACCTGGCCTTCCATCACTTTGTCCTCGGCAATCAGGCTAAGAGACAGCAGTTCCCGCATGAGCCGCGGAGTGACTGCGCGCGAGCCGAGCAGGTGATCGCGCTCTTTCGACGGGATATGATGGCGGCGAGGGCCGGCTACGGCCTGCGGACCCGGCTCCCCATCTTCATCCTTGGAATGCCCAGGACGGGCAAGACCCTCGTCGAGAGCCTTCTCGCCAGATACCCGGGCGTCCACGCCGGCGGCGAACGAGGCATCGTCGAGCTCGGTGGGGAGGATCTGGGACCGGAGATCGGGGAAGGGTTGACATATCCGGCCTATGTTCCTTCCATGACCCGTGACCAGGCGCGGGGAGCCGCGGAACGCCATCTCGGGAAGCTTCGACAAGAGGCTCCGGAGGCGGTTCGAGTGACGAACACGATGCCGGGCAACTATATGTTCCTCGGGCTCATCCACCTGCTGTTTCCAGAGGCTCCGATCATCCACTGCACGCGGGACCCGCTCGATACCTGCCTGTGTTGTTATTTCAAGCTGTTCCATTCCGGCTGGGACTTCACCTTCGATCTGGAGACCCTCGGCCGGAACTATGTCGCCTACGCGCGGGTGATGCGGCATTGGCGCGAGTTGTTGCCGGGCTCGATCCTCGAAGTCCGCTATGAGGATATGGTCTCCGACCCGGATGCGATGGACCGCAGGATCGCCCGTTTCTGCGGCCTTGCCGGCGAGGACGAGCGCGCCCGCACCCGGCTCGACCGACGGAAAGCCACCGTGCGGCGCCAGCCCTCCACCGCCGCTGCGGAATGGCACCGCCGGGAGATTGGCCGCTGGCGGCAATACCGGTCGCACCTCGGCCCCCTCGAGGACATCGTGGCGGAGCTGTACCCTGGCAAGGTGGTGCCGGACTAGGAAGGTCCTCCCCGGCGCCGCAGGTTCTCGGAGGCGGGGGCTCCGGTGTTCCGCCCCGGCCCTCGCGGGGGCCGGACGGGGAACCGCGTAGCGTCAACGGCGCTTCTCGAGGGCGATCAGGTGCCGCTGCGGTCGGGCATGGATATAGTAGGCTGAAGAAGGTAGGAAAGGAGAAGGTCATGCTGGCGAGCCATCGCATCATCCCGGTCCTGGTCTACGAGGACATCCCCGCGGCGCACGACTTTCTCGTGAAGGCGTTCGGTTTCGAGAGCGGGGGAGTCGAGCACACCGCGGAAGGCCGGGCCGTCCATGCCGAGGTCCGGGCGGGGGAAGCCGTGATCTGGCTGCACCGCGTCAGCGCCGAGAGCAACCTCGCCTCGCCCCACGCCCTGAAAGCCGCCAGCTCCGGCCTGGTGGTCTACGTGGACGATGTCGACGCGCATTGCGACCGCGCCCGGGCACGCGGCGCCTTCATCGAGCGCGCGCCGGCGGACATGCCCTACGGCCAGCGGGAGTACGGCGCCCGCGATCCCGAGGGGCACCGCTGGTATTTCGCGATGCCGCTCTGACAGGCCCTTGAAGCACGTCGCCGAGCTCAAGGAATAGGGGGCGTCAAATGAAGCCGAAGCTGGAGGGACTCGCGCCGCTACTGGCGGTCTTCGACATGCCCACTTCGATGGCGTTCTATCGCGACGTGCTCGGCTTCGAGGTCGTCGCGACGTCGCCACCCCGAGGTCCGGATGACTTCGACTGGGTGCTCCTCCGACTCGAAGGGATCGAGCTGATGCTCAATACCGCCCATGACTTCGACGAGCGTCCCCCCGCGCCAGCTCCCGACCGCATCGACGCTCACCGCGATACGGCGCTCTTCTTCGGCTGCCGTGACCTGGACTCCGCCTACGACTACCTGCACGCCAAGGGCATCGATCTCGAAAGGCCCAAGGTCGCGTACTATGGCATGAAGCAGCTTTGGTTCGCGGATCCGGACGGCTACGTCATCTGCCTGCAGTGGCCGGCCGGCTGACCGGGGGGTGGATACATGGCCCCTGAGCGGCGAAGAACGAGATCCTCGAGCCGGACCGCGAGCCGCATTCCCCACCCGTCGGGAGCCATTCCCCCCTTCCCGCGGCCTGTTCCCCGTCTCTCCCAACGCCTTCCTCGCCGGTCCTGGAGCATTCCTCAGAGGGAATGAAACGCGAGCCGTCCGACCGGTTCCATTCCCCACTCCTCGCGTCCCTCGAAAGACCGGGAACGGGCTATTCCCCGCGCCGAACGCTACCCGCAGGGCGGGGAATGTGAGCCGCACGATCCTTTGCATCCTGCGCATCCGGTGCAACGTTGCGTTCACCCTGGGGAACGGTCCGCGAACGGCAGGGAACGCTTCGTTCGCCGCTCGCGCCATTGCGTTCCCCGCGGGGAAGCCCGGGACAGATCTGGTACTCCGCTGAAAAACGTTTTGAATCTACCTGTGAGCCCCGGCCAATTCCCTCAGCACCTTCCCCAACAAACCCCAGAACCGTCCCACCGACCCGATCTCCACCCGCTCATCCGGCGAGTGCGCCCCCTGAATGACCGGTCCGAAGGAGATCATGTCCATCCCCGGGAACTTCTCGCCGAGGACGCCGCACTCGAGGCCGGCGTGGACGGCTTTCAGCTCGGGGTCGTGGCCGGTGCTCTCTGCGTGGACTTTCCGGAAGAGCTTGAGGAGCGGCGAGTCGAGATTGGGCTTCCAGCCGGAGTAGCCCTCGGTATCGGTGGACTCGCCTCCGGCCAACTCGGCGATGGCGCGCAGCCGGCGCTTGGTGTCCCGCATCGCCGAGTCGACGGAGCTGCGGATGCTGATCAGGATCGTGAGCTCGCTGCCGGTGGCGATCACGGTCGCGACGTTGAGGCTGGTCTCGACCAAGCCCGGGATGTCGTCGCTCATGGCGAGGACGCCGTGGGGGAGGGCGTTCAGGAGGTCGAGCACCTTGCGGCTCGCCGTGGCCGTCCAGGCCCGGTCGGGCGCGGAGGCCTCGGCGATCTCGATCTTCAGGTCCGGATCGGCAGAGCGGATCTCGTCGCGGATCGCGGCGGTCTCCTGGGCCACGGCGGCGGCGAAGGCGTCCCGGCCGCCCTTGGGGACCAGGACGCGGGCGGCGGCCTCGCGGGGGAGGGCGTTGTGCTTGTTGCCCCCCTGGAACGAGGCGAGGTGCACGGGCGTCTTCTCGGCGGCCGCGAAGAGGGCGCGGGCAAGCAGCTTCACGGCGTTGCCACGCTGGAGATGGATCTCCATCCCCGAGTGGCCGCCCTTGAGGCCGGAGAGCCTCACGTCGAGCGCCGTGGTCCCCGCGGGAGCTGGCGCGGTGTCGAGGGGCAGGGTGAGGATGCTGGCGGAGCCGCCGGCGCAGCCGATCGTCACCGCGCCCTCCTCCTCGGAGTCGAGGTTGAGGAGCCGGCGGCCGCGGAGCGCGATGGCTTCGGGGTCGAGGGCCAGGACGCCGGTGAGGCCGCTCTCCTCGTCGACGGTGAAGAGCAGCTCGAGGGGGCCGTGGACGAGGTCGTCCGCCTCCAGCAGGGCCAGCAGGGCGGCGGCGCCGATGCCGTTGTCCGCGCCGAGGGTGGTGCCGGTGGCCTTCACCCAGTCGCCGTCGCGGCGGGGGACGATCGGGTCGCGGTCGAAGTCGTGAACGGTGCCCGAGTTCTTCTCCGTGACCATGTCGAGATGCCCCTGGAGGACGACGCCGGGCGCGTCCTCCTTGCCGGGCGAGGCGGGCTTCTCGACGACCACGTGGCCGGCCGCGTCCTGCCGCCAGCGCAGACCCTGCCGCTCCGCGAGGTCGATCACGTAGCGGCGAGCCCGCTCCTCGCGCTTCGAGGGGCGCGGGATGGCGAGGATCGCGTCGAAGTGCTTCCAGAGGGGGCGCGGCTCGAGATCGGAGACGAACGTCATGGAGACCTCCTGGCCGGCGGCGGCCTGAGGGGAGGAAGGATATAACGGGGTACACTTCCCCGATGCCCTTCCTGCACCTGAATCGAGAGGACGTCGAAGCCCTCCTCCCCATGGCGGAGTGCATTGAGGTGGTCGAGGGCGCGCTGCGCTCCCTGGCGCGGGGGGAGGCGGTGCAGCCCCTGCGCTCCGCCCACTGGATGCCGGACCGCCACGGCCTGCTGGCGGTGATGCCGGGGATGCTCGGAGGTCTCGCCGGGGTCAAGGTGCTCACCGTGATCCCGGAGAACCATCTCCACGGCGAGGAGTCGCACCAGGGGATGGTCCTGCTGTTCGAGGCGGAGCATGGCCGGCCGCTGGCCCTGCTGGACGCCACGGCGGTGACCGGCATCCGCACGGCCGCCGCGAGCGCGGTGGCGACGCGGGCGCTGGCGCGGCCGGAGGCGGGGGACCTGGCGATCCTCGGCTCGGGAGCTCAAGGCCGGACCCATCTCGACGCGATGGCCGCCGTGCGGACGCTGCGCCGGGTGCGGGTGTGGAGCCGGCGGCCGGAGAGCGCCCGGAGCTTCGCCGAGCGGGAAGGGGAGCGGCTCGGCCTTGAGGTGGAGCCGGTGGCCTCGGCGCGCGAGGCCGTCGCGGGGGCGGACCTGATCTGCACGGTCACGGCGGCGACCGAGCCGGTCCTGCGCGGGGAATGGATCTCGCCCGGAGCGCACGTCAACGCTGCCGGCGCCTGCACGCCCCGGGCGCGGGAGCTGGACGGGGCGGCGGTGGCGCGCTCCCGGCTGTTCACGGACCGCCGGGAATCGCTGCTCGCCGAGGCCGGGGATTTCCTGCTCGCCCGGGAAGAGGGAGCGGTCACGGACGACCACATCCTGGGCGAGCTGGGCGAGGTCCTGGAAGGGACGGTTCCCGGCCGCCGCTCCGGCGAGGAGATCACCCTGTTCAAATCGCTGGGCATCGCGGTGGAGGATCTCGCCTCCGGCGCGCACGTCTACCGGAAGGCCCTGGCGGCGGGGCGGGGAACCAGCCTGACGCTCTGACGTCAGCGCCTCACCCCTCCGACAGCCCCTGCCGCAACTGCACCGTCAATGGGTGATCGTCGCCGAAGGCGCCTTGAGCGATGGCGAAGGCCTGCTCGAAGTGCTGGCGCGCGGCCCCGGCGTCGCCGAGCTCGCGCTCGAGGACGGCGAGGTTGTTGAGGTCGGCGACCACCTGGGGGTGGGTCTCGCCGAAGGCCTGGCGGTCGATCTGGAGGGCCGCCTCGATGTGGAGCCGGGCGGCGCCCGTCTCGCCGAGCTCGCGCAGCAGGCCCGCCACGTTGGTGAGGGCGCGGCCGGTCTCGGGGTGCGCGTCGCCGTAGAGGTTGCGGACGATGTCGAGGATCGGCCGGAGGTACTCCAGGGCCCTCTCCGGCCGCCCCGCCTCGCGCTCCAGGGCGGCGAGATTGGAGAGGTCGTTGGCCACCATCGGATGGGCGTCGCCGAAGACCTGGCGGTGAATCGCCAGGGCCCGCTCCAGGTGCCCGCGGGCCGTCTCGCCGTCGCCGGTCTCGCGGAGGACCAGGCCGAGGTTGGCGAGGATCGAGGCGAGGTTCTCGTCGTCCTTGTCCCGGCCGTGGAGGGCGAGGGCCTGCTCCAGCGGCTGGCGGGCCTCCGAGGGGTTTCCCGCCTCGCGCCGGAGGATGCCCAGCAGGTTGAGCCCGCGGACGGCCGTGGGATGCTCCGGGCCGTGCGCCGCGCGGGCCTCCTCCAGGGCGAGCCGCGCCTCTTCCAGGGCCTCGGGGAACCGTTGCAGCTCGCGCAACGCCTCGGCCCGCTGGTTGTGCAGCTCCACGCGCTCGGCGGCGGCGAGCTCCTCGGGATGCCGGCGCGCCGCGTCCAGGAAGGCGAGCCGGTAGTGCGGCGGCCAGTGCCCGATGGCCTGGGTGGCCGTGCCGAGCAGGTCGCGGGCGCCGATCTGGCTGTCCACCAGCTCGGCCGTGAGGTCCGCGACCTCCCCCTCGGCGATCCAGACGCGCAGCTCGCGCTGGAAGAACCGGCGCATGTCCTCGTTGTGGAGATAGCCGGCGAGCGACAGGCGCAGCAGGGCCATGCCGCGGGTGTGGATGGGGACCGATCGGTTCAGGAACTCCAGCAGCTCGCCCGCCATCTGCTCGCGCTTGGCCTCCGGCACGGGCTCCAGGAAGGCGTGCCGGAGCCGCGGGCTTACGAAGGCGTAGGTCAGCAGGCCCGGGAACGAGGGGTGGCCGTACTGGTGATCGATGAACAGCCGGAGCTCCTCGGTCTCGACCAGATCTTCGTCGATGACGTCCAGAATCTCATCCCGCTCCTCCTCCTCCAGCTCCATGTGGTGGAACAGGATCTCCGCGGGCACGTTCTCGCCGCAGAGGGCGGCGAGGTCGAGGAAGCGCTGGAGGCGGTCCGCCGTCTCCAGATCGAGACCGTGCTGGAGCTCCTGGACCGGCTCCAGGAGGTCGCCGGCCGGCAGGGGCTGGAGATCGAGCCGCAGGCGCACGGACCGCGGCGCCACCCGCTCGTCGACGTCGGCGGGGGAGCACGAGAGGGCCAGGAGCAGACCGGGATTCTTGCGGCTCTCGTCGAGCAACCAGCGCCGCAGCGGATCGTTGAGCGCGTCGCCGACGACGGCGTGCAGGATCAGCCGGCCCTCCCGGCTCTGGCGCGCCAGCAGCGCCGAGAGCGCCGGCCGCGCGTCGGTCGCGGCGGGCAGCTCCTTCCAGACCGCGGCCGGATCGTCCATCCGCAACAGCAGGGAGACCAGCGCCGCGCCGGCGGACGACACCGGGACGGACGCCAGGAGCGGCAGGGTCGCCGCGCGCAGGAGCTCCCGCGTGGCCTCACCGAGCTCGCCGCGCTTGACGATCTGGATCTCGGCGAAGCGGGCGAGATCCCCTCCCTCCTCGTAGCCGTCGAGATCGAGGGGCAGCACGGAGACCCCGCCGCCCGCCCGCTGCGCCGCCACTTGCAGCAGAACGGTGCGGTCGCCCCCCGCCGGCCCGGCGAGCAGCAGGACGGGCGATGGGCCCGGCGCGGCGAGGACGCGCGCGATTTCGGCGAGCGCCACGGGAGCGTGCCCGGCATGGAGCCGCACCGTCTCCTCGGAAGGCAGCGGTTGAAGGTCGATGAGTCCGGTCGCCATGGTGTTCCTCCGATCTCGCCTCCGGCTGGACCGGAATCGCGGGAGGGTGATGCTAAGGGACGGGACGGAATGGAGCAAACCGGGCTCCAGAACGAGATAGGATGGGGCCACCACCCATGAATCCCGACGTCGCCTCCGCGATCCCGCAGTTGGTCGAAGCCGGCGTCCTGCCGCCGGACGAGGCGCCGCGCCTGCTGCGGGTGGCGCGGGGCGAGCTGCTGTCGGTCTGCTGGGAGCTGCGGACGCTCCTCTATGCGGGCGTGCTGCTGGTCATGGGCGGCGTCGGGCTCCTGGTCGAGGAGAACCTCGACCGGCTCGGGCCGGTGACGATCGCCGCCGCGATCGGCCTCGCCGCGGCGGCGGCGCTGGGCTGGGTCTGGCGGGGGGCACCGCCGTTCTCCTGGCGCGAGGCGCCGTCGCCGAACCTGGCGTTCGACTACGTCCTGCTGCTCGGCGTGCTCCTCGCCGCCGCGGACCTGGCCTACGTCGAGGTCCGCTTCACGCCGCTCGGCGCCCACTGGCCCTGGCACCTGCTGATCGTGGCGGTCTTCACGGCGCTCGCCGCCTTCCGTTTCGACTCGCGCGTCGTCTTCTCGCTGGCGCTGTCGACCTCCGCGGCCTGGCGCGGGGTCTCGGTGGCGCACTTCGGCTCGAAGCTCCTGGACGGCTGGTTCGACACCGGGGACAAAGTGCGCTGGAACGCGATCGCCTGCGGCGCGCTCTTCGTGGTCCTCGGCTTCGTCCTCGCGCGGACGGGCCGCAAGGCCCACTTCGAGCCGGTGGCCACGCATCTGGGCTGGCTGCTGATCCTCGTCTCGCTGGCGTCGGGGATCGAGGAGCCGGGCTGGCGTTCCTGGACGCTCGCCCTCCTGCTCGCCGGCGCGGGTCTCGCCGCGGGCGCTTTCCGCTGCCGGCGGTTCCCGCTGTTCGCCTATGGCGTCGTCGCGGTCTATGCGGCGGTGACCCGCCTGGCCTTCGCGGGGATCGATGTGGCGACTCTGGGCTGCTTCTGGTTCTTCGTCACGCCGCTGCTGGTCATCGGCGGCCTGATCGTGGCGCAGCGCCGGATGCGGGAGCCGCTGTGACGCCGGACGCCGCTGACGCCGCCCGGGCCGACCGGAACGCATCCATCCGCGCCGCCGCCCGGGGCTGGAAGAGGGCCGGAGCGATCGACGGCGCGGCGCTCGCCGCGATCGAGGCCGCCTATCCGGACAACCGGCATCGGGTCGGCCCGGTGTTCCGCGTCCTGCTCTTCCTGTTCACGCTGATCTCGATCAACGGCGCGATCGGGTTCGCCTGGGCCCTGATGGGCAGGGATTCGGCGGGTGTCCTGGCCGGCCTGCTGTTCTTCTTCGGGATCGCGCTGGTGGCGCTGACGGCAGGCCTGATCGGGCAGCGGGCGCGGACCGGCATCGAGGCCGCTACCTCGCTCGCCGGCCTCGGCTATCTGATCGGCTTCGCCGGCTGGTTCTTCTTCACGCAAGCCGGCCTGAAGGAAGAGCCCGCGCTCGGCGCCGCTCTGCTCGTGGGCGCGTTCCTCCTGACCGGAGCGGCCCTGTGGTGGAAGTATCCGCTCTATGCCGGCGCCGCGATGGCGGCGCTTCTCGGCAGCTTGACGGTCCTCCACGGCGGGCGGTGGGGCTGGATCGTCCTGCCGCTGCTCGCCGCTCCCTTCCTCGTCCGCGGCGCGGAATCGGCCCGCCTTCCTCCGGCGCACCGGGCCTCGTGCCAAGCCGCTCTCGCGGTGGCGCTGGCGGGGCTCTACGCGGCCGTCAACCTCGTTTCGTACGACAGGGGATGGATCGAGGCCTATGACCTCGGCCGGCGGAGCGGAGGGCCGGGCGGTCCCCGCGTCCTCTTCATTCTTTTCACTCTGGCGACCGCGATCGTCCCGCTCGTCTATCTGATCCTGGGCCTCCGTTCGCGCCGCTCCGTCTTCCTGCTCCTCGGCGTGGCGTCGGGGATCGCCTCGCTGGTCACGCTCCGGCACTACGTCCACCTGGCGCCGCTGTGGGCGCTGCTCACCGCCTCCGGCGCTCTGTTGATGATCGCGGTCTTCGCCCTGCGACGCTACCTGGATTCCGGGCCGGACCAGGAGCGCCACGGCTTCACCGCCGAGCCGCTGTTCGAGGACCTCCGCCGGCAACGGCTGCTCGAAGCCGGCGCCGCCGTCCTCTCGCTTTCGCCGGAGGCGCGGCCGCTCCACCAGGAGCCGGGATTCACGGGCGGTGGGGGAGAGTTCGGCGGCGGTGGGTCGAGCAGTGAGTTCTGACGGCGACGTACGAGCCAGGGAGGCGGTTCTGCCGGCGGCCACGATCCGGTTCATGGCCGTCAGCGTCGGGGCGATCGTGGCCAACGCGTACTACGCGCAGCCGCTCCTGGCGGACATCGCGCGCAGCTTCGGCCTCAGCGTCACCAAGGCCGGCGGCGTCGCCATGCTGACCCAGGTGGGCACGGCGCTCGGCATGCTGCTGTTCGTGCCGCTGGGAGACACGCGCGAGAAGCGGGGCCTGATCACGCTCCTGCTGCTGGGATCGGCGGCCTCGCTGGTCCTCATCGCCACGGCCGCGAACGCGGTATGGCTCGGCCTCGCCAGCCTGCTGGTGGGGGCCACGGGCGCGACCGTCCACATCTTCGTCCCCTTCGCGGCTCACCTCGCGCCGCCGCCGCAGCGGGGACGGGTCGTGGGGTCGGTCCTGAGCGGGCTGCTCTTCGGGATCCTGCTGGCGCGCACGGTCAGCGGCCTTCTCGGCGCCCATTTCGGGTGGCGCGCCGTGTACGGGCTGGCGGCCGCGATGATGCTGGGGCTCGCCGTGCTGGTCCAGGTCTTCCTCCCCCGGAGTGAGCCCACGGCCCGGCTGTCCTACCTCGGGCTGCTGCGGTCGATCGCCGCGCTGGTCCGCGAGCATCAGGCCCTGCGGGAGTCCACGCTGTATGGGGCGATCCTCTTCTGCGCGTTCAGCGCCTTCTGGACCACGCTCGTCTTCCTGCTGGAGACGCCGCCGTTTCACTATGGCAGCCAGGTGGCGGGGCTCTTCGGCCTGATCGGCGCGGCGGGCGCCGCCGGCGCCCCGGTCGTCGGGCGGCTCACCGACCGGCACGGGGCCCGCGTGGCCCTCGGCCTCTCGCTGGGAGCCGTCTTTCTCGCCTACGTTCTGCTGGGGCTGACGGGGAAGACGCTGGCCGGGCTGATCGCCGGCGTCATCCTGCTCGACCTGGGCGTCCAGGCCGGCCACGTCGCCAACCAGACCCGGATCTACGGGCTCGATCCCGAAGCGAGGAGCCGGCTCAATACGTTCTACATGGTCTGCTACTTCATCGGCGGCTCGGCGGGCTCGCTGCTCGGGGCCTATAGCTGGCGCCTGGCGGGATGGACCGGCGTCTGCGGCTTCTCCCTGATCGCCGTCTCGCTGGCGCTGGTGGTGTTCGGCCTCAAGGTGGTGAGGTCCCGGGAAACAACTATAAATTGACAGGAGATCCGCTTGAGTTCCCGCCCTTCCTAGCGTATCCTTTGCGCACTTCGTTGTCGAAGAAACCATTTGCGCGGGACAGGATACTGTCTACGGGGGGGTCTGCTCAGCGTGAGTCTATTTCCCGTGCTGTTCGCCGTCTACTGGTCGTCCTTGCTGGCATGGTGCCTCATGGCTTCGCATCTCTGCGCGAGCTTGAACCGGCGCCACCCGCTCCTCTATGACGCGCTGGGGAGGCCGGCCCTCGCCGCGGGTAGCAATTTCCACGGGGATCTCGCACTCATGCGCTTCCTGATCGGGCGGCGCTACCGCTGCCTCGACGACCGCCGCCTGGTGCGGCTATGCGGGGCCATGCGCACGCTCCTCTGCTTTTACGTCCTGTTCTTTCTCACCCTTCCAGGATGGATGCTTCGCTAGTGGAGAGCTCTCGCACTCGGGCCGAGGCGGGAGCCGGCGCGAAGCCCGCCGCCCGGGCCTGCGTGGGCAGGTGCCGCAATCCCTTTTCCGGCTCCTTCAGGGGGATGTGGCTCATCGCGTGCTCGGCCATGGCGGTGATCGTCAGGCTCGGGTTGACCCCCAGGTTCGAGGGAATCATCGAGCCGTCCACCACGTAGAGGTTGTCGTAGCCGAAGACCCGGTTGTGGGCATCGATCACGCCGTCGGCGGGGGAGGTCCCCATCGCGGCGCCGCCCAGGATGTGGGCGGTGGTGGGGACGTTGAGCACCACCTCGTTGATCGAGCTCGAGGGGAAGCCGCCGGTGAGCCCGGCGATGTGGCGGGCCGCCTGGTTGGCGACCGGGAGGTAGGCGGGGATCGCCGGCTGCCCGGGGTCGCGGCGGCTGGTGAGCCCCTTGACGAACGGCCAGAACCAGCGCCGGACGCGCTCCAGACGGAGCGAGTTGTCGAGGTTCTGCATCACCAGCACGATCGTCGAGCGTTTCGCCCAGCCGAAGGGGCTCAAGGTGCGCGCGAAGTCGATCGGGTGCCGCAGGCAGGTGGCCACCCACTTCATCGGCCGCGTCAGGCGGCTGCCGTCGTCCACCAGCAGCGTGCCCAGGAAGCTCATCACGTCCGACCCCTTGGGATAGCGCACGACCTCGACGCAGGTGTCCGGATCGGGGTGGAAGCTGCTGGCGATGGCGATCCCCCGGGAGTAGTCGGTGTCCCCCGAGCGGGCGGTGGCGCCGCAGATGACCTCGCTGTTGGTGCGCACGTAGCCGCCGAGGGCGGGGGAGAGGCGGGGGAGCTTCCCCTCGTCCCGGCACTTGAGGAGGAGATCGGTGGTACCCAGGGCGCCGGCCGCGAGGACCACGCCGCGGGCCCGGATCGTCCGCTTCCGCCGGAAGAGCTTGGCGGTGGAGGCGCGGGTGTGGAGGCGCCAGCCCCCCCGGCCGTCCTCCTCGAGGCCGGTCGCCAGGGTCTCGGGGAGGATCTCCGCGCCGAGCTTCTCGGCGAACCAGAGGTAGTTCTTGTCGAGCGTGTTCTTGGCGCCGTGCCGGCAGCCCACCATGCAGCCGCCGCAGTAGGTGCAGGTCGAGCGCTCCGGCCCCTCGCCGCCGAAGTAGGGATCGCCCACTGGC
>DASWRX010000365.1:0-12715 GCA_036402955.1 Thermoanaerobaculia bacterium
GTATATCATTTACCTCCAAGGAGCGCCTCCCGTGAAGCAGAACGATCTCTTGAGTGTGACCTCGATACTCTCTGTGCTTTTGCTTACGCTGCACATCTCACAGGACATCGTGTTCGGGTTCGATCGCGCCGGGCTCAATCATCTTGTCGGCGTCGCGATCCTGCTCGTCGTTGTCTGCGGCGCAGTGCTGCTGCGAGAACGCGCAGCGGGCAAGATAATCATGCTGCTTGGCGGCGTAATGGCAGCCGGAATGCTCCCTCTGCACATGCGGCATGGATTGCCTTCGGAGTTTCTCGAGAAGAGCGGTGCCCTGCTCTTCATCTGGACTCTCTATTTCCTCGGAGTGAACGGCGCATTCTCGGCTATCCTCGCGGTCCGGGCGTTGCTCGCTCGGCGGGTCGCTTCGTGAAGAGGCGGCTTGGCGGCGTCAACTACTTTCTCTTGCCGCGCACGGAGGGCGCGCCATCGCCGTCCGGTGTCAAGGCACTCGGGACGGTCACTGCGCGGTCGCCTAACCCGTCATGCAGCGGACTCGCTTCGCTCGCCGCTGAATTCCATATCGTTATCCGGTATAGGCGAGTGCGAGAACAGTGAACAATACAGACGCGATGATAGAGGCCGTTGCTGCGATGTGGCGGTCAGCTACCCATGGTGCTAGTGATCCTCTCGTGGGCGCGGTTCTTGTCAGCGGCGACCAGTTCCTTTCGCAGGAGCACACGCTGGTGGGACATGCTGAGTACCTGCTGCTCGATAGACTTGGTGAAGATGTAACCGCGGGAGCGGTCCTCTACACTACGCTCGAGCCGTGTACCTTTCGCGGAGTCGATCGGAATGGCGCAGCAAAGGCCTCTTGTGCTGACCTCATTATAAGCAAAAGAATAGCCAGCGTAGTGATCGGAATGCTCGACCCTAATCCGTATATCCTTGGCAATGGTGTGCTTCGACTCCGCGAGCACGGCATCGAGGTGGGACTGTTTCCACCTAACCTGATGACCGAGATTGAACGTGCGAACATGCAATTTCGAAGAGAGTTTGGTCTCTCTTTAAAGGAGAGCCCGCCGGTATCGGAGGTAGATCTTTGTGGACATTGGGCGGCCAAAACCAGTTTTGAAAGCGGAGTAACGACCCACGAAGATGTCTACATTAAGTGTAAGGTCGGCAATCGCTACTACGGGGTAATGGTCAACCACGACCTCGACCAGAAATACGACTTTTTTATGGTTCAGGTGGCGCCCAGCGTTTGGGACTACTCGTTTAGGTCGAAACGGCGAGCTCAAAGTCTCGATCATGGCGCAGGCGTCATCTACTTCGACAGCAATGACTCCGCGCGAGCTCTGGGAGCGGCTCACGGCGTATTCTCAAGGCCTGGTGAACCAGGCATTCAGGTATCCGTCGTTCTCGCGCGAGTTTCGGATCAGCAGAGCGGAGCATGAGAGGGCCGGCTAACACGGCGCTTGCACTCGGACGGCCGGCTTTGCCGTCCGCCGGTGAAGCGCATCACCGTTGGTCGTCTAAGCAGATGTTCTCATAACCACCATGCTGTTTGCATACTTAGTGATAGGCATGTCTTGACCGAAGAACCTAAAGGAGAATTTGCATGAAGACCTGGCTTGTAGTCGTGGTAGCGTGGATTGTCGCGGCGACCTCTGCCTACGCACAGGAGAGCGACCCGTGTGCCGAGGTTCTTCGCATTGGCCTCCATGATAGCCTTCAGACATCCTATCAAAGTGACGATCGCAAAGCGGTGTTTGACTTCCTATGCAAGGAAGATAGCAACTCCACCCTGGCTAGCATCGACACTGCTGCGAGCATACCTATTCCACAATTGAAAGGTATAATTGGGGGGAACTTCGATGCCAAGAAAGTGGAAGATTGGCGCAGCTCCTCCTGCGCAACTAGAAATGAACAGTTCAGCCAGCAAGAGGCTAGCACTTTCCTGTCAAGTGCGCTGAGCAGATTCGCACCGAATGCAATAGAGGCTTGGAAGGCATGTCGTCAGGATTCCACTAACTACTCGTCGAGTCCTGCCGCCGCTACAATTACGGAATACGACGGAACCGATTTCACGCTGAGGATCCATTACCAGCCGGTAGGTACAACAGCCGTGAGGATAGATCAATTCATGCAAACGAACGTGAATTGCCACTGGTCTCCAACTAAGAATACGGTATTCGAGCTGGACAAGATACTTAATTGTACCAGGGGGGAAAAGCGAGTGGCGATCCAGATGGCATTTACAAACGCCCAGCCGATGCGGCCGGTGGTCTTGCCAAAGAAAAGTCCACGCGTTAGAACGTGCGACGAACAGGAGCATTGCACTGGTAAGGTAATAGCTTGCCAACACGTTGGTGACGACAGTGACGGTGTGACGCATCTTAACTACACGGTCGATGGCAAATGGGTTGTGACGTATGGAACCTGGGCTAACTCACAGTGCAAGACCGGCGGAGGAGGTTGGCACCAAGCAGCCGGTACATGCGGTACAGGAGAGGGCGCAGGGTACAAACGCTGTGGAAGTGTCCGGGTCATTCCTGATCAGGAATAGAAGTTATACACGGACGCACGCAAATATCGGATAGTCATGAAGAGGGACGGCCAACACTGAGCGCTGCACCGGACGGCAACCGCGCTCTGCACGCTCGCCGCGCGGTTAGCTTCCAAGTCGGTTAAGCGTCGCAAACCCAGTACGCTTCAACTTCACAGTGCTTCGGAGGCTTTAGATGAAGAGAGTCACAGGTATCGGAGGAATCTTCTTCAGCGCCAAGGATCCTAAGGCGCTATGCGCTTGGTACAAGCAGCACCTGGGAATTGACGTCCAGGAATGGGGAGGCGCCGCGTTCGACTGGACCGATGCAGCGGGCAATCCGACAAAGGGGACGACCGCGTGGTCCATCGGCGCCGATGATGGTAAGCACTTCGCGCCAAGCAAGTCGACCTTCATGGTCAACTATCGCGTCGAAGACCTGGCCGTTCTACTTCAGGCGCTTCGAGACGAAGGATGTAACGTCCTGGAGAAGATGGACGATTCCGAGTACGGGAAGTTCGGTTGGGTCATGGATCCGGAGGGCAACAAGGTCGAACTTTGGCAGCCACTTCCGGGACAGTGAGTTCCATACGAAAGCCGCGACGCCTAACCCGGACCTGGCGCCCAACCAAGCGCTCCAGCCGACGTTCCCGCTCCGCGGTAACGCAACTGAGCTTAGGCGTGTTGGCCGTCACAATGACGGGAGCCCGGAGCGTCGCCGCCCGGGCTCCCGATTCTATGGAAACGGGGAGATCCGCTACCGGCCGTCGCCGGGGAGGGCGCGCTCGGTGCGGTGCCAGGCGTCGCGCACGGCGTCCTTGACGTGGTGCCAGGGATGGCTGGATTCCCCGCGGGCCTTGTCCCAGCCGCTCTCCAGGTCTCCCTGCACCTCGTCCCACTTCCGTCCCTGGTACCGGTGGGCGGCGTCGGTGCCGTACTGATAGGCCGGCCGGTACTCCTCGTAGTTGCTGGCGGGGTTGGCGTAGTGCCGGGAGCCGTGGGTCTCGCGCCAGTACCGGTCGTCCTCGTCCGTGAAGCGGGTGGCGTCGCTGACCCCGGCGATGGTGGGGACGTCGCTTTGCAGGTTCGGCATGTCCAGGGCGCCCCCCATGCCCGCGGAGACTCTGGAGCCGGTCATGCCGGTGAGCTCGTTGACGCGATCGAACACGCCGAGCCCGGCGGTGGTGCCGCGGCCGGAGTCGTCCGGATGGGCCGGCTCGGCCGTGGCCGTCTTGCCGGAGGTTGAGTTTCTCTCTTCGTTCATTGCGTCCTCCTTCGCTCTACACTTTTGCAAACCAGAGGCCATGACGGTCACGCCAGAAAAGCGAAGAGCCCGGGACGGCGGACCGTTCCCGGGCTCCGTGAAAGCGCGCCGGACCTAGTAGCGGTTGCGGTCGCCGGACGCAGCGTTCTCGACGCGGTGCCAGGAGTCCTTCACGGCGTGCTTGGCGTCGCTCCAAGCCAGTTGGGACTTGCCCTTGGCCTGCTCCCAGCCGTGCTGGAGGTCGTTCTCGGCGTCATCGAACTTGCGATCAGCGTAGCGGCCGCGCGACTCCCAGCCATAGCGGTAGGCGGGGGCGAGGTCGTCGTAGGAACGGTTCGCGGCATAGGGGCGTGTGGAGTAGTTGTTGCGCCAATAGGCATCCTCTTCGGTGGGATTGACGCCCTCGGCGACGCCCTTGCCGGCCAGGCCGCCGGCGACGCCGCCCACGGCCGCGCCGACCACCGCGCCCACCGGGCCGCCGACGGCGCCACCGATGGCCGCGCCGGTCACCGCGCCGCCGGCCGCGCCGACGCCGGTGCCCACCGGATGCGCGCCCGGCTCGCCGGTGATGGGATCGAGGTTCGCGTCATGCTTCACGGTGGGATCCAGCTCGGCCGTGGCCGTCTTGCCCGTGGTGGAGTATTTCTTGTCGTCGTTCATGAGGTATATCTCCTAGTTGTCGTTGGACTGCGGGATCGGACCTCTCACGCCAGGGGTACTTTGCAAAGGCAGGGCCAACGTCGGCGAATATCGGCGCGCCTTGCCTTGTCCCCATCCTCCGGGATACCCTCCCCAGCACGATCATGCGGGCCAAGATTTCCTGGGTTTTCGGCCTCTGCCTCGCGCTCGCCCTGAGCGCCGTCGCCTCCGGCTGCCGGGACCTGAGCTACGCCGCGGAAGACCCCAAGAAGATCCACGTCGGCATCGTCTTCGACAGCGGGGGCAAGGACGACCGGTCGTTCAACGCCGCGGCCTGGAAGGGCGTGCGGCGGGCGGCGAAGGACTTCCCCATCGTGCTGCGCGACGCCGAGCCGGGCGATCCCTCCTCGCTCGAGCCCGCCATGCGCGCCTTCGCCGAGGTGGGCTACGACCTCGTCATCGGCATCGGCTTCGCCCAGACGCCGATCGTGGAGGCGGTCGCCAAGGACTACCCGAAGATCAACTTCGCCATCGTGGACGGGGTGAGCGATCTGCCCAACGTCGCCTCGCTGATCTTCAAGGAGCACGAGGGGAGCTACCTGGTGGGGATGATCGCCGCCCACAAGTCGCGGACCGGCGTGCTCGGCTTCGTGGGCGGGATGGACATCCCGCTGATCCACAAGTTCGAGGTCGGCTACGAGGAGGGGGCGCGCGCGGTCAATCCGAAGATCCAGGTGATCCAGAACTACGTGGGGGTCACCGAGTCGGCGTGGAACAACCCCGGCAAGGGCAAGGAGCTCGCCGTGGCGCAGATCGGCAAGGGAGCGGACGTCATCTTCGCCGCCGCCGGCAACTCGGGGCTGGGCGCCTTCGACGCCGCCGAGCAGTACGGCAGGTTCGTCATCGGCGTCGATTCCAACCAGAACTGGGTCAAGCCGGGGTACGTCCTCACCAGCATGGTCAAGCGGGTGGACAACGCCGTGTACCAGATCGTCGGCGACATGGTGAATCACCGTTTCAAGGGGGGCATCCACGTCTACGGTCTGGAGAACGACGGCATCGGCTATGCCATGGACCAATACAACGCCAGGCTCATCCCCCCTGACGTGATCCGCCAGGTCGAGGCCGCCCGGGCCAGGATCATCCGCGGCGAGATCAAGGTCACCGACGCGATGGCGAAGTAGCCCGCCTCCCGGACCACACTCCCATGCTCGAGCTGCGCGACATCACCAAGCGTTTCGGCGACGTGCTGGCGAACGACCGCGTCAGCCTCACGGTGGCGCCGGGGACGATCCACGCCATCGTCGGCGAGAACGGCGCCGGCAAATCGACCGCCATGCGGATCGCCTACGGCTTCTACCGGGCCGACGCGGGCGAGGTGGTGGTGGACGGCGCGCCGCGGGATTTGCAGAGCCCCCACGACGCGATCGCCCTCGGGATCGGCATGGTGCACCAGCACTTCATGCTGGTCGAGACGATGACGGTGGCCGAGAACATCGTCCTCGGCGTCGAGCCGGGTGGACCTCTGGCGCTCGACCTGCGGGCGGCCGGGGCGCGGGTCCGCGCACTCTCCGAGAGCTTCGGCCTGCAGATCGATCCGGAAGCCCGCGTCGAGACCCTCTCGGTCGGTCAGCAGCAGCGGGTGGAGCTGCTGAAGGCGCTCTACCGGGAGGCGCGGCTGCTGATCCTCGACGAGCCCACCGCCGTGCTCGCTCCCCAGGCGGTGGCGGACCTCTTCCGCATCCTGCGCGGCATGCGGGCGCAGGGCAAGACGATCGTCATCGTCACCCACAAGCTCTCGGAGGTGCTGGAGATTTCGGACGAGGTGACCGTGATGCGCGACGGCCGCGTCGTGGGCCATCGCAGGACCGCCGAGACCAGCGCCGCCGAGCTCGCCCGTCTGATGGTGGGACGCGACGTGCTGCTGCGGGTGGTCAAGCCCGAGGCCCATCCGGGTGGGCCGGTGCTGCGCGTGCGCGATCTCTCGCTGCGAGGCGCGGACGGCCGCCGCCGGCTCGACGGCGTCTCCTTCGCGGTGCGCGCCGGGGAGATCGTGGGCGTGGCCGGCGTCGAGGGCAATGGCCAGGCCGAGCTGATCGAGACCCTCGCCGGGCTGTCGGACCGCCGGGCCGTCACGGGCGCGATCGAGCTCGGCGGCGAGGACGTCACTCCCCTCACGGCGCGCCGGCGCCGGGAGCGGGGGATCGCCCACGTTCCCGAGGACCGCCAGCGGCGCGGCCTGCTGCTCGACTTCGACCTCGCCGAGAACGCCATTCTGGGGGTGGACGAACGGCCGCCGGTCGCCGTCGGTCCCTGGCGCTCGTGGCTCGACCGCAAGGCGATCCGGAAGCGGGCGCAGACGATCGTGGCGGCCTTCGACGTCCGTCCGCCGGACCTCGACCTGCCCGCCCGGTCGCTCTCCGGCGGCAACCAGCAGAAGCTCATCCTGGGCCGCGAGCTCGAGCCGCCGCCGCGGCTGCTGCTGGTGGCGCAGCCGACCCGCGGCGTGGACATCGGCGGCATCGAGTTCATCCACCGCCGGCTGGTCGAGCTGCGGGATTCCGGATGCGCCATCCTGCTCGTCTCCTCGGAGCTGGAGGAGGTGACCGCCCTCTCGGACCGGCTGCTGATCCTGCGCCAGGGACGGATCGTCGGCGAGGTGGACCCGGCGCGCGCGTCGACTGAAGAGATCGGACTGCTGATGACCGGCGGCGAAGCCGCGGCCTGACGGGAGCCAACCATGAAAGCCCTGCGCGAGCTCCTCTTCCCCCTGGCCGCGGTCGTGGCGGCCTTCCTGGTCGGCGCGGTCCTGGTGGCGCTGGTGGGCGACAGCCCGCTCCGCACCTACGAGCTGCTGATCGGCAGCGCCCTCACCTGGCCGGACGGCATCGGCTACACGCTCTTCTACGCCACGCCGCTCATCTTCACCGGCCTGGCGGTGGCGGTCGCCTTCCGCTGCGGCCTGCTGAACATCGGCGCCGAGGGGCAGCTCATCATCGCGGCGTTCGCCACCGCCTGGACGGGGATCGCCTTCGCGGGGTGGCCGGCGTGGCTGCTGATCCCCCTCTGCTTCCTGGCGGCGGCCCTCTCGGGAGCGGCGTGGGGAGCGATTCCGGGAGTGCTCAAGGCGCGGTTCGGCGCGCACGAGGTCATCACCACGATCATGATGAACTTCATCGCCGCCGCCCTGGCGAGCTATTTCACGCAATACCACTTCAAGAAGCCGGGGGACGCCATCCTGGAGACGGTGCCGATCGGCGAGGGCGCGCACGTCGCGCGGCTGGGCCGGTTCCTGCCCGGGTTTCCCGAGCGCATCCCGCTCAACCTCGCCTTCCCGCTGGCGTTGCTGGTCTGCTTTCTGGTCTATCTCTTTCTCTGGCGCACGCGCTGGGGGTATGAGATCCGGGCCACGGGGGCGAGCCCGGCGGCGGCGGAGTACGGCGGCATCTCGACCGGCCGGCAGATCGTGCTGGCGATGGCCCTCTCGGGAGGGCTCGCCGGCATGGTGGCGGTCAACGAGGTGCTGGGCTACCGCTACCGCTACTACGACGGCTTCTCGGCCGGCTACGGCTTCACCGGCATCGCCGTGGCGCTGCTTGGACGCAACCATCCGGCGGGGGTGATCCTGGCCTCGCTGCTGTTCGGGGCGCTGCTGCGCGGCGGCCTGTTCGTGGACATCTTCACCGAGAACGTCTCCAAGGACCTGGTGCAGGTGCTCCAGGCGATCATCATCCTCTTCGTGGCGGCGGAGGCAGTATTTCGTGGTCCTTTCCGCAGCCCCTTTGCGAGACTCTCGAAGAAGCCGGTATGAGCCAATACCTCCTCGTCGCGCTGCTGTTCTCGGCCGTCCGCCTGGCGACGCCGCTGCTGCTGGCGGCGCTCGGCGGCCTCTTCTCGGAGCGCTCGGGGGTGATCAACATCGCTCTCGAAGGATTGATGCTGGCGGGCGCCTTCACGGCGGCGATCGCCACCCACTACAGCCACAGCCCCTGGGTGGGGCTGCTGGCGGCGGTCCTGGCGGGGATGGGGGTGGCGCTGATCCACGGCGTCGCCTGCATCCGCTACCGGGCGGACCAGGTGGTGAGCGGCACGGCGATCAACATCCTGTTCCTCGGGGTGCCGGCGCTGCTCTCCGGAGCGCTGTTCGAATCCACCGGCGCGACGCCGCAGATCCCCCGCGGCGAGCTCCTGCCGCTGGCGCCGATCGTCCTCGCCTTCGCGCTGGTGCCGGCGACCTGGTGGGTGCTGAACCGCACGCCGTTCGGCCTGCGCCTGCGGGCGGTGGGGGAGAACCCGGAGGCGGCGGACACGGCGGGGATCGACGTGGCGCGCCTCCGTTACGCGGGGGTGCTGCTCTCCGGGGCGCTGGCGGCGATCGGCGGCGCCTACCTGTCGATCGGCCAGGCGTCGCTGTTCACCCGCAACATGACGGCCGGCCGGGGATTCATCGCCCTGGCCGCCCTGATCTTCGGCAAGTGGCGGCCGGTGCAGACGATGCTCGCCTGCCTCCTCTTCGGCTTCGCCGAGGCGCTGTCGATCCAGATGCAGGGGGTCTCGCAGATTCCCGTCCAGTTCATCCAGATCATCCCCTACGTGCTGACCATCGTCGTCCTCGCCGGCTTCATCGGCCATTCCCGGGCGCCGCGGGCGCTGGGGGTGCCGTACCAGAAGAAGAGATAAAGAGCGCATGCACCGGCTTCGGCCCATGGTAGACTGTCGCGCATCGACACGATGTTGCTCAAGGAGCTGAGGGATGGATCAGGAGCTGATCGCTTACCTTGATGGGCGCTTTTCACAGCTTGACGAGCGCTTCTCCAATATCGACGAGCGCTTCCGTGAGACCACGCGGCAGATCACGGGTCTTCGCGAGGAGTTCGTGGGCTTCCGTGAAGAGACCTCCCAGAATTTCGATCGTGTGGACAAAGAGATCCGGCAGGTTCATGTGGTCGTCGAAGGCTTGCGGGACGAGGTCCATCTGGTTGCCGAAGGGGTGACAGGAACGAGAGAGCAGATGGATACCTTCAAGGCGGAGGTCGCACAGGAGTTCGACGATATGCGAGGGCTGCTCCGCTCGTCCTACGCAGAGTTGGACCGCCGCATTCGTCCATTGGAGATCCGGAAGGCCTGACCGGTTAGACTAGGCGGCCATGCGCCGCTTCACCCTCTTCTCGCTCGTACTCTCCCTCTATCTGCTTGTTCCCGGCCTCGCCGCGGCGCAGAGCGCCCTGCAGCAGGCCCTGGCGGCCGAGGTGGCCCGCACGGCCGCGGCTTCGGGGGCGCTCGGGGTCAACATCGTCGAGCTGGACACCGGCGAGACGGTCTTCTCCCATCGCCCCGACGAGCTGCGGGTGATCGCCTCGAACAGCAAGCTGTTCACCACCGCCGCGACCCTGGACGCCCTCGGGCCCGGGTACCTCTTCGAGACCCGTCTCCTGATGCGGGGAGCGGTGGACCGCGGCGTCCTGCGCGGCGATCTCGGCGTGGTGGGCTCGGGCGATCCGCAGATCTCGGGCCGCGAGTACGGAGGGGACCCCTACGGCCCCTTCCGTCCCTGGGCGGCGGCGCTGCGGCAGAAGGGGATCCAGCGGATCGCCGGCGATCTCTATCTCGCCGACGGCCTCTTCGAGCCCACGCGCATCCATCCCGAGTGGCCGCGCGACCAGCTCACCGACTGGTACGAGGCGCCGATCGCCTCCCTGGCGTTCAGCGACAACTGCATCCTGGTGCGGGTCTGGCCGGGGCCCGCGGGCCGGCTCGCGGTGGTCGAGACCGTGCCGCCGGTGCCGATCGTCCGCGTGGACGACACCGCGGTGACCACCGCCAAGCGCCGGGGCACCCGTCTGTTCGTGGGCCGCACCGGCGACCTGCTGACGGTCAAGGGCTCGATCGACGTGAGCTCCGGCCCCTTCGAGACCTGGGTGACCGTGCCCGATCCGGTCCTCTACTTCGGCCTCGGCCTGCGCGCGGCGCTCGCCGAGGAGGGGGTCGCGGTCGACGGCGAGATCCGGCCGGTGCCGCAGCTCCCCGGCGCCATCTGGGAGCGGGTGGCCGTCCACCGCAGCGATCTCGTCACGGCCATCCACACCACCAACAAGCACAGCCAGAACTTCTACGCCGAGACCCTCTCCAAGGTCCTCGGCGCCGCCCGCTGCGGCGAGGGGAGCTGGAACGCCGGCACCCGCGCCATCGAGGAGTTCGTCCAGTCCATCGGCGCCGCCCCCGGCAGCGTCCGCATGGTCGACGGCTCGGGGATGAGCCGCAGCAACCAGGCCACGCCGCGGGCGATCACCACGCTGCTGCGGCACATGTTTTTCCATCCCGCGGGACCCGAGTTCGCGCAATCGCTCCCCTTCGCCGGGGAAGAGGAGGCCAGGTCCTGGCGGCGCCGGCTGGCGGCCCCTCCGTACCGCGGGAACGTCTTCGCCAAGACCGGGACGCTCAACGGCGTTTCGGCCCTCTCCGGCTATGCCAAGGCGGTCTCCGGCAAGTCCTACGCCTTCTCGATCGTCATCGAGCGCAGCCGCGTCGACGCTCACGGCGCGCAGGACCGGATCGTGATGGCGCTGATCAATAACGGATAGAAATAACGGATAGAATGGACCGTCAGGAGGATCGCCCGTGGTCACGTCCGATGTCCGCCCGGTCAACTACCGGGGGCTGATGAAGAAGGTGGAGCAGGCCGTCGCGGCGATGGACCGCGCGGAGGACGTCGGCTCGACGATCCACTCCCTGCTCGAGATCATCATCGACAAGTTCCAGGACGAGCTGGGCATCTACGGCGGCCGTCTCTACCAGCGCCGCGGGACCTATTACGTCCTCCAGGCCACCTTCGGCGACGCCAAGGAGGTCCCCCAGGGGCTCAAGGTGCCGACCTCCTATCCGCCGATCCAGCGCCTGCTCGAGGACGGCACCGTCTACATGGACGCCGAGGACCCGAACATCGACCGCAACCTCGAGAACCTTCTGGGGGTGCAGCAGTTCGCCGCCATCGAGGTGGGCAGCGAGGAGTACATCCTCGCCTTCAACGTGGCCCCCGGCCACGACCGCGACGACGTCCTCTTCTCGCTCGGCATCCTGCGCCACAGCGTCAACCAGAAGATCCGCCGCGACAAGATGGAGGGGATCTTCGAGGAGGCCCGCAAGATCCAGGCCTCGATCCTGCCCCGCCGCGAGCCGGAGTATGGGAATTTCGACTTCTTCGGCCGCTCCGAGCCGATGGAGGAGGTGGGTGGCGACTTCTTCGATTACATCCCGCTGACCAAGAAGATCCTCGGCCTCGCCATCGCCGACGTCTCCGGCCATGGCCTCCCCGCCGCCCTCCAGGTGCGCGACATCTACATGGGGCTGCGGATGGGGCTGGCGCGCGACTTCAAGATCATCCGCACGGTCGAGCGGATGAACCGCATCATCCACAAGAGCACGCTGACCAGCCGTTTCGTGTCGATGTTCTACGGCGAGCTGGAGCTCAACGGCGTTTTCATCTACGTCAACGCGGGGCACCCGCCGCCGTTCCACATCGCGGCGGACGGCACCGTGCGCTACCTGGAGGAGGGAGGGCCGGTGCTCGGGCCGCTCCCGGACGCCACCTACGAGCGCGGCTTCGTGATCATGAAGCCGGGCGACATGCTGGTCTTCTACACCGACGGCATCTGCGAGACTCAAGGGCGCGACGAGAACGGCCGGCCGCTCGGCGAGTACGGCGTCGAGCGCCTGCTCGAGGTGGCCCGCGAGCACCAGGGCGAGACCGCCCGCGAGGTGGTGGACGCCATCTTCGCCAGTGTCGAGGCCTTCAGCCGCAGCGCCCCGCCGGACGACGACCGCACCGTCATGGTGGTGAGCCACCCGATCATCGACACCTCGGTGACCCAGGCGTTCCCGCGGCCCACGGGGTTGCTGTAGACCCCCGCCCGGCCCTCACTCCCCCAACCCCCTCTCTCCCGGCCTCCCCCCACCCGCCGGGAGAGAGGGGGCTAAAACCAAGACCGCTTCTCTTTTTTGACTAACCACTCCCTCTTCTCCCGGCGGTTTGGGGGGGAGGCTGGGAGAAGAGGGCCGGGGTGATGAGGGCTTGGAGTGGGGGCGCTTTACCCCTGCGGTACGACCTCTAAATCCTGCTTCAGCTTGACGATGCTCCGCGCCGGGTAGATCCCCGGCCGGAGCTGCACGCCCGGATAGATCTGCGTCCCCTGGCCCACCACGACGCCGGGATGGAGGACCGAGTTGCAGCCGGTCAGGACGCCGTCGCCCAGGATCGCGCCGAGCTTGCGGCGGCCGGTGTCGAGCCGGCT